>JBMDWZ010000368.1:0-8247 GCA_048594865.1 Beutenbergiaceae bacterium
GGCGTGAACCCCTCCGCTGGTGAGGTGGGGACGCTGCCCGACGTGCCGGAGTCGCGGTTGGCGTGGTTGCGGGCGCAGGTGAACCCGCGGGTCGACGCCCTCTCGCTGGAGGCGCCATCGCAGATGAACGTGGGGTCCTCGGCGCAGGTGAGCGCGACCGTGGAACAGGATGAGGGCTTGCAGGTGCCCGTCCGCTGGCCGATGTCGGCGCAATGGGACGGCCACGGCGTGACGATCGACGACGGACGCGTGGAGGTCGGTGATGATCTCACCGCGGCACGTGCGGCGGCGTCATCGGATGCGTTGCCATTGGAGGCCGATGCGCAAGTGCTTCGCTTCAACCCCGCGACTGGTGAGTTGACGGCCGTGGGTGAGGGAGTCGCGCGGTTGTCGGTGAGCGTGAACGGGGTGCAGGCGGAGCAGGTGATCACGGTGGGCGACGGCGGATCTGATCCCGATCCGGAGCCGACGCCTGAGCCGACTCCCACGGACGAGCCAACCTCGCCGGAGCCCGGTCCCACCGATGCTGAGACACCGCCCGGTGAGACGCTGCCTGGTGAGACACCATCTGAGGAGGCTCCGCCGTCGGACTCTGAATCGCCCGGGAACGGCGAGGGTGCCGGCGCCGCCAACGGCTCTGGTGCTGATAGTTCGGGCGCTGATGGTTCGAATGCGGATGGTTCGAACGCTTTCGGCGTGCCAGGCGGCGGTTCGGCGGACCGAGGTAATGGTGAATTGGCCTCGACTGGCGTGAACCCCGCGCTGTTCGCCGTGCTTGCACTTGGGCTGATCGGGCTCGGCGGCTTAGCGCTGCGGCGCCAAACCCACCGCTGAGCGAGTCAACTTGCGCTCGAGGTAGTCAACCGCCGTGACTACCTCGGCGGGCACTTGACGAAGTCGGCGCAGGTGGGAGGACGGGGTCAGCGCAGCAGTTTGGCGGCCAGGACCGCCGCCTGCGTGCGTCGCTCCAGCCCGAGCTTGGCAAGCAAGCCCGACACGTAGTTCTTCACCGTCTTTTCGGCCAGGAAGAGCCGCTCGCCGATCTCCCGGTTGGTCAAACCCTGAGCGATCAGTTCCAAGATCTGGCGCTCGCGGTCGGTCAGCTCGTCGAGCTCGGAGTGCTGTTCGCCGCTGCGCAGCCGGGCCAGCACCTTGGCGGTGGCGGTGGGATCTAGCAGCGACTCTCCGGCCGCCACCCGCCGCACCGCATCGATGAGATCCGCGGTGCGCACCTGCTTCATCACGTAACCGGCGGCACCGGCCATGATCGCGGCGAATAGCGCGTCGTCGTCGTCGTAGGAGGTGAGGATCAGGGCAGCCACGTCGCTGTTGTGGGCCCGCACCTGCCTGCACACCTCGATTCCACTGCCGTCGGGCAACCGGGCATCCAGCACTGCCACGTCAGGCGCGAGCTGGTTGATCGCCGTCACCGATTCCGCTGCGGTGCCTGCTTCCCCGATCACCGTGATATCGGATTCGCCTTCGAATAGATCACGCAGCCCGCGGCGCACAATCTCGTGATCATCGGTGAGGAACAACCGGATCGCCATCGAATTCTCCCTTTCCAGCCGGAATCAACCCTCACCCCATTCTTCCGCACGGATCGGTGGAATTCGAAATACGCCCGCGGTGCCCACTGGACACGACCCAGAGGTGCACTACGGGCCACGGTTGGGACTAAAGTCCCACGGCCACCCGACGAAAGGCCCGAGAACTAAGGGACACAGGGTGGTGGGAGGTAGTGACGCTCTCCTCTGCTCCGACGCTGGCGACATCGACAGGATTGAGGTGTCGGCAAGGAGCCGGCTACCACGTACAAGGAGAACGACCATGACCGCCACCGCCGCTCGCCGTCCGGCCACCGATTCCGCCAACCGGGCACCTGCGTCCGGTACCCCGGTAGCGCCGGACGCTACCCCCAAGACCGCTACCACCGCTGAGGTCGCCGCCGTCCAGGGCTATGGCCCGTGGGCGCGCAGAATGCTGGCAGTACTGCGAATCTCCTTCGGCTTCTACTTCCTGTGGGCATTCCTTGACAAGACCTTCGGATGGGGGTTCGCCACTCCCGCGGAGCGAGCCTGGATCAACGGGGGCAATCCCACCGCCGGATACCTGGGAGGCGCCGAGGGCACCTTCGCCAGCTTCTTCCAATCGCTGGCCGGCCAGGCCTGGGTCTCTCCGTTGTTCATGATGGGGCTTTTGGGAATCGGACTGGCCCTCACCTTCGGAATCGGAATGCGGATCACCGCCGTTGCCGGCGCCACGTTGTACATGATGATGTACGCCGCCTCGCTACCCCTGGTGACCAACCCGATCCTCGATGACCACCTGCTCGGCGCACTGACCCTCATCGTGCTGGCTCTGACCCTCGCGGGAGACACCTGGGGCCTGGGCGCCAAGTGGGCCCGCACTGGACTGGTTACCCGCTTCGGAGCCCTGCGCTGACCGGCGCGGGCCGTCAGGGAAACAAGCCGAAAACTACCCACACGAAATACGACTCATGACCGAGCACAGCCAGACGATCGTCCGTAGCACGCTCAACGACTCACCGAGTCAGGCGGCGCCGCTGCGGACGGTCGTCACAGGTGTCGACGGCAGCGACGATGGGTTGCGTGCCGTGGACTATGCGACCGTCATCGCCCACCATCACGACGCTGCCATGGTGATCGCCGCAGTCATCGATTCCGCCAGCTCTCTTGGGCTCGTGGGGGTCGGCCAGATTCACCAAGCGGCGGCCACCGCTGTGGCCGCCGGTGCGCGGCGGGCGATGGCCCGGGGCGTCGCAGCCAGTCGCGTTCGAACCGTCATCCTCGATGGCAACGCAGGTGAAGTCCTCGCCGCCCAGGCACGGCACGGCACGGTAGTGGTGCTCGGGCACCGCTCGGCCACCGCCTGGAGCAGGGTGCTGCGAGGCTCCGTCAGCCTCGATGCCCTGAGCCATAGCCGCTATCCGCTGATCATTGTGCCGGCCGGGTGGACCTGGACCGAGCAGGGCGGTTCAATCGGCGCCCTCGTGCGAACCAGCCAGGAGGCGCACGCGTTGATTACCGCCGCCGCCGGTGAAGCGCGCGCTCGGCAGCAATCCCTCGTCATCTTCGACGCCCGTCAGCCGCTTGAACCCTCCGATGTGGACCTGAGCTGGCGCTCCCTGTGCAACCAGATCGGAGAGATCGACGTGCGCGTACACAGCGCCCCCACCGATACCCCAATAGCCGTCGCAGAATTAGCCGCCGGCTTCGATGTGCTCTTTGTTGCCAAAAGTGTGCGGGCAAGCCGTGCAGATCTCACGGTATGGCGCCCACTCATTGAACGCGCATCGTGCCCGATAGAGTTTTATCCCGTGGCCGGTGAAGGCCGGACTCCACGGCACTGACGTAAATCACGAGCACACCCGAGGCGGAAGCGAATCGTGGCGGGACCTGAATATCTCGAGTCCGAATTGTTCGAGGCGATGCTTGCCGTGGCGCAAAACCTTGAACTTCCCGAAGTCCTCAATGGGATCGTCAGCGCCGCCGCCGGGCTCATCGGAGCCAGGTATGCGGCCCTCGGGGTGCTGAGCGAGGAGACGCATCCCGAGCGAGGCGGCGGCGCCCCTGGTTGTCCGCACTCGGGCTCATCGGGCGCTTGCACCAAACTCCTCGCCGAGTTTCACCACCATGGAATGACCGGTGCGCAGGTCGAGTCGATCGGTGACTACCCGCGCGGTGGCGGGGTGCTGGGCACGCTCATCGATGAGCCGCGCCCGCTGCGTCTTCCCGACCTCAGTGCTCATCCAGACTCCGTGGGATTCCCGGCCAACCACCCGCCGATGCGGTCCTTCCTTGGCGTCCCGGTGGTCATTCGGGGTGCGGTGTACGGGAACCTCTATCTCACCGAGAAGATCGAGGGCGAGGAGTTCGACGACGACGATGAGCGGCTGCTGATAGCGCTGGCCGCGATCGCGGCTGCGGCCATCAATAACGCCCGTCTCTTCGATGCCAGCCAACGACACCGCAGATGGCTCAGTGCGGGGACCGAGGCCATCGGTCTGCTCAACCGGCAGGCTCTGCCCACTGGCCGCGAGGCCGACGAAGGCGGGGATCAAATCGGAGAGCAACTGGCTCACCTCCTGCTCGAGGTCGCCCATGCCCGGATCGTTGCCGTGGCCCTGCCGCCCGCGGACGGCGAAGAACTGCCTGCACCGCTGTCCTTCACCGCTGTCGCGGGCGAGCAGGCCTCGGCGATGCTCGGCGAGATGGACCACAACTTGGCCTTGGTCATCAACTCCAGCGCGGCCCAGAACTCCAGTGCTGCGGTGCGTTTCGATGAGTACACCGTGGCGGTGGCCCTTCGAGTGGGCAGCCGGCTGCTCGGTGCCCTGTGGCTGGCGCGAGAGGGCCAGACGTGGCAAGAGTCGGAACTCGAGCTGATTGCATCGTTTGCCGATCAGGTGTCACTTGCCCTGGAGAACCTGCGCAATGAGCGCAATCGGCACCGGTTAGCGGTCTACAGCGATCGCGACCGGATCGCGCGGGACCTACACGATCAGGTGATCCAACGAATCTTCGCCGTCGGGCTGGGCCTCCAGGGGCTCGCTCGCCGCACCACCGATGGCGAGATCAGCGACCGGTTGGGGCAACACATCGATGATCTCGATGCCACGATCGCCGAGATCAGGACAACCATCTTTTCGCTGCAACACCAGAACATCGACGACCGCGGCCTGCGCCAGGCGATGTCCGAACTCATTGCAGACTCCCGGCGGTCACTCGGCTTTGAACCCACCGTCTCTTTCGCCGGCCCGATCGACGCCGATGTTCCCAGTCGATTGCACGACGACATCACCGCGACCCTGCGGGAGGCGCTGAGCAACATGGCCCGACACGCCCGAGCAACAGCTGGCGAGGTAGAAGCCAGCGTGGACTCGGCCTCGCGAACGTTCCTCTTGCGGGTGATCGACAACGGCGTTGGGATCTCGGCTCAGCCGCGCCTGGGCGATGGCCTGCGAAATCTCAAAGCCCGGGCCGCGGCCTGCGGGGGAGTCTGCGAGGTGCAGAACGCCGACGCCGGCGGAACGGTTGTGACCTGGCAGATTCCACTGCCGATCCAGCCTTCCACGGGCAAAACGAGCTAACCCTTCCTATTTCGGCCATCTCCTATTAGATTTTTCGGATGGGCCTAAAAAACAATGTTGGTGTGGTTCCGGCGCTCGGCGCAGTACCTCGGGGACAACGCGAGCGACGGCGAAGGCTGGTCGCCCTGACCGCCGGCCTCTTACTAATCCCGGGGATCGCGGCCCAGGCGGACTCCCAGCAGAACGTCGATGAGCCCCCGGCGGCCGACGAGGTTCCCATCGCGCAGGGCGACGCCCTGATCCCCAACCACAGCTTCGAAGACGACCTCAGCGGCTGGACGGTGACCGATGGCCACGGCGCAGACCCCGCCGCGTCGTGCACCGAGGTGTTGTCCACATCTAGTGAAGGTTCCACCGACGGCGATTCGGCGCTGGCGATCGCCGCCGACCGCGGCTGCCGGCAGGCGGGCGCCCTCAGCGACGTCGCAGCGGTCGAAGCGGGGCACGAGTACACCGTCTGGGCGGATGTCACCCGGACCCGAATCGGGTGGCTGAACCTGCATTGGGTAGACGAAGACGGCCAGATCATCGGCACCGAGGGAACCGGACGCCAAGTGCGCGGAGACCGGATGGAGCTCACCGGATCGGCGCCGAGCGATGCCGTCGGCGTGCACGTGGAGATCGGCGCGATCGGTGCCCTGCACGCGGACAACGTGTTGCTCAGCGCCCAGTACACCGCGCTCGGCTCCCAGGTGATGGCCCGCCCGCAGTTCTTCTCCAGCGATGCGGGCGTGGACGAAAACGGGCGCGACGTGGTGTGGGGAATGGCCACCGGCAGTGAAGACGACCCGGGCATCCTCATCGCCACCGACATTCTAACCGGCGAGGTGACCCGCTCCGTGCGGTTGCCGGGCGCCACCGGCGGCTGGGCCGTGAACCAAAACCCGGTCACCGGGACTGTGTACGTGGGCACCTACGGAGCCGCGGCGCTGTGGCTGTACACCCCGGGGGAGGAGGAAGCCGTCAACGCCGGCCAGCCCGACATCCCGCACTGGGACTTCGCCTACAACGTGGCCTTCGATGATGAGGGCAACGCCTACGGCGGCGGGTGGGGCGAACCGACCGACGGTTACCCCGGCGCCACCGTGTACACCTTCAACGAAGATGACGGTTTCACCGGGACGTTGGGCGACGTGCCGCTCACCGACACCGCCTACTACTCCCGCGCCCTGGGGTATGAACACAACAGCCGCACCGTATTCGTCGGCACCGGAACCACGGTCAACCTGTTCGGATGCGGCATCGACTCCGGCGAATGCGAGGACATCACCGGGCTGCTGGACCAAGAGATCCAGGACTCACTCGAGGTGCGAGACATGGTGATCAGCGACGGCTACGTGCTGGCCTGGGTGGGCGATGCCCGCAGCGCTGGTGATGACTGGCTGGTGATCCTGCGCCCCGAACGCGACGACGCCGGGGAGTTGCAGGTGGAGGTCGTCGACGAAATCCGCGGGGTGGCTCACCCGGGGTCCAGTCCGGTCCATGACGGCAGCGTCTACTACACCAAGGCCGGGTATGAGGGCTGGCCGCTCTTTGAGTACAACATCGAAACCGGCGTGGAAACCCAACTACCCCACGACGTCGTCATTCTCGCCAGGCAGTGGGACATTGTGGAACTGGACGATCCGCAGTGGCCCGGTGCCACCCTGGTGGGCATCAACTCCGGCGGATTCCTCACCCGCTACAACATCGAAACCGACACCATCGACGTGGAGCAGGTGCCCGACATCCCCGAGGTTTCGATCCGGGTGAACAGCCTCACCACCGGCCCCGAGGGCAACATCTGGAGCGCCGGTTACCTCACCGGCGGTATCGGGTCTGTGTCGCCGATGCGCGATGACACTCAAGAATCCTTCCCGCTCGGCGGGCAGGCCGAGGCCATGGAAGTCCATGACGGCCGGGTCTTCCAAGGCAATTACCCCGGCGGGACGATCACCTCCTTCGACGCCGCGCAGTTACGCGACGGGCAGGCGCCCACGGCCGAATGCACGATCGGCGCGCTGCAAAACCGCCCCTACGGCCTGCTCAGCGACGGCGATCGGCTCTACTACGGCACGCAGGCGGACTCCGGGCAGGACGTCGGCGCGTTTGGCTGGTTCGATTCGACAACCGGCGAGTGCACCACCATCGAAGGGCCGCTGGGTGCGCAATCGGTCGACACCCTCACCCTCAGCGGCGAGCGAGTATTCGGCGGCGGGAACATCTTCTACGGCTACACCAACCTCCCGGTGCTCTCCGAGGCCAGTGTGATGGTGTTCGACGGCGAAACCGAGGAGATCAGCGAGGTCCCCTTGCCCGTGGACGGGTTGCGAGCGGTGAGCGCCTCGGCGACGTCGGACGATGGCACCGTGTGGTTCTACTCCGAAGGCTGGCTGCTGGGGATGGACCCCAACACCCTGGACTGGGTGTTCACCGAAGAGATCTTCCCCGGCCACCGGCCCGGAGAGCGGATCGGTGGGAACTACGCCGTGATGCTCACTGCACCAGACGGCACGATTTACGGGAATGCCGGCGGTCGCGTCTTCGAGTTCGACCCCGCAGTGGCGCTGCGCCGCGACTCGGCGCGCAGCACCCTCGAAGTGATCCTCGATGGCACCGGACCATTCCTCACCTTGGACGATCACGGCAACCTCTACACCAGGCACGGAGCCACCGGGCTGCTGCGGATCGTGCCCGAGGGGGGCCTGCGGAACTAACCCTCGCGGATCGTCATCTTCGCGATTGCGTCATCGACGATGTCGAAGGCGAAGGAGGACCGGCCATTGGCGTGCGTACTACGCCAATCGCCGACGACGGTGATGGTGTTTCCGTCTTCGGTCACCTCTTCGGGTGTCAGGGTTCCGGTCGCGCCGATGAACTCGCGATCGCTCCAGCCCTTGATGGCGTCGCGGCCGACGACATCCCGGCCCCAATCATCCACAGCCCCTTCGGCAGTGAAGGCGTTGAGGAATCCCTCTTCGTCGTGCCGGTTGACCGCATCGATGAACGATGCGACCGGCTCTGGAACGTGTACCTCAGACATGCTGCCCCTCTTTCCTGTGTGTCCTGCGCTAGGTGGTTCTCATGCCCAGCATCCCCCATCCCCACGCCGAGCGCGGCCCGCTTTGTGCGGAAACCGGACCCACCGGGGCGCC
>JBMDWZ010000369.1:0-24872 GCA_048594865.1 Beutenbergiaceae bacterium
GTGAGTTCCTTGCGCTCGGCCTCTATGGCCTCCAGGTCAATCTCCGGGTCATCGTGCGGGTCGGGTGGATTGAGTCCATCCACCACCCGCTGCACGGCGTTGTGCCGCCAGCTCGGGTCGCTGCTGAGATCCAGCACCACCGAGCCGATCCCAGCATCGTTCATCCGGTCGGTGATGCCCTGAGCCGCGCGCCGGGTGCCGGGCATGTAGACCACTCGTTGCCCGGCGGTCACCGCTTGAGCGAGCACGGCGGCCACGGTGCTGGGCACGTCGGCGCCGGGCGGGGTATCGACCAGCAGGTGGGCCCCGGTCGCCACGGAATCTAGGACGTGCAGTTGGCCGCGGTCCAGATCACCGACGCCGGGTTCTGAGCGTGGGTCACGGTCGGCCTCGATGGGCTTGGGCAACTCAACCGACCCGGCGCTCTCGCGGGCGCCGTCATCATTGGCGAGGCCCGCGATCACGGTGTTAGCCGGCAAGACCTCACGCATTGAGTCCAAGTCTTCGGCGAGCGCCTGCCCGGGGTGCACGAACGCGCCCAGGACGATCCGCCGCTCCAGGTGGAACTCGGGCAGTGCCTGGCCCAGTACTCCGATGGTGTCCAGTGCGGCCTGGGGGCTAAAGCCAGAGCCAGTCATGGTGGAGGCGGCCACAGCCTCGGAATCGATCGCAACACCGTGGGCCTGCAGGTCCCGAACCAGCACGCTGTTGAGTTCGACGCTGGGGTCGAGCTCCAGGTTGATGTCGGCGTCGGAGCCGTGCACGTGCAGGTTCACCGGGCGAAGCAGCACCGGTGCGCGGACCACGCGGCTGGTGGGGATCGCCGGGGTGCTGCCAGCGCCCGGCTCCAGGTCCACCTCGGCGCTCGCGCCGTCGCTTTCGGTACCCGCGCCGTTGGTGCCGTCATGCGCTGAGCCGGCACCGCCGTCGTCGTCGGATTGCGTGGGGAGTCCCAGGCTGGTCCGCCAACTGGCGATTCCCATCGCCACGTAGGTGGGTGCCACGCCGTACCGCTGGGCGAGTTCCTCGGTGCGGGCGGCGACTACCCGGACCCGACGGCGTGCCACGGCCAGTGCCGATCCCTCACGAACGAGGTTGCTGAGTCGGGTGGGGCGGCCTGCGAAGAGTTGTGCGACGCCGGAGGGGTGGGCCGCGGTCAGTTCGACCAGCGCATCGCCCAGGGCCTCAACATCCCACAGTGCACTGCCGCCGCTGAGCTCGGTGAGAGACTCCCGCCAGCCGTCCACGGCGAGCGCCACGGCGCGTTCGCGTGGGGTGATCGGGGTCGGCTGCAGAGGCTCGGCCTCCTTGGCCTGATTTCGGCCAGAGTTCTTGGAGCGAGACAGTCGACGGTTCATCACAGCCCAACGCTAAACGCTGAACCGCGATACGTCGGTGAGAACCCGCCGGGTCGGCGTGATTCCGCGCCTTCAGCGCAGGTTTCGCTCACCTAGGCGAGCAGAGCGGCGATCCCGAACAGCACCAGCGGGCACAGCAGGGTGGAAAGGAAGATTGAGTCCCGGGCGATCACCACGCCCCGGTTGTAGCGAACGGCGTGCACAAAGATGTTCTGCGCGGCCGGTAGCGCGGCCAGCACCACCACCGCGAATAGCGAGTGACCATCCAGGCCGAAGGCCAGGCCGATGAGGTAGGCGCACGCGGGTTGGACCACGAGCTTAAGCGCCACAGTGGTGCCGACCTCGCCCATCGACACGCCCTTACCTGGGCGCGGGCCCAGTCGCAGCGACACCCCGTAGGCCAGGAGCATCGAGGGCACCGCCATCGCCCCGATCAGGTTGATCGGTTCGGCCAGCACCATGGGGATGTCCCAGCCGGTGAGCGCCAGCAGCAGGCCGATGAGTGCCCCGAGCAGCAGCGGGTTGGTGAAGGTGCGCACCGCCAACGCTTTGCGTGAGGTGCCGGCGGCGGCGGTGGTGCGGTCCATCACCGCAAGCGCCAGGGGCTGCAGCACAATGAGTTGCAGCAGCAGCACCGGGGCCACCAGGGCCGCATCACCAAGCACGTACGCGGCGAGCGGCAGTCCCAAGTTTCCGGCGTTGACGTACATCGAACACAGCGTGCCGATCACAGTTTCGGGCGCGGGGCGCCGGAACTTCCACCGGGAGATCAGCAGGAACAGCAGGGCCGGGACCAGCACCGCGAGCGCGGTGACGGCGAGCTTGGCGGAGAACAGTTCACCGACTTCCGCGCCGGACATCACCGTGATCATCAGGGCCGGGCTCGCCACGAAGAACGCCAGGCGGGCCAGCATCTGCTGGCTGGATTCACCGAGGAGTTTGACGTGCGCGAGCAGCGCTCCCAGGCCGATCACGATGACCAGCACCGCGAATCCTTGCAGCACTCCGATCATCGGGCCTCACCCGCGATCGCTGGCTCGTCTCCCACTCAGGCCCCTGCGATCGTGTCGACGGGGCGGGCGTCACGTGGGTGCGCGGCCAGGGTTAGGGAACGACGGCGGTGGGCAGCGTGCTGGACCATGCGTTCCTTTCCGAGGGAGAACGCGCCCACCCTATCGCCAGCGGCGCGCTCGCTAGCGGGGCGTCTCGGTGGGTGAAGCGGGTGGCGCTTGCCCGGTATCGTGGCGCCGTGACTTTAGGACGCGCCAACCCCACGGGCGAACTCTTTGAATTGCGGCACGGCGATCAGGCAGCCGTCATCACCGAGGTGGGGGCGCACTTGAAGTCCTTCACCGTGGCCGGCCGGGACGTTGTGGTGCCCTTCGCCGATGATGAACTGCCGCCGGCGTACCACGGAGCGGTGCTGGTGCCGTGGCCGAACCGGATCCGCGATGGGGCCTACAGCTTCGACGGGGCTGACTATCAGCTCGACATCTCCGAGCCGTCCCGCCACACCGCACTGCACGGGCTGACGGCGTGGCAGCGGTGGCGCTCCATCGACCACGGCCCGGCGTCGGTGACGTTGATGGTGGAGTCCCCCGCACGCACCGGATACCCCTTCCAGTTGGTCACCACGATCCGGTACGCGCTGGGCTCGGGAGGGCTCGACGTCGAACTGCGCACCAGAAACATTGGCCCCACGGCCGCACCCTATGGCGTTGGCTTTCACCCGTGGCTGTCCCCCGGGGATGCGCCGCTCGATGAGGCCCACCTGCAGTTGGACGCCGAGCAGTGGATCGCCACCGATGACCGGTTGCTGCCCACCGGCGCCACCGACATCCCGGCCGAACTGGACTTCCGCTCCTCGCGGCAACTGGGTAGCACGGTCATCGACGACGCATTCGTGGGCGCCACCTATGACTCCTCCGGGCGGTCTTGGCTGCGGTTGCGCGGCGCCGACGGCGCGACGGCGGCGATGTGGATGGACAAGTCGATGTCGTGTTGGCAGATGTGCACCGGCGATGACGTGGCGCCGGGGCACCGCCGCCGCGGGCTCGCGGCCGAGCCGATGAGCTGCGTGGCCGACGCGTTCCGCACCGGCGATGACCTGGTGCGCCTGGAGCCCGACTCGGATCACGAGGTGCACTGGGGCATCGACCTGGTCTAGGCGCTGGCTGGGCTGGGCTGGGCGGCTGACGGGCTGGGCTGGCCGGCTCGACCGGGCTGGGCGGCTGACGGGCTGCGACTCGGCTGGCTGGTCCCCACATTGCGCACACCGTGTACCGAATTTGTCGTTGCACGGCCCGAGAAACAGCAAATTCGGTACACCGCGTGCGAGTTTCATGGCGCCGGGCGCAGCGCAGGCACCGAACCGGGATGCACCGAGGCGCCGATCTGATCTAAAATTGGGCGTGGAGCCCGGCGATCGGGCTCGCGGACGAGGGAGCAGTACCCGCATCACGACAAGACTGACTCATCGAGGAGTTGGATTGCGATGGCGTGGATTGTTCTGATCGCTTCGGGGATGCTCGAGGCCGTATGGGCTGGGGCGCTGGCCGCCTCTGACGGGTTCAAGAAGCGCGGCCCGGCGGTGTTGTTCGTGGTGGCGCTGGTGGCCTCGATGGCTGGGCTCGCCTGGGCCATGCAAACGCTGCCGACCGGGACGGCGTATGCGGTGTGGGTGGGCATCGGGGCAACGCTGACGGCGCTGTGGGCGATCGTCACCGGGCTGGAGCGCGCGACCTGGGGGCGCCTGGGCCTACTGCTGCTACTGGTGGCCTGCGTGGTGGGCCTGAAGGTGGTGAGCTGAGATGCCGTGGCTGATTCTGCTCATTAGCGCGGTGCTGGAAGCCGTGTGGGCGACGGCGCTCGGAAGCTCCAACGGCTTCCGCGAGCCGGTGCCCACGGCGATCTTCGTGGTGGCGCTGGTCGCCAGCATGGTTGGCCTGGGCTGGGCGGTGCGCAGCATCCCCATCGGGACCGCCTACGCGGTGTGGGTGGGCGTGGGCGCCGCGCTCACGGTGACCTGGGCGATGGTCACTGGGGCCGAACCGGCCTCGCCCGCCAAGATCGTGTTCATCTGCGGGATCGTGGGCTCGGTGATCGGCCTCAAGCTTCTCCCCGCCCCTGCCAAACCAACCCCCAAGCCGCCCACCAATCCCCCGCTTAGTTCGTAAAGTTGCGGTCGATATCTTCAGGTTGGTTGACGTCCTCGCCCGCAACTTGACTACCTCGGCGCGGGGTTTAACGACGTCGTCGGGCACTGGGATTACCTTCCCCGCCCGCGCGATTTGGAGAAACTCGTGTGCACGGGACCAGGCCAATCCCGTTCCCGTATAGCCTTAACTCGTGCACAGTCTGAAGAGTCGGTCGGTGGCGTTGTGAGAACGCGAGGCCTACGAGCTATAGCGGCAGGTGCTGCAGTGGCGACATTGGTTCTTTCGGGGTGCTCTGGCTCCGACCGTCCCGACGTCGAAGAGGTGGCCGACGCGCTCGCAGACGGACCGCTCCCCGCAGAGACGCGAGGGTCCGCAGACTTTCGGGAGTGCGTGGCCCAGCGGCTAGTCGATTCGGACATGTCCGACGAGTGGCTAGCAGTGTTCGTCGGACTCTCCGATGAGCCCTACCAGCCGACCGGCGAAGACTCACGCGTCATGCAAGACGCCTTCGTCGGTGCGCAGCAGGAGTGCATGCTCGAGGTTCCGCCCGATTCGCAGTAGCGCCAGGCCGTACTCCCACAGATCCCCCCGCTGACTTCGTCAAGTTGCGGCCGAGATCGTCACGTTATTTGACGACCTCGAGCGCACCTTGACTACCTCGGCGCGGGGTTTGACTACCTCGGCGCAGGGTTTGACTACCTCGGCGCAGGGTTTGACGACCTCGGCGCGGGGTTTGACGACCTGGGCGCCCCCGAATGGATTCGAACCATCGACCTACCGCTTAGGAGGCGGTTGCTCTATCCCCTGAGCTACGGGGGCCCGGCGGAAAACAGTACCGGATTCCACGCCCATTATGGCGCCAAGCGTCCCGACCTGTGAGAATCGTTCCCGCCTCACCACCCACGAGGCAGCTCACAACGGCACTGAGATCCAGCGCCGGCGAGCACCGAGAACCCACAAGGAGCATTCGTGAAGCGCCACTACCTGATGTGCCCACCGACCCATTTCACCGTCAGCTATGAGATCAACCCGTGGATGAACGCCAAGGTGCAGACTGACGTGGGCCGGGCGATGGCGCAGTGGGACGTGTTGCGACGCACCTATGAGGATCTAGGGCACACCGTGGACGTCATCGACCCGCTCCCCCAGTACCCGGACATGGTCTATGCCGCCAATGGCGCCACCGTGATCGACGGGATCGCCTACTCGGCGAAGTTCCGGCACAACGAACGCGCCGGCGAGGGCCCGGCGTACCTGGACTGGCTCACCGAGCACGGATTCACCGGCGCACCGGCCACCGAGACTAACGAGGGCGAAGGCGACCTGCTGTGCACGTCCAAAGCGATCCTGGCCGGCACTGGCTTTCGCACCTCCACCGCTTCCCACGTCGAGGCGCAGGAAACGTTCGGCCGCCCGGTGGTCTCACTCCAACTCACCGATCCCCGCTTCTACCACTTGGACACCGCGCTCACGGTGCTGCGTGAGGACCTCATCGCCTACTACCCGCCGGCGTTCTCCCCCGGCTCTGCCGCCGCGATCGCCCGCATGTTCCCCGATGCGATCATTGCGAGCGACGACGACGCAGCCGCCCTTGGCCTGAACGCCGTCAGTGACGGCACCCATGTGGTGCACGCACCGGCGGCCACAGGCCTGGCGGCGCAGATCCGCGAGCGCGGCCTAGAACCGATCGGCGTGGACACCTCGGAGCTACTCAAGGGCGGTGGCGGGGCCAAGTGCTGCACGCTCACACTTCGGTCCGCGCCGGAAGTTAACTAGCGCCAAAAGGGCGCAAGGAAACTACCGCCGCCGTTTCCAGTTAAAGGCATACGGCGAAGGGTCGCCGGTGCTGCGTGTTGGCACCACCATCACCGGGCAGGCGCTGTGGTGCAGCACGGTCTGGGAGGTGGAGCCCAGCAGCATCCCGGTGAATCCACCGCGCCCGCGGCTGCCGACCACCACGAGGTCCACCGCGGTGGAGAACTCAGACAGCAGCGCCGCACCGGTGCCATCCAGCGCGTGCCGGCGCACGGTGACATCCCGGTCGTGGCTTGCGCGGTCGACCGTGACATCCAGCCCGGACTTCACGTCGGCAAGCAGGGTCTCCCGGTCCACCCCGGTGGGTAGCCAACCGAGCAGTCCGGCGCCGGCTCCCATGGGGACCCCGACGACGGCGGTCAGTTCGGCTCCCCAGCGTTCGGCTTCATCGATGGCCGCGTTGAGCGCCACCTTTGCCGAGTCCGATCCGTCTACACCCACCACGATGCGCTTGATCGGATGCAGCGGTGCCTCGGGCTGATCATCCTCGCTGCCCGGCTCCACGCGGTGCGGCACCACCACGGTGGGACAGTGCGCGTGCGCGGGAAGCGCAGAGGACACCGTGCCCAGGATCCGCTCGGCAAAACCGCCACGCCCGCGCGTCCCGACAACGGCGAGCTGCACCTGGGCCGACAGGTCCACCAGCACCCCTGCGGCGTCTCCGGTCTCCAAGGAGCTGGTGACACTGACACCCGAATCGCTGCATCGCTCGATGGCCTCGTCAAGCGCCGCCTGAGCACCCTCCCGCATCGCCGTGTCATCAAGGGTGGCGTAGCCGCCGTCGATAGCGCCGGCGGCAAAGGTCGGCAACGAATAGGAGCACACTAAATGCAATCCCAAACCGGAGCGTTTGGCGTGCGCCAAAGCCCAGTCCAAGGCGCCGAGACTTGGCGCCGAACCGTCAATGCCGACGAGAATCGTGGGCTCACGTTCCATACCGAATGCTCCCCAGGTCTTGGGTTGTTCTTGACTATTGTGCTACAACCTCAGCCCTTGCGCCTACAGAACGCGAATCGGCTCACACACCGGACACAGAACGGCCCGTCCTCGCTGCTGCGAGAACGGGCCGTTGAGTGTCGATGCACCGTTGGGGTGCGGTCGATAAGCCTTGGGTCTTACTCAATCACGCGGATGTAGACCGGTGCGCCACGTCCCACGTGGGAGATCGGGCCTTCGGTCAGCGGCTTGGAGGGGTTCCGGGCGGCGATGTGGTTGCCGTTTCCGGAGTAGATCCCGATGTGTCCGGGCCACCACACCATGTCACCGGGGCGGGCCTCGGACGCCGACACCTGGCGGCCAGCGTTGCGCTGTGCGCCGGAGGAGCGGGGCAGCGAGACGCCAAGCTGGGCGTACACGTAGGAAGTGAAACCGGAGCAGTCGAATCCGGCGGGGGTGCCGCCGCCCCAGACGTAGGGAACGCCGATGTACTGGCGGCCGATGCTCACGGCTGCCGAACCGGATCCCGATGCGGGCGCTGCTGCTGGCTGTTCGTTGGCCTCTTCGGAGGATCCTGAGCTCTCCTGCTCACCGGAGTCCGAGTTCGAGTCATCGTTCGAGGCGCTCGGAGCGGACTGAGTCTGCGGCTGTGGGGCCGGCTCTGGCTGGGGCTCGGGCTGAACGCGCTGGCCGGTCCGCGAGGCCACGGCGTCGGGCACAGCGGAGCGCTCGATGGTGGTGGTAGCCAACTCGAGCGGAGCGTTGGAGCTCACGACGGCGGAGGTGAAGGACCAATCGGCGTCCGCATCGACCGTGACGGTCGGGGAGGTGCTGATCGAGTCGTCATCCAGCGACAGGTTCGAAAGCGAACCCAGGCCTGCGTTGGTGTTCGACGCTGGAACCGAGGCTGCGGTGGAGGCGCCCATCGTCAGTGCGAGTCCGGAGGACGCGACGATCGCCAGTGCGCGACGCCCGTTGCCGGAATCGGTGACTACCTGACCGAAAGCGGTCAGCGGAGTAGAGGGGCGGCTTGCCGCGCGGTGTCGGGCGCCGGTGGTGCGTTGAGTCAAATTACTTCTCCAGCTCGCCTACGAGGTCAGCTGTCGGGTTCGGGTGGGAGATTTCACCCGGTCTGCCTGGCGAACCAGGCCGGACTTCACCCCAAGGAACTTGCGCTCCGGAGTTGGGTCCCCCGCCCCTGTCATGTGCTTGTGTCGGGACCTGGCGGTGGTGACAGGGCTCGGCGTCCTCCACCAGGTGCTCGTCGACGATGGCGTCTTCGAGTGGTGCCGACATTACCCGAGCCACCTGACGAATGTCACATTCCGATCACATCGACTTTAGTGAGATCGTTCACACGCTGGGCCACGCCCAGAAAGTCACACCTCGCGCGAGCCACCAAGCGACGCCATCAGCCTCGGAATTCCGGGGCTCGACGTTGTTGGCCTCAGCCCACGAACAGGTGCGCGGCCACGTCCACAGGAACGGTCAAGGACTGCTCGCCCACCCGCACCACAACGCCGTCGTCGTCCTGATGTGCGGTGATCTGCACTCCGGGAACCAGCCCGGCGCCTTGGAACGACCCCAGCAAGTCCACATCAACCTGCAGCGGTTCCCCGATCCGCACCAGGGCGAAGGACGCCGGCTCGGCCTTCACCGCACCGGCGAGCGTGGCCGAGGAGTCACTAGAGATCTCCCCCTTGCCGCTGACCTTCTCCCCGATCTCGGCGAGCCCAGGGATGGTGTTGCCGTAGGGGTCCACACGGGGGTGATCGAGCAATTCCAGGAGCTGCTGCTCCACACGCTCACTCATCACGTGCTCCCACCGGCACGCCTCTTCATGCACGTAGGGCCAGTCGAGCTTGATGACGTCGGTCAACAGCCGCTCGGCCAACCGGTGTTTGCGCATCACCTGCACCGCCCGCGAGCGACCCTCTTCGGTGAGCTCCAAGTGGCGGTCGCCGGAGACCCGCATCAGACCATCGCGCTCCAGCCGGGCCACCGTTTGGGACACCGTTGGCCCCGAGTGCCCCAAGCGTTCGGCGATGCGGGCGCGCAGCGGCACCACGTCGTCCTCGATCAACTCGAAGACGGTCTTGAGATACATCTCTGTGGTGTCGATCAGGTCACTCACGTGCACATCCTTGCCATCGCCCGGTACTCCGAATGCCAGCCTAATGCTTCGAGCAGACACTGTGTCCTTAAAAGTCCTACGCCCTGGGCGCATTCGCCGTACCACCCCCGCAACCTGGAATGATCCACTCATGAGCTCGATCTCGATCCCCACTCACCTGCTGCCTGCCGACGGTCGATTCGGCTCCGGCCCCTCGCGCATCCGCGCGGAACAACTGGAGTCGTTGTCCGCACTGGGGCAGGGACTGCTGGGCACCTCCCACCGCCAACCTCCGGTGCGCGAACTCGTGGGTCACGTGCGCAGGCAACTGCTCAACTTCTTCGGCGCCCCGGCCGGTTACGAAGTGGTCTTGGGCAATGGCGGGACGACGACGTTCTGGGACGTCGCGAGCTTCGGTCTAGTTCGGGAGCGGGCCCAGTTGGTCGATTCCGGTGAGTTCGGGTCCAAGTTCGTCGCCGCCGTGGCTGGCGCCCCGTTCCTCGCCGAGCCGCAAGTGCTGAGGGCCGAGCGCGGCTCCAGCCGCGCCCCGGAGCTCGCCGAGGGCATCGATACCTACTGTTGGGTGCACAACGAGACGTCCACCGGCGTGCTGGCGCCGGTGCAGCGGGTGGCAGACGAAGGCGCGTTGAGCGTGGTCGACGGCACCTCGGCGGCTGGCGGCGCGGCGATCGACGCCGGCGAAACCGATGTGTACTACTTCGCTCCGCAGAAGGCGTTCGCCTCCGACGGCGGGCTGTGGTTTGCACTGCTGTCCCCCGCCGCGTTGCAGCGCGCGGAAGAATTGGCCGGCCGCTGGGTTCCGCCGTCGCTGTCACTCACCTCCGCGATCGACAACTCCCGGCAGGACCAGACCCTCAACACCCCGGCGCTAGCGACCCTGGTGTTGATGTCCGAGCAGCTGGATTGGCTGATGGACCAGGGCGGCTTGGACTTCGCCACCGCGCGCACCGCGGCCAGCTCCAGCACGCTGTATGACTGGGCGCAGCACAGATCGTTCGCCGAACCATTTGTGAAAGAACCGGCACTGCGGTCCCCGGTGGTGGGCACCATCGACTTCGATGAGTCCGTCGACGCCGCCGCATTGGCGGCCACCCTGCGCGCGAACGGGATCGTGGACACCGAGCCCTACCGCAAGCTCGGACGCAACCAGCTGCGGATCGGCATGTACCCGGCCGTGGACCCGGCCGACGTCGAAGCGCTCACCGCGTGCATCGACTACGTAGTCGAGGCCTTGGCCCACTAGGCCCATAGGCGAGCCGCCCCGGGGCCGCGCTCACCGGCGAGCAAGAGCGTTGCAGTTCCTACCCACGAGCTTCACACCCGCGCCTTGCCACCACACGCCCACTCGTGCCTACAGTGGCTAATCCAAGTTTCAACAACACGGATCTCGATAACGAGGAGCTACATGTCTGACGTCACCACCGCCACCAGCGCGGCCGCAGCCCGCGGTCGCACGAAGAGTTCAGCGAGCCACTTGGGACTTCTGATTGGCCGGCTGGCCCTGGGCGGAGTGTTGATCGCTCACGGCGCGCAGAAGCTCTTCGACTTTGGCGTGGCCGGAACGGCTGCCAACTTCGAGGCGATGGGCATCCCGTTGCACACCGCCGCGGCGATCTTTGCGATCGTTGCCGAACTTGGTGGCGGGATCCTGGTTGTGCTCGGCTCGTTCCTGCGGACCGCCGCGGTGTTGGTCACGGCCACCATGGCCGGTGCGTTCTGGTTTGTGCACCGCGGCAACGGCATCTTTGCCGCCGACGGCGGGTGGGAACTGGTGGCGCTAATCGCGGTCTTCGCCATCACCTTGGCCGCTACCGGGCCCGGTCGCTGGGCGCTGTCTCGTCGTAAGTAGGGCTCGTCGTAAGTAGGGCTCGCCGTAAGTAGGGCTCGCCGTAAGTAGGGGCCCGTCGTACGTAGGCAGAAGCAGCGCGAAGCGATCGGCCCACGCCCAGAGCACCGCCGCGGCAGGTAACCACAGCGACCAAGCCCTTAGGCCGCCGTCGTCCCTAGCCTGTCCTCGCGCGCTTGGGTCCGCACCTCGCGGGCGCCCTGCACCACCAGGTGCGGGCGCTGGCGCAGCCGGTAGCGCACGGTGAGTTCGTTGTGCCTGGCTGTCCATAGCGCAGCCAGGCTCGCGATGATGATCGAGCCGATCGCACCGACGCCGATCGCCCACCGACCCCCGTAGGTCTCGGCGATCCAGCCCACCAGTGGGGCCCCGAGCGGGTTGCCGGCGAAGAAGACCACCAGGTACAGGCTCATCACCCGGGCCCGAACCGAGGGCTCGGTGGACACCTGTAGCGCCGCGTTCGCCGATGTCAGCATGGTGAGGGAGAAGAACCCCACCGGCAGCGTCGAGAGCGCGAACAGCCAATAGTTCGGCATCACCGCCATCACCCCGGCGCTGATCCCGAATCCGAAGGCCGCCATCACCACGATTCGCAGCCTCGGCCGTTTACGTTTGGCAGCCATCAGCGCGCCCACCAGGGAACCCACCGCCAGAACCGAGCCGAGGATTCCGTACTCGGTGGCATCGAGGCCGAACTCCGAATAGACCATCACCGCCGAGGTCATCTGGAAGTTCAATCCCAGCCCGCCAACCACGAACACCACCACCATGATGGTGATGATGTCGCTGCGCCCGCGCACGTAGGCAATGCCCTCGCGAAGCTGGCCCTTAGCGCGCACCACTCGTTCACGCTGTTGCAAGAGTTCAGTCTTCATCAGCAGCATGGCGCCGATGGTCGCGGCGAAGGTCGCGGTGTTGATGATGAACACCCATCCCACGCCCACCGCGGCGATCAGCAGGCCGGCGAGTCCGGGGCCGATCAGGCGCGCGGCGTTGAAGGATGCCGAGTTCAGGGCCACCGCATTGGCCAGCGAAGACATCGGCACGATGTCGGAGACGAACACCTGCCTGGCCGGGGCGTCAAAGGCGCTGATGATGCCCAGCGCCAGGGCGAAGAAGTAGACGTGCCACACCTGGGCGTTGCCGAGCAGCACCAACAGACCCAGCCCGAGCGCCAGGACGCCGAGCGCGGCCTGGGTGGTGATGAGGATCTTGCGCCGGTCCATCCGATCGGCGAGCAGACCCGCCCACGGGCTGAGGAACACCACGGGCAGGAACTGCAGTCCGATGACGATTCCCACGTGGATCGCAGAGCCATCGGGTAGCACTGCCAGGACCAACCAGTCTTGCGCCACCCGCTGCATCCAGGTGCCAACGTTGGCAACCAGGGCACCTGCGAACCAGATCCGGTAGTTCAGCAGACTGAGTGAGGCGAACATTGATCTCAACTGTTGTAAATCCTCCTCAGGATTTCTTCGGCTTGCTTCAAGGTGGAGCGCTCGGCCGGCGTCAATGCCGCGAGACGTCGCGAGAGCCATAGGTCACGGCGGCGGCGGGTTTCTTTGACCAAGGCCACGCCGGCGTCGGTGGGGGTAACCAGCGCCTGGCGGCGGTCATCGGGATGTTGAACGCGGTCCACCAGTCCGGCATCGATCAAGCCCTGCACCGTTCGGGTCATCGACGGCGGGCGCACGTGCTCACGCTCGGCCAACTCCCCCGGCGTCATCGGCCGCAACGCCACCACGGTGGCCAGCACCGCATAAGCCCCATCGGACAGATCGCCGGAGCGCTGAGCGCGCAAACTGCGTGAGAGTTTCAGCAACGTCATCCGCAGCCGAGTGGGGAAGCCGACGTCGGCCACCACCGGTCCTGGGTGCTTGGGTTGCGTACTCACGAGGTCCAACAATAGATCGTTAGTTTTGCTAAGTAAAGTTTCGTGAGCGCGGCCACACCTCCCAAATCCGGGCAAAATAAAGGCCGGGCACGCAGTGTGCATGCCCGGCCTTTTGAGGATCTTGGTGAACCGGTGACGCTAACCCAGTACTCCCCCAAGGGGTCCTCGCACGAAGTATCCAACGAACAACAGGGCAGTAATCCACATCAATGGGTGAACCTGGCGCGCCTTGCCGCTCAGCGCCTGAATCGCTACGTACGCGATGAAGCCAGCGCCCATTCCCGCGGCGATGGAATACGTGAACGGCATCAAGATGATGATGAGGAAAGCCGGGATCGCCACCTCAGCGCGCTTCCAGTCGATCCCAGCGATCTGACTCATCATGAGGAAACCGACCAAAACCAGCACCGGTGTTGCCGCCTCGAACGGCACGATCGCTACCAGCGGGGACAGGAACGTGGTGAGCAGGAACGCAATTCCGGTGACCACCGAGGACAACCCGGTTCGAGCTCCCTCCCCCACGCCGGATGCGGATTCGATGTAGGAAGTATTGGACGACGACGATGCCGCACCACCGGCCACCGCGGCCAGGGAGTCCACCACGAGGATCTCGCGAGCGCGCGGCGGGTTGCCGTCCTCATCGAGCAGCTTGGCCTCCGCGCCCACCGCCACCATGGTGCCCATGGTGTCGAAGAAGTCGGCCAACAGCAGGGTGAAGACCAGCAGGACGACGACGACGATCCCGACCTTGTCGATCGAGCCAAGCAAGGAGAACTCACCCAGGAGCGCGAAGTCCGGCAGCGCGACCGGCGAACCGGACAACTCCGGCGGGTTTAGCTGCCAGCCCCAGGGATTCTCTTCATCGGCCATCCCCACGTTGGCGACCGCTTCGATGACCACTGCCAGGACGGTGGCGAACACGATCGCGATCAGCAGCGCGCCGCGGGTCTTGCGCACCCACAGCACCGCCGCCGTCAGTAGCCCAACCACGAACACCAGCGAGGGCCAGCCCCCGAGGGACCCGTTCACCCCTAGCTCCACCGGGGTGCCTTGGGCGAAGGGGACGCGAATGATTCCGGCGTTTACAAAGCCGATGAACGCGATGAACAGCCCAATGCCCACGCTGATCGCCATTTTCAGCTCCAGCGGCACGGCCTTAAAGACCGCCTCTCGGAACCCGGTGAGCACCAGGATCAGGATGATGATGCCCTCCAGCACCACGATTCCCATGGCATCGGCCCACGTCAGCCCGGCGTCGGGCATCAGCGCAATCGAGTAGGCCACCACTGCGTTCAGGCCCATTCCGGCGGCCACCGCGAGCGGGAAGCGGGCCACCACACCCATCACGATGCTCAGCACACCGGCGGTCAATGCGGTGACGGCCGCCACCCGGCTGACCGCGAGCGATTCGTCACCGCCGATGAAGGCGCCGGTGCCGTCGGGGTCGGTGCCCAGGATGAGGGGGTTGATGATGACGATGTAGCTCATCGCAAAGAAGGTGACGATCCCACCGCGCACCTCCCGGCCGATGGTGGATCCCCTCGCTGAGATCTGGAAGTAGCGGTCGAGGAAGCCGGCAAACCCGGAGCGGTCGGCGGTGTTGGAGGTTGCGCTCATGGTGAGCAATCTTGGCGCGCGCGATGCTCCGGCGTCCACATGGGAGCACTTTTCGAAACATGCCCGTCATCTGGCCTACGATCACATGGTGCGCAGTGTCGATCCCGAAGCTAAGCCCCATGAACTGAAACCGGCCAAGGTGCCAACGGTTCTGGTGTTTGCCGTGGGTACCGCCGTGTGGTTCGCGGCGCTCGTCGTGTTCGTCGTCCGCGCGATCCTTGGCCACGGCCTCGATGGCTACGTGGTGGCCACCGCGGCCGTGGGGATTGCCATCGGGATCGGCGGAGTCATCTGGGGACGCGTGCACACTCGGCGTCAGCTCGCCCGGGACGCCGCCCGCCAACCCTGAGGCCATCACAGCGCTATGAAAATCCTGGTACCCGATTCCATCGATCTTGATCTGCAGGTCCCCCAGGGCGTGCACGCCCACATCTACGCCGTCGATCGGCCGATCGAGGAGGAGCACCGGGACGCCGAAGCCCTGGTGCTGTGGTCCAACCCTGGCCAGCAGCTGCGCCGGCTGGCCCAAGACCTACCGAACCTGCGCTGGGTGCAAGGCCTGATGGCCGGCATGGACGCCGCAGTGTCGGCCGGCTTCGCCGACGACGTGGTCTTTACCTCCGGCGTCGGCCTGCACGATGGCCCGGTCGCTGAACACACCCTCGCCCTGATCCTGGCCGCCGCCCGGCGCCTGGACCGGGCCGTGCTGGCCCAGAAGGACACCATCTGGGACGGCGTGCACATCGGCGGTAACCAGGCCAAGCGCACGGAGCACTTCAGCACCCTGCACGGCGCCAAAGCGGTGATCTGGGGCTTTGGATCGATCGGGCAGCACCTTGCCCCGTGGCTGACCGTCCTGGGCGCCTCGGTGACAGGTGTGGCCTCCACCGCCGGTGAACGGGCCGGCTATCCGGTCATCACCCCTGCCGAGCTCCCCGAGTTGTTGCCCCAGACCGACGTGCTGGTCAACATCCTGCCCTCCTTGCCCGGCACCCAAAAGATCGTGGACGCCGCCATCTTCGAGGCGTTGCCGCCGCACGCCTGGTTCTTCAACGTGGGCCGAGGCGCCACGGTGGACCAGCGGGCCCTCACCACTGCGCTGACGTCCGGGCAGATCGCGGGCGCGGGAATCGACGTCACCGAGCCCGAGCCCCTGCCCGCCGATGATCCGTTGTGGCACGCACCGAACTTGATCCTCACGCCGCACTCGGCCGGCGGCCGGCCACGCGGAAGCGGCGAGCGGATCGAGGAGAACCTGCGCCGTTACCTGGCCGGTGAGGAGCTCGCCGGTCTGGTCGCACGCTGATCTAGCACCCGCCCGCAGCACCCCTGCCGATTGGATCGCACACCGTGAGCACTCGCACCGTCTGGGTCGACGTGCCGCGGATCGGCGGCTGGGTATCCCGGTTCGCGGGCGGGCACGACGGCGCAATGTTGGGTCCGCTGGATGAGCAGCGGTGCGTAGTGCGTGGCGGTGATGGTCAGACGGCGGTGCTGCATCGGTGGCCAGGTGGTCCGGTGTTGTCCGAGCACGTCGCCATCGACGCCGACGCCCTGCTCGATCTGGATTCCTGGACGCAGGTACCCCGGCATCTGGGCGTCATCTTGATACGCCGCGGTGGTTACGCCGTCGGATTGTCCGACGGCGTAGAGCTGCTCTCCCATAAGAGCGGCACCGCCTATGTGCAGTCCCGAACCGCGGCCGGTGGCACCTCACAGCAACGGTTCGCGCGGCGCCGAGGGAATCAGGCCGATGCGTTGGTGGGCACGGTCAGTGACCTAGCGGCCCGCCATCTGCTGGTGCCGCCGGTGGGCACTGCCTCCCACCGGCCGCTGGGGATCATTCTGGGCGGTGACCGGCGTTTGGCCGAGCAGGTTCTGCAGGCGGCGCCCTTGGCGCCGATCCAGGACCTGCCCCGGCAGGTGTATCCCGATCTACCCGATCCCCGGTTCGCTGTTCTGAAGACGGCGGTGCGCCGTGGGCACAGCATCCGCGTCGAATTGGGCACCTCGCATTAGGCTGGTTGGGTGCGCTCAACGACCCTGCACCGACTTTCGCTCGCCGCCACGCTCGGCGCCTGCCTGGTAATTGCCGGGTGCACCGATCCTGCGCCTAATCGAGCTCCGCTAGCCCCCACCGAGCCAGAGACTGCCGCCACGCAAGAATTGCCGGAGCCAGATGAAGCGGTGTTTAACCACGTGGATGTGGATTCGGCGACTCAGATTGTGCTGATGCACCGGGCCAGCCTGGAAGTCCACCGCACGTATCTGTCCAAAGCGGACATTGACGCCGATGTGCAATCGGTGGCTTTGGGTTTGCACAACCGCCAGGACATCGAGTTGGAGAATCTTGAAGATCTCCTCGAAGTGTGGGGCCAGCCGGTTCCCGAAGAGGGCGATCAAACTCCGGTGGATGAGTCCGAACTTCGAGAGCTTGGCCAAGCCTTCGGGGAAGACGCCAGCGAGCCCTACTTACGGTTGGCGATCGGACTGGCCGAATCCAGCACTCTTGCGGCCGAGGACGTGCTCGTTGAGGGCGAAAGCCCAGAGCTGGCAGCGATCGCCCAGGAGATTGTGAACTCCCAAGGCCAGACGCAAGCGTTTATGCGTGACATGTTGGCATCTCTGGAAGAGGAAGCCGACGCTGACTCCGGTGACGACTCCCGTGACGACACCGACGGTGATGGGTCTAGCGACCATGGGTCTGATGGCGATGAGTCTGACGGCTCAGACTCTGGTCAAGACGGCTAGCTCACTCCACCAGTTCACCGAGTTGCACCAGGTCGGGGTTATCTTGCACAAACTCCGCAGCGTCGTCCTGTCGGAATGCCGCGGAGATCTGCTCCAGGGCATCGAAGTCCAATTCGACGATGGACTGCTGGCCATCGGGTGATCTGCCCAGGCCGGCAACCGGCGCGCTGACGAAGGAGACGTCCTCTGGCCGAATGTTGCGCATCGAGATGGCCGTGTTGCGCATCGTGCCGATGGTGAAGTCTTCGTCCACGGCCACGTTGTCGGCAACGAGATTCAACAGGTCGTTCAGTGCTCGGGGGTCGGTGAGGGTTTCGCGCTGGAACACCTTGGACATCATTGCCCGCATCCAGTTCTGTTGACGCTGCATCCGCGACAGGTCCCCGCCGGAAAGACCGTAACGCTGGCGGGTGTAGGTCAGCGCTTGTTCGCCATCGAGGGTATGCGTGCCCGCGTCCAGCGTTGTTTGCCCCACCTGTAGGGGCTCGGTCAGGGTGATATCCACTCCTCCGAGCTCATCGGTGATGGCTTGGAACGACTCAAAGTCGGTGATCGCGAGGTGATCGATGTGAATACCGGTGAGGTCTTCGACGGTGTTGACCATCAGCGCCGGCCCGCCCCAGGAGAACGCGGCATTGATCTTGGCATCGCCGTGCCCCGGGATAGGCACCCAGGAGTCGCGGGGAATAGACATAAAGGTCACCGACTCACGGTCCCCCGCTATTTGGGCGATCATGATGGCGTCGGTGCGCTGGCCGCCAACCTCCCATTGGGTGGGATCTCCGGCCGAGATTCGACTGTCCGATCCCAGGATCAACAGGTTGATGGGTTCGCCGTCATCGGACTCACCTTCATCTTCCTGGGAGTTGTCCGGCCGATCTTCAAGGCCCTCAAATGGACTGTCGAACCGTTCCACTCGTGAGTCGATTCGATCCTGGGCAATAAGGAAAGCAATCACCGGGGTCGCGACCAAAGCCACGACGATTCCCAGGGCAATGATCAGCGCCAATCGGGTGCGCGACCTCGACTTCGAGTCCTTTTTCCGGGCCATAGCCGATATCGTAAATCGCGCCCGACCCGCGCGTACCCGACTATGTGTGCAGAATCGGCGGTGATCCCGTGCAGGTTACCGCCGTGAATCCCCGCTCAGGTCTCGATCCCGGCTTCTCGCCTGGTGCGAGCATTGGCGTGCACGGACCAGCGCGGCACCCAGCGGCTTAAGGCTCCGACCACGGCGAAGCTGAGAACGCCCATCGATAGGATCCCGGCGCTCAGTGAGCCCACCAGCACTCCGGCGGAGACCACGAGGGGCCCCGCCGCTCCCCCGGTGTCAGCGAATAGCCGCCAAATACCCAGATACTGCGCCCGTTGCCCAGGAGGGGCAGTATCGGCACCCAAGGTCATGAGGATGCCGGACCCGATGCCGTTACCCAGCCCAAGAATCATGGCCACGATCGAGACGCTGACGATCGAGGACGTTAACGGCAACGCGAGCATCGACAGGCCCATCACGACCATCGAGGGGATCGCGATCCATAGCCGACCGAACTTATCCATGACCTTGCCGGCGGGGTAGAACAACAGCATGTCGATAGAACCGGAGATCCCGAACACCAGAGCCGTGGCCGAAGGGTCGAATCCCAACGATTCACTCCACAGTGGCAACACGGTGTTGCGGGCCGCGCGCACGGCGCTGACGCCGAGCACCGCGATCCCCAAGGTCGCGAAGACCTTCCGGTGCTCACGAAGCACCGAAGCGATGCTCGCGTGGCCGGGTCCAGCCGGTTTGGTGTGCGCGAAGCCCTTGGCGGGGTCGGGGGCGGTGAGCACGATAATCGCTGCCATCAGGGAGGTCACTACCCCCACCAGGTAGGCGCGGGAAACGTTCTCATCGCCCAGCACCACCAGCGCACCAACGAAGGGCCCCAGGAACAAGCCGATGCGGTGCACCCCGCCGAGCGTGGATAGCGCCCGCGCCCTGCGCAGCGGATGAATCACCGCTGTCAGGTAGGACTGGCGCGCCAGGGAGTACACCGCCTCGCACGCACCGACCAGCAGCACACCGCCGGCCAGGGTGATGAGGTTAGGCGCGAAGGCGAGCAGGCCCAGGGCGATGGTGGCCACTGCCGATGCCCCGACCATCGCGGCCCGGTCCCCGAATCGGGCGGCGATAGCGCCAGCTGGCACGTCAGCGAGGATCTTGCCGACGGCGAGCAGTGCCATGATCAGGGCCGCCATCGCCGGAGTGCCGTCCAGGCGGATGGTGCTGACAGCGATCATCGGCAGCATCGCGCCGACGCCGATCTCGAACACCAGCGAGGGTCCGTAAACCCCCGGGAGCAGGGACCGCATCGAGACCGACGAGCGCTCGGGCCCCGGTTGGTGCGCGCTCATGCGCTAGTCACCGCTGGCTGCGCTCGCGGGTGCTCGGCACCGGCGCCGTCGAGCGCCACTTACTTCGAGTCGGGCTCTTCGCCGGACCCCGTGTCCAGGGGCTGCGCGTCGGGCTCTGCCGACAACTCAGGCTCCGCCGACGCCTCGGGCTGTGCGTCGGACTCTGCCGACGCCTCAGGCTCCGCTACCGGCTCCGGCTGAACCACCTCGATCTCCAGATCGTTCAGGTGCGGCTCGGACTGATCCCACTCCCCACCGGTGTTTCCCACATCGGTTTCGGAGTGCGCCCCGCAGCCGTGGTCCAGGGAGACGACCTTGCCGTCGTCGGGCGACCATTCGTTGGCGCACACCCCGAACACGGTGCCCAAACTGCCAGCCAACGGCACGATGAAGCCACAGGTAGCGCAGTCCGCACCGGCCTGTCGGGACCCTGAAGTGCCCGGGCCCCCGGAGCCCTTGTGCCACCGGGTCGCGGCGGCATCCAGAGCCTTGCGGTTCATCACCCGATCACGGCCGAGGCCCAGCTCGGTGATCGCAACCCGGTCCAGTTCCGGATCTCCGGTTGCTAGGAATCCGCGCTCGAGCCGCTCGTCGTCAGCGCTGTACGGCAGCCGGTCGGTGGCTCCGACATCTCCGGGTTCCAACCGATCCGACCATGGCACCCACTCCGGCGCCAACAGCGCACCATCGCCTGGAAGCAATCCCGACTCGCAGACCATCGGGGTCCGCGAGCGCGGTGCTCTGGTCAGCGTGAGGTACCAACGCCACCCGGAATAGCCGGGCGCGGTGCACGCAAAGTAGTGGGATCCCAGCCGTTCGGCTTCGAGGACAAAACCCAGGTGTTCACCCAGGTCCGATCCTGCTTCTTCGGCCAGGGCGGCGCGCGCCAGGTCCAGGGCACCGGAGAGCACCGCATCCTTGGCGGGCGCCCTCGATGCTGCCTTCTTCGGGGCCGGGGTAAAGGTCTCAGGCATCAAACTCGTCGGCCACCACACGCAGCAATCGGGCGAGGTTTGCAGCCTCGGCACGGTCGGGGTACCGGCCGCCACGCAAGCGTCCGCCGGCACGATCCAAGGACTTGATCAGGTCTTCGACAATGCCGCCCATTTCCTCAGCGGGCCGGCGCTTAGCGCGAGCGACCGAAGGCGATGAGTCCAACACGCGGACCGAGAGCGCCTGTAGCCCGCGCCGACCATCGGCCACGCCGAACTCCACCCGGGTTCCGGGCTTGGGCGGGGCGGCTTCGTCCGGCAGCGCCGAGGCGTGCAGGAAGACCTCCTGACCGTCCTCGGAGGCAATAAAACCGAAACCACGTTCGGCGTCGAAGAACTTCACCTTGCCGGTTGGCAACGCAATCCCTGACCTTCTGTACGTAAGAAATTAGGCATGGGCACCTAACGAGTGTGCCCAGGGTAACGGCTCAGCCAGCGGTGTGACTAACTGAAATGAGCCCTCACTACGATGGACCCGATGACCACTCGCCTCCGCGCCACCAGCCCGCGACCCAACGGCGAGGCTTCGGGCCTCGACTTGGTGAGCACGCTGCGCACCATGGGCGATGACGACCTCGCCACCCTCCTGGGCGAGCGGCCCGACCTCGCCACGCCTGCGCCGTCGTCGATTACCGCCCTGGCTTCCAGGGCGAGCGCGCCCTCGTCGATCCGCCGTGCGGTGGCGATGCTGACACTGCCGGAGCTCACGGTGGCCCAAACTCTCGCGGTGCTCGGTGCCGGAGAACAACCGGTGCCGACGGCGAAGGTCGGCACCGCGGTCGGGTTCCCACCCGAGTCCCTCCTTGAGCGGCTGGCCCGCCTGGTGCTGATCGCAGCGCATCCCGACGGCTGGTCATTGCTGCCCGCCGTGGCAGCCGAACTGCAGGACCGCGCCTTGGGCTTGGGGCCCTCACTGCGGGCCCTGGACTTGGACCCCAAAGAGGGCTGGCCGACCACCCCGGCCGCGGTCAAGGCTGCCCTCCGGGGCGCACCGGACGCCGCGATCACCATGCTCGACGCCCTCACCTGGGGACCCGGCGTTGGATCGTATGTGCAAGGCAACGCCGCCGTCGCCTGGCTCATCGAGGCAAGGCTGGTGCACCCGGCCAGCGCCGACCGGATCGTCCTCCCCCGCGAAGTAGCCCTAGCTCTGCGCGGGGATCGGATCGCCGCGCAGATCGCCGTCGAGGCCCCATTGGAGGAGTCTGCGGAGCGCGCTGATTCCCTCATCGCTGCGGAGTCTGCGCGCGTCGGGGAAGAAGTACTGCACCAGGTCGATGCGGTGACCTCGGCGCTCACCGCACAACCCGCGCAAGTTCTTCGCAGTGGCGGCCTCAGCGCCCGCGACCTGCGATCGATGGCCACCGCTCTGGACGTCGAGACCGATCGTGCCGCATTTGTAGTGGAGATGGCGGCGCTGGTGCCGCTGATCGGGGAGCACCTCGATGATGCCGGGTCCCTGTGGGCTCCTACCCGCACCGCCGCGCTGCAACGCAGTGAGCCGATCGAGCACCGGTGGGCGCACCTGGTGCGCGGGTGGTTGCGCTCCAGCCGGGTGCCGTGGCTGATCGGGACCCGCACCGATAAGGGCGCATTACGCGCACCACTGTCACCGGATCTGGACCGGGCCTGGGCGCCGGGGTTGCGCGCCGATGTGCTGGCGGCCCTGAGCCGGTGGCCCGAAGGTAGCGCGCCCAGCGCCGCGGCAGTGACCGCACACTTGGGTTGGTACCGGCCGCGCACCAGCCCACCGGCCGCCACCGTGGAGGCCGTGCTGAAGGAGATGTCCGTGCTGGGCCTCACCGGCGCGGGCGCGCTGTCCAAAGCCGGCCGGGCACTGCTTGACCAACCCCACCTTCCAGACCAGGGCGGCCATGCGGTCCAGCTCAACCAGGCCGACGCCGTGGCGGCAGCGTTCGCGGCGGCGCTGCCCCCGATCGTGAACGAAGTGATCATCCAGGGAGACCTCACCGGCATCGTCCCGGGCCGCCCCGGGCCGGAGCTGGCGGGGCTATTGTCCCAAGCAACGCAGGTCGAATCCCGCGGCTCGGCGATGGCCGTTCGGTTCACGCCCCGCTCGGTACAAAACGCCTTGGACGCTGGCCATGATCCCGACCAACTCGTGGCCGACCTTGAAGGGCTCAGCGCCACCGGCGTGCCGCAGCCCCTGCGGTATCTCGTGGGAGACGTGGCCCGTAAACACGGTCAAGTGCGGGTCGCGAGCGCCGGTGCGGTGATCCACTCCGGTGATGAGGGTGTGATCGCGGCGGTGCTCTCGGACCGACGCCTGGACTTCTTGGGGCTGCGGGCGATTACCCCCAACGTGCTCCTCAGTCCGCTGCGCCCGGCAGACCTGGTGGAGCACTTAGCCGCCCGCGGGCACTCGGCAGTGATCGAGGGCGCCGATGGGCGCACCCACGCCCCCGCCTCCACCCAGATCGTGGCGACCCGGACCCTGCCCGAACCGGCGGCGGTCCGCACGCTCGCCGATGATCCCGATGCCCTCGCAGCTTTGATCGCTCGAATCCGGGCGAAGGACGCCCAGCGGCCCTCTGGCCAACATCGATCGACCGTGACCGCCGGGGATCCGGCGAACGTGGTGCAAACTCTGCAGTTGGCCGCCGAGCGCGGTGAGCCGGTGACGTTGATGGTCGCAGGCGCTAGCGGTGCCCCCGCCCAGCAACGGCTAGTACCGGTGAGCGTGTCCGGTGGCCGGGTGCGGGCCCGGGATACCCGAACCGAAGCGGACCTGACGATCGCGGTGCACCGGATTGCCGAGGTCCGGCTGGATGAGCCGCCCGGTTAAATGAGCTGGCCGGTTAAATGAGCTGGCCGGTTGAATGACCTGGCCGGCCACAGCCCTCGGCCGAACCTTGCGCCGTCTAACCATGGTCTGTTGGCGCATTTGGATGCCACAGTAGAGCCATGACTCTGCCTGCTATGCCCGAGAACTTTGAGCGCGTCCTATGCATCGCCGCGCACCCCGACGACCTGGAGTACGGCGCGGCGGCCGCGGTGGCCAAGTGGCGTGCCAGTGGGGTGGCGGTGAGTTACGTGCTGGCGACCTCTGGTGAGGCCGGTATCGATGACCTGCCCCCGCATGAGGCCGGGCCGCTGCGCGAACAAGAAGAACGTGACGGCGCCCTGGAAGTGGGCGTGGAGGTGGTGGAGTTCCTCGGCTTCGCCGATGGCTCGATGGCCGATTCGCTCGCGCTGCGGGAATCGTTGGCCAAGGCGATCCGCCGCCACCGACCGGACGTGGTGCTCACCCTCACCCATCGCGAACAGTTCGCCGGCGGTGGCATCAATCAAGCGGATCACCGGATCGTCGGCCTCGCCGCACTGGATGCGTGCGCCGACGCCGGAAACCGTTGGTTGTTTGCCGACCAGCTGACCACCGGTTTGGAGCCATGGGGCGGGGTGAAGATGGTGGCTTTTGCCAACTCCGCACACGCCACGCACCAGGTGAACGTCGATGCATACTTCGATTCCGCCGTCGCCTCCCTCGAAGCGCACGCACGGTATCTACAGGCCCTCGGTGAGGACTACCCCACCCCCCGGGAGTTGCTCACCACCATCCTGGGCGACCCCGCGAGCGGGCAGTGCGCGCTGACGGTGGAACTCCTTGAACGCTGAGTGAAGAAGCAGGTACACCATTGCCACGGCGTTAAGCCCTGTCTATGGTGGAAGCCTTGGCAACGGCGCTGGGGGCATCTTTAGGGGGTAAGCACCGGACGCCGCAACGTTCAGAACTATCCGACAGGGTCAGCGAACTACGGAAGGTTGACGATGCGTAAACGAACACGAGGGGCGGCGGTCGCAGCCGCAGTGTCCCTGACAGTCGCCGGTGGACTGATGGCCGCGACCACAGCGAACGCCGATCTGGTGACGCGGTGCATCGGCACCGCGGGTGCGGTGACCGTACCCGGCGACTTGGTGGTACCGGCAAACCAGACGTGCGAACTCGACGGCACCAC
>JBMDWZ010000037.1:0-3934 GCA_048594865.1 Beutenbergiaceae bacterium
ACCCGCGACCCCCGCTGACGACACACGCGAGCGCGCCCGAATGGTCGCGCTGTACGACCATCTGGATGCGCTCGGGGTGTGGCTAAAGACGGGCTACTTGGCCAGCGGGGTCCAGCGGGCCTCGTGCGCGGCACTGTCTTCCACGGCCGCGAGTAGGCGCTGGATGCCCACGCCGTCGGTGAATGAGGGCGTCGGGTCTTGGCCATCGGCGATCGCCGTGAGGAAGTCCTTGGCCTGGTGCACGAACCCGTGCTCGTATCCCAGGCCGTGACCCGGGGGCCACCATGCGTCGATGTAGGGGTGAGTGGGCTCGGTGACCTGGATCGTGGAGAACCCGGCCAGGTCGCCGCGGGTGGCGTCGAAGTACTGCAGGTTGTTCATGTCCTCGAAGTTGAACACCAGGGTGCCCTTGGAGCCATTGATCTCCAGCAGGATCCGGTTCTTGCGGCCAGTCGCAAAACGTGACGCCTCAAACGTACCCAGAGCTCCGCCGTCGGTCCGGGCCACCAGCACCGCTGCGTCGTCGACTGTGACATCGCCCTCGCCCGAGCCATCGGGCAGCGGCCGCCGCTTCACGAACGTCTCGGTCTGGGCGGACAGGCCGCTGATGTGCTGGCCGGTGACGAACTGCGCCATGTCCAGGATGTGCGCACCGATGTCGCCCAGCGCGCCGGACCCGGCGAGGTCCTTCTGCAGCCGCCACACCAGCGGGAACTCCGGATCGGTGATCCAGTCCTGCAGGTATTGGCCGCGGATGTGCCGGATATCGCCGACCGCGCCCTGCTCCACCAGCTGCTTCATCAATGACACTGCGGGCACCCGGCGGTAGGTGAAACCGACCATCGAGCGCACGCCCTTGGCCTTGGCCGCCTCGGCGGCAGCGGCCATCTCTTGCGCCTCGGCCAAGGTGTTGGCCAGCGGCTTTTCGCACAGCACGTGCTTGCCGGCGGCCAGCGCCGCCAGGGCGATCGGTGCGTGGGTGTCGCCGGGGGTGCAGATGTCGACGATGTCGATGTCGTCGCGGGCAATGACCTCTTCCCAGTCGGTCGCGGCCTCCTGCCATCCCAGCTTGTCGGCCGATTCCTGGGTGCGTGCGGCGTCGCGCCCCACGATCACGGCCATCTCCGGCTCCAGGTCCAGGTCGAAGAACCGGTGCACCCCTCGCCATGCCTGTGAGTGGGCGGCGCCCATGAAGGCGTGCCCAATCATCGCTACGCGTGCTTTGTCAGTCATCAAAAGCTCCCTTGCCTACAGTCGATCTTGTTGTGGTCAGCGGTGTGCCTCAGCCGGCTGCCGGGTCGTCCGACAACGGCACGGTCGCCGCCCGCTCACAGGTGCTGGTCAACTCCAGCACCGCACCGGACTTCGCGGACTCATCGATCCGCTCCATCACCTCGTGCACGTGGTAGCCCAGTTCGGCGCTTTGGCGGTGCGGGCCACCATCGACGATCGCCCGGGCCATGTCGGCTAGGCCATACCCGCGGCCAGCGTTGCGGTAACCGGCCATCGGTTCCACGGCCTCAAAGACGCGCTTGTGACCGAGCCGGACTTCGCCGTCGAACGTATTGGGGTCCGGGACCGAGAGCGCCCCGGTTGCTCCGTAGACCTCGATCCGAGGGACTTCGGAGGCTACGACGTCGAAGCTCACCACGAGCGTGGAGATCGCGCCGTTGGCGTGCCGCAGGGTGGCCGATACGAAGGTGTCCACGTGCACCGGCAGCACCTCGCCGGCGCGCGGTGCCCCCTCGGGAATGACGCGCTCGTCGCGGGCCCGGCTGGCCATCGCCGACACGTGCGTGATTGGACCCAACAGGGTGACCAGCGCGGTGAGGTAGTACACGCCCATGTCCAGCAGCGGGCCGCCGCCGGGCTCGTAGTAGAACGCCGGGTTGGGGTGCCAGGACTCGTGGCCGGCGCCGAGCATGAACGCGGTCGCGCCCACAGGTGCGCCGATCGAACCGTCGTCGATGAGCGCACGGGCGGTCTGGATACCGGTGCCGAGCACGGTGTCCGGCGCCGAACCCACGCGTAGTCCGAGCTCATTGGCGACCTCAACGGTCTTTTGCGCATCGGCGATCGAGGTGGCGAACGGCTTTTCCAGGTACACGTGCTTGCCAGCTTGCAACGCAGCCAGGGTGATCGGCGTGTGCGCCTGTGGGGTGGTCAGGTTCAGCACCGCGTCGATCTCATCGGAGGCCAGCATGTCCTCCATGCTCATCGCCTGCACGCCCTGGGCGGCTGCGACGTCCTTCGCGGTCTGCTCCAGCGCATCGGCCACGGCCACCAGGCGCAGGTTCGGCAGCCGGGTGAGGCTGTCGAAGTATTGCCCGGAGATCTTTCCGGTGCCGATAGCGCCGATTCTCAACGGCTGGCCCACAGCAGCCCCCTCCGCACGACGGTGCCCACGGTCTCATCCTGCAGGATGTCCACGCGGTGCCCGGGGGTGCACACGAAGATGCGGCCCTTGCCCCACAGTCGGGTCCAGATTGCTGGGGAGGTGACCTCGCGGTGCCACGGGTCCCATGGGCGCACCCGCTGGGTGGTGGTGGCGAGCACGTCGTTGTAGGAGTCGGCCAGCACCCAGTACTGCTCGGTGGTGAGGGTGAAGTCCTCGATGTCGTGAGTGATCGGGTGCTCACGGCCGGCGTCGGTGATCGTGTAGCCGTGCGGGACGTAGTTGTCGTCCATTTCGCCGCGGCGTTCTTCGGGAGCCTTGCCCGGGTGGGTGGCGAACTGTCCGCCGACCAGGTGCAGGTAGTCGGAGTTGTTCCGGTAGGAGTCGGCGATTCCGCCGTGCCATCCGGCAAAGCCGGCGCCAGCCTCGATGGCGTTACGCAGGCCCTCGAACTGCTCCCTCTCGATGGTGTTCATCGTGTTGGACTGAACGATCAGGTCGATCTCACCCATGAGGTCGGCATCGGCGTACGGCTCAGGCGATTCGTGCACCAGGACCTCGAAGTTGTGGTCCTTCAGGTGCGGGATGAACTCTTCAGTGGCTTCGACCGGCTGGTGGCCGTCCCAGCCGCCGCGCACGACGAGTGCTTTGCGTCTGCGGGTGGCGTCGAAGTCTGCGAGCGTTGCTGAAGCTGGCATTCGTGTAATCACTCCATTGGGGCTGACCGAGATTGTTGTTGCTGACAACGAAACCCAGCCTACCCGCCTATCTTGTCGGGGTTCGCGGTCAAATCGAGCAGGTGAAGCAGTTCACTCCACACCCTGGCACCGAGTTCGGCGTCCGTGCTTGGGGTGCCGCCGCGGGCGAGCCGGCCATCATCGGCGGGCGCGCTTTCACCCGGGAAGGTCAGCCGGTGCCCGGCGGCCGGATGGTGCACATGGGTGGTGGGCAGTCCGTGCGCTTCGCGGCGGGCCACGACGTCGGTAGCGAACCTGTGCGCCGGCCACACCTGGTCATCGCCGCCACTTGCCACAAGGACGGTCGTGATGCGTTCGACGGCGATGCTTGCCGCCGCTCGCTGCTGCGGTGTGGCGTGGGTCAGCGCGTGTTCAAAGGTGGCCAGGTGGCTCGGCGGCCCATCGGTGGTGGCGGCTTGCGGGTGGATCGGCAGGTAGGGCAGCGGGGTGCCGCGGTGGGTCCAATGAGAGGTCCAGGTGGTGCCGTCATGTCCCGCCCAAATGACCGACGACGGCGCGAGTGCGGCGACGACGTCGACCCTGGCGTCGTGGGTCGCGGTCACCAGGGCGGCCTCGGCGCCGAAGGAGACTCCGAGAATGGACAGCCGGTCCACCTCCGGAGCTAGGGCGTCCAGGGCGCCGGTGAAGGTTTCGATCGGCACTTCCCACGGGCCCGGTTGTTGCCCCGGCCCACCGAACCACTGCAGCGGCAGGGCCAGGGCGCCATGCCGCGCGAAGAGCTCGGCACGCGGGGTCTCTATCCGGCCACTTGAGCCGCTGAGCACCAGCACGCCGGTGCCGC
>JBMDWZ010000370.1:0-4528 GCA_048594865.1 Beutenbergiaceae bacterium
ATCGCCAGCGTATTCAGCCACCAGGGCCAGGTCAGCCGGGCGGCGGCGGCCACCTCGAACATGAGCACCAGCAGCAGGAACGGGGCGGCCCGGCCAAACACGTCCCGGCGGGCGGAGTGGTCATCGACCAACAGCGGCAGACCATAGCGGCGGAAGGTGCGTTCACACTCCGCGCGCAGCCCCTGGGTCATGAGGGTTAACCCTAGCTCGGAGTCGTTGCTGCGCGCCGCGCCACCGGTGGGCACCACTACCCAGGTCCGTCGGTGCAACACTGGGCCGATGGCTGGCCCCGTGATCTTCGTTCTTGGCAAGCCCGCTGACCGCACACCGGTGATCGCCGACGTCGTCGCCCAGGTTGGTCGGGCAGGTCACCAGACCGTGACGATCGATCCGAAACCCGGTGCCGAGCCCGGCACCTGGACCGTGGGCGGTGACCAGGTGCCGGTGGCCAACGTCGTTGCCGGTGCTGAGCTGATCGTGCAGCGCGGTCTGGCACCGGAGGTGTTGGCCGCACTGGAGCCCTACGCCCAGCGGTGCTGCAACGACCCGGTGGCCACCGCGTTGGTACACGAGCGAATCTCGTTGCTACACAGGCTTGCCGGTGCTGGCATCGGCGTTCCGGACTGGCGCGAGGCAGACACTTTCGCTGAGGCGAGGCGGCTGGCTAATCAATTTGAGCGTGGCAGCGCGGGCGGTGGCGTTATCAAGGACACCAACGCCCAAACCGGCCGAGGTGCCGGGGTGTTGTTGCCGGGGGAGCACGAACACATCGACACCGCCGGATTCGCCGGCCCGTACCTGGTGCAGGCGTATGCCAGCGGCTGGGAAGCCAAGCTCTACGTGTTCGGTGAGCAAGTCGCCGGCGCGCGCAGAGACCAGGGCCACACGCGTGGCGGTGAAGTGTTCACTCCGCAAGACAGTTACGCTGAACTGGCGCGCGAGACTGCACGGGCCGTTGGTCTGGAGTTGTGCGGTGTTGACCTCATCATGACGTCCGATGGACCACTGGTTATTGATGTGAACCCGTTCCCGTCCGCGGCAAAAATCCCCGGGGCAGCTGATCTGATCAGCCATCACGTGATGACCAGATTGAGGTAGGAGTAAGTAATGCAGGTGCGAGGCGTCGAATCGCTCACCGAGGCGGCAATCGAGTTAGCCAATCGATGGGTCGAAGCCAGCGAGTCTGGGCAAAGCGCGAGCGAACGGCGCACCGCGGGCAGGTTGGCCTCCTTGGTGTCCGATCCCGATGGCCTGGAACTGGCCATGGGATTCGTGGACAAGGTGGCGCGCCCGGAGGACCTCAAGGTCGCCGCCCGCGAACTCAGCCGCCTAGACGCCGGTGGAGCCTCGGCGTTCCTTTCGGTCATCGACCGTGGACTGATGGCAGCGGGCAAGCTGGTGGCGCCGCTGGCGCCGCCGGTGGTGGTGCCGGCCGCGCGCGTGCGGCTGCGTCAACTCGTGGGGCACCTGGTGGTCGACGCTAAGGACCCGGCGCTCGGCAAACGACTGGCGGCCGCCCGCGAAGAGGGCTACCGGTTGAACATCAACCTGCTCGGCGAAGCGGTCCTTGGGGAAGCCGAAGCCGAGGGACGCACCCGGCGCACCCGCGAACTCCTGGAACGCGACGACGTCGACTACGTCTCCATCAAGGTCTCCTCCCTGGTCTCCCAGATTTCCACGTGGGACGAACCCGGCACCGTGGCCCGGGTCCTGGAGCGGCTGCGCCCGCTGTACGCCGCGGCGGCCGCTAAGACCCCGCAGGCGTTCGTCAACCTGGACATGGAGGAATACCGGGACCTGGGGCTGACCCTCGAGGTCTTTGAGCACATGCTCAACGAGTTCCCGCAGCTGCAGGCCGGCATCGTGCTGCAGGCCTACCTCCCGGACTCCTACAACGCGATGGCCCGGCTCATCGATTACGCCCAGCGCCGCCACGCTGCCGGCGGCGCGCCGATCAAGGTACGTCTGGTCAAGGGCGCGAACCTGGCGATGGAGCGCGTGGATGCCGATATCCACGACTGGGCCCAGACGCCCTATGGCACCAAGGCCGAGGTGGACGCCAACTACGTGCGGCTGCTGGATATGGCGCTGCGCCCGGAGGTCAGTGACGGACTGCGGCTCGGGGTCGCCTCCCACAACACCTACCACCTGGCGCTGGCACACCTGCTGGCCACCGACCGGGGCGTCACGCACGCCCTGGACGTGGAGATGCTGCAGGGGATGGCGCCGGCGCAGGTGCGCGCGGTGGCCGCCGATACCGGCGGGCCGCTGATCCTGTACACCCCGGTGGTAGCGCCCGAGGACTTCGATGTGGCGGTGTCCTACCTGGTGCGCCGGCTGGAAGAAAACGCCACCGAGGAGAACTTCCTGCACGCCCTGTTCGCCGGCGAGCGTGAGGGTGGCTTTGAGGCGATGGTGGACCAGGAACAGCGGTTCCGGGACTCCGTCGCCGGCCACGCCTCGGTCGCCAGCGAACCCGCTCGCCGTTTCGAGCCCGAGCCGATTGGCGATGCGTTCGCCAACACCCCGGACTCCGACCCCTCACTTCCGCAGACGCGCCAGTGGGCAACCGAGCTGATGGCCGCGCCGCCACGCGAGTTGACCTCACCGGAACTGAGCACCATTGCAGAGGTGGACGACGTCGTCGCCCGGGCTGGTCGATTGGCGCCGGCTTGGGCCAAGACTCCGGCCGCGCAACGATCTGCGGTGCTTCGCGATGCCGCCCGGGAGTTGCAGGCGCGCCGCGGTGCCCTGCTCACCCAGGCCGCCCACGAGGGCGGCAAGACCGTGGCCGAGGGCGACCCGGAGGTCTCCGAGGCGATCGACTTTGCCCGGTATTACGCCGCCCGCGCAGATGAGCTGCCGGTGCTCCAGGAGAGCGAGGGACTGTCCTTCACTCCCGATGGCGTGGTGCTCATTACCCCGCCATGGAACTTCCCGGTCGCGATCCCGATCGGCGGCGTGCTCGCGGCGCTCGCGGCCGGCAGCGCGGTGATCATCAAACCGGCACCGCCGACGCCAGGGTGCGTGGAGATCGCGGTGGAAGCGGTGCGCGTGGCGCTGCAGACCCATGGGTTTGACCCCGATCTGGTGCAGGTCATTCGGGCACCGGAGAACGAGGTGGGTCAGCACCTGGTGGCACACGATGACGTGGACACGGTGATCCTCACCGGGGCGTATGAAACCTCGGCGATGTTCACCAAATGGCGGGCCGCGCACCCCGGCGGTCCGGGGATGCTGGGGGAGACCTCGGGCAAGAACAGTCTGATCATCACCCCGAGCGCAGACTACGACCTGGCCGTCGCCGATGCGGTGAAGTCCGCCTTCGGGCACGCCGGTCAAAAGTGCTCGGCGGCCTCGGTGCTCATCCTGGTCGGGTCGGCGGGAACCTCCGACCGGCTTCGGCGCCAGCTAGTGGACGCGGTGCAGTCCCTACGGGTCGGCTGGCCGAGCGACCTCGGTGCGGTGATGGGGCCGGTGATCGAACCCCCGACCGGCAAACTGCTGCGAGCTTTGACCGAGTTGGAGCCCGGCCAGAACTGGCTGGTGGCGCCGCAGCAGCTCGATGAGACCGGGCGACTGTGGTCTCCGGGTCTGAAGGACGGTGTGCTGCCGGGGTCGGAGTTCCACCTCACCGAGTATTTCGGTCCTGTGCTGGGCATCATGCACGCCAAGGACTTGGAGCAGGCCATGGAGTGGCAGAACGCCACCGACTACGGCCTTACCGCAGGGCTGCATAGTCTGGACCCTCAGGAGATCGGTACCTGGCAGGCGCAGGTGCAGGCCGGCAACGCCTACATCAACCGCGGGATCACCGGTGCGATCGTGCAGCGCCAGTCCTTCGGTGGGTGGAAGCGTTCCAGCGTGGGACCGGGCGCCAAGGCCGGTGGCCCGAACTATGTGGCGCAGTTGGGCACCTGGCGTCAGGTGACGCAGGTTGACGCGCAGGGCGATATCGGCCCCGCGGTGACCGCCAAGCTGCAAGCGAGCCAGAGCTCCGGTGCGAACCTGGAATGGTTGCAGCGGGCGGCTGCCAGTGACGCCAGCGCGCGGGACTCCTACTATCGACTGCCTACGGACCTGTCCGGGCTGCGCAGCGAATCGAACGTGTTCCGTTATCGCCCGATCTCACACCTGTGGATCCGGGCCGGCGCACACGCGACCACCGCGCAGTTGGAACGCATCGTGCTGGCCGCCACGTGCGCGCGGGTGCAGACCTCTATCAGCGTGCACCCTAAGGCCGACATCGTTGCCGGTGCCCTGGACTGGGTCACCGAGGACGACGCTGCTTTCGCGGGGCGGATCGGTTCCGGTGAGGTCGCTGGCCGGGTTCGGGTCGTGGGTGGCACGGCCGAGGACCACGGTGCGCCGGTGGAGTACTGGGAAGCGGCGGCGAACAGCGAATCGGACGTGACGTTGTTGACCGCGCCGGTGGTGACCTCCGGGGTGCGAGAACTGCTCACCGTGCTCGCCGAGCAAGCCGTTAGTCGCACCATGCACCGCTTTGGGCACATCACGAAGGACTGAG
>JBMDWZ010000371.1:0-1909 GCA_048594865.1 Beutenbergiaceae bacterium
CATCACCGGATGATCCACGACCACCGCTTCACCCACCACCACGACCGCACCAAAACCACCCAAGGCGCCATCACCTTCACCCGCCGAACATAACCCCGCCCCACACCACAGGCACCACCCTGCCCAGATTCGAAGAGAACGCGCGGGCCGTATTGGTATGCCCGCGAGCAGCGAGGGCGCGAGGCGAGGGCCACGCCCAGGCCCGCGCATGCCCGCGCGCGTCGTCGCTAGGCGCCTTGGACCACCAGCACCTCGTGGTCCACGACCGTGGGGATCGTGACCTCCACCTTGGTGCCGTCCACCCGCAGCTCCACCTCGGAGCCGGCCACCAGCAGTCGAGCGGTTCCGCGGGCAAGGGCCTGCGCATTCACGGCGCCACCCAGGGCCGTCAGGTCGAGAGTGACGGTGACCTGCGGGGTCGGCGTATCGAATGACGCTGGCATCTTCCACGCCCCGGCGCCGGTGAGGTTCACCAGGTGCACGATCACGCGGTCCGCCTCGCCGCTGCCAGATGGCTTCTGGCTGTAGGCGCTGACGTCGATGCCAAGTGCGCCATTCAGGTCAACCGGGATCGGGTTCTTTGCCGCCCAACGCACGGCATTGGTCAGCAAGTCAGCATGATCGGGCTGGTAGCCACGGCCAAAGCACCGATCGATGTCCGCCGGCAGGTACACAACTCGGCCGCCGAATTCATTCACCAGCACGGTGGGGATGTCGGTGGCTGGCTCGCGCTGCCACGACGTCTCCGGCGGGTAGGCCGCGAACGGCGCCACCCAGGTGGCCAACACCTTCGCCGAGGTGGGCGTCACTTCCTCCACTCGGCCCCCGAACGGCAGCTGATCCGTGCGATCGAAACCGTCCAGGACCTGGTGGCGTTCGCCGTCGTCCTTCCATGACTGCAGTAGCTGCAGGTACGTATGCGTAGGAGCCGTCTCCCAAGAGACCTTCGGCGGCACCCGGTGTCCGTGATGCTGCCCGGTGGCGCTGGCGCCGAACAGGTCGGCCAGGGCGAAGTCGTCGCGCCGCGCGCCCCAGTGGTCGTACAGGCTGCTCTCGCCGGTGGCGACCAAGCCGCCACCGCCCTTGACGAACGCACGGATGGCCGCGCACTCGGCGTCCGACATCGCGCCGACCGCCGGCAGCACCAGCACATCGATACCCTCCAGCCCCTGCGCTAGCGCGCTGGGGTGGATGGCGCGGTGATCCAAGCCGGCACGAGTCAGAGCATGGATCACGCCCTGGTAAGGATCGCCCGAGCGCACGTGGGCGTCATCGCGCCCATAGAAGTCATTGCTGCGCTGGGACCACAACACCCCGATGGTCGCCAGCGAGGAGCGGTCCACGAGGTACTGGTCATTGGCTGCGTGCCAGGTGAACATCGGCGGGGCCGTGTCGTACTGGCGCTGATCGGCGTGGGTGGCGCCGATGTGGTGCCACCACGGCAAGATTCCACCGGCCATCCCGGCAAAACCCCACATCCGGGCCTCGGCGCTGGGCTTGCTCGCCACTCGGAATGAGGAGCTGGAGTGGTTGTACATCGCCATGCTCTCCGCCGCCCGCGCCGGAGCCCCGGGCATGCCGAGAACTAACTTGCCGGTGTGGTTGTTCTGGGAGAAGCCGGTCTTTTCGTCGCGGAACTGGTTATCGATGAGGGCCAGCGGCGTGCGCTTGATGACCCCAGCCAAATCGCGGAACTGGTTGGACTGGTGTGACAACTGGCCGCTATTCATTCCGATCCAGCGGCAATCCGGTCCGCCCGCCTCGCGCGCGGTGGCGTCAAAGAGGTCCCAGATGTCTAGGCGGCGCTGGTAGCTCCAGTCGATCCACTGGGCGTAGGCGGGATCGTCCCAGTCGTGCTCGGTGGGCAGGGTGTGGCCGGTGTCTGCGGTGAAACGCTCGTGACAGTTGG
>JBMDWZ010000372.1:0-4442 GCA_048594865.1 Beutenbergiaceae bacterium
CTACTTTTCCAGGCGCACCAGGATGTAGCCGTAGTCTTCGGAGCGCAGCACCTCATCGTCCCCAGCGGCTTCGATCGCCGCCTTCTCGCTGAGCGACAGCGGCACCTGAATGCCCTGAGTCGCCCCGCCGCGCAGTGTCACCGCCCCCAGACCACCGGTCTGCGTGCGGACCTTCTCATACAACGCCAGGAGCGCGGTATCGATCCCGGCGGCTAGCGCGTCACGCTGCGTCTGGACCCGCGAGATCTGATCATCCAACTCGGCGAATGCCGTGTCCCGCTCCCCCTCAACCCGGGTGATGTCGGCGCGCACCGCGGATAGCTGCTCGGTGATCGCGTTCAGAGTGCCCTCGGCCTCTTCGAGGCGCTCCATCACTTCGAGCTCAACGTCTTCCAGGTCGCTCTGGCGCTTGCCCAAGGACTCCAGTTCGTGCTGCAACGCCATCAGGTCCTTGGACGTGCCCTGCCCCGACTCCAACCGCTGCCGGTCCCGGTCGGCACGGTTGCGAACCTGCTCCACGTCGGTCTCGGCCTTGGTCACCTCGCGGCGAGTGTCTGAGACCACCACCTGGGTCTGGGCGCGCGAGCGGTCCAGATCCTCGGCCCGGCCGCTGAGTTCGCGGAGCGTCTCAAGGGTGGGGTGTGCTGCGCGCTGGTGGGCGAGCTTAGCCAGATTGGTGTCCAGCTGCTGCAGGTCCAACAACATTCGCTGGTCTGCGGCGGGCGCTGTGCTCACGAAGTCTCCTTATACGTTTGGTGCGTCAAGCCTAGCGGTCCACGGATCGGTGCAATGCGTGCTCACCTGGGTCGCCAACGTGCCACCCCGTGCGAGCGCATCGGCCTGCAACTGCTGCGCGGCCACCGGCAACCATGGCCACTCACTGGCCCAGTGCGCCACGTCGATCAGCGCGGGCGTACCGGGCACCGCGCGCGCTTCGCTTGCGGGATGGTGTCGCAAGTCCGCGGTGAGGTAGGCATCCGCGCCCGCTTTGCGGGCGACGTCGAGCATCGAATCACCGCTCCCGCCGCACACTGCGATGGTACGAACTGTGGCGTCCAGATCGCCGCTGATCCGAACCCCGTGGGCGGTGGCAGGCAGCGCTGCGGCGACGCGCTCACCAAACTCCTGCAGGCTGAGCGGGTGGGCGAGGTCGCCGATCCGTCCCAAGCCAATGTCCGACGGCGATGGGCGGGTTGGCACGATCGAGAACGCCGGTTCCTCATACGGGTGGGCCGCCCGAAGTGCGTTCACCACGCCGGTGCGGCGCGCGGGCGTGATGACCATCTCCAACCGGACCTCGGGGACGGCTGTGTGCTCACCGCGCTGACCGATCGTGGGATCGGCGTTCTGCCCCGGGGTGAACTCTCCCGTGCCGCTGACCGACCAGGCACAGTCGGTGTAGTCGCCCACGGCGCCGGCTCCAGCCTGCGCCAAGTTCTGGCGAACCGCCTCGGCGGACTCGGTGGGGACATAGGTGATGAGCAGATCCAGGGCCGGGCCAGGCTCAGGTGCCAGCGGCCTGGTGTCGGTGAGCCCGAGCACATCGGCTAGCGCATCGTTGACTCCCCCGGCGGCGATGTCGGCGTTGGTATGCGCCACATACAGGGCGATGCCGGCGCGGATCAGGCGGTGTACCACCGAACCCTTGGGACTGTCGGCGGCCACGCTGGTGACCCCGCGCAGCATCAGCGGGTGGTGGGTGACGATGAGCTCGGCACCCGCCTCGATCGCTTCGTCCACCACCTCATGTGTGGGGTCCACGGCCAACAGCACTGTGGAGATTTGGGCCTGGTGCTCCCCCACCACCAGGCCCACGGCGTCCCAATCTTGCGCGGTGGCCAGCGGGTAGCGCCGCTCCAGATCGGTGATGACGTCGGCCAAGATCAATACGCTCATGTGTGGTGAATCTACCGGCCACAGCGCGGGTCGCAGTTCGGTAACGCCTGGAGGTATCTCGTAGTTCGAAACCCCACGCGGTTGTAGCGTCAGAGCACGGGGGCCGTGGCAGTATTGCGGCTCCGATTAGCAGTTCACCTTTGAGGAGTAACCATGAACACTGCGCAACGCAGGCGAAGCATCACCGCCTTTGTGGCCGCCGGCGCCATCGCCGTCACCCTGGCTGCGTGCAGCCCAGAGGAGACTGCGACGCCCGAGCCCGGCAGCGAGGACACCGAAAACCGTGACGACGACGAGGACGCCGAGGGCGAAGACGAGTCCAGCGCCACCCCGATCAACGTCGATGACTACAACGACGTTGTCGATAACGGACCGGTCGCCGAGGATTCGGTGGTCGAGGCAAACGAGTGGGCCAGCGCGGTTAAGGAAGCGGGCGTGCTCGAAGTCGGCGGCACCGAGACCTCCGAGCTCTTCTCTCTCCTGAGCCCCGACGACGGCGTGGCGCGCGGTTTCGATGCCGGGCTGTCACAGATGCTCTCGCTGTACATCCTCGGTGAGGTCAACACGAACCTGTCGCAGATCACTGTGGAGACCCGCGAGGAGGTGCTGGAGAACGGGACCGTGGACGCGGTCTTTGCCACCTATTCCATCACCGAAGAGCGCGCGGCTCGGGTGGACTTCGCCGGCCCGTACTTCGACCAGCAGGCCGCGATCCTGGTGCCGGCGGACAACACCGACATCAATGGCGTCGATGACCTCGACGGCAAGACGGTGGCGACCCAGTCGGCCTCCACTGGCGTCACCGCGTTGGAAGAGTTCGCACCGGGCGCTGACATTCTGGAGCTGCCCGACCACGCCCAGGCCCTGTCCGCAGTCCAACAGGGCCGCGCCGATGCCTACGTGATCGACTACGGTTTGCTGCTCAACGCCGTGGTCTCCAATGACGACGTGAAGATCGTGGGCGACCAGTTCGGAGAGGCCGACTACTACGGCATCGGACTGCCGAAGGACTCCGATGCCCTGGAGTTCGTCAACACCTGGCTGCAAGAGGTCGAGGACTCCGGCTCCTGGGAGCAACTGTGGCAGGTCACCCTCGGCGACCGCACTGGGGAGACCGACACTCCGGAGCCGCCAGCCATTGGTGAAGTCGACTTCAACTGATCGGAATCCCACAGCTACATGGACGTTCTGCTCAGTGAGTACTTAGGCGATTTCGCCGACGGGCTGTGGATCACGGCTCAACTCACCGCGGTCTCCTTCGCGCTCGCGGTAGCGATCGGGATGGTCCTGGCGACGTGCCGGATCAGCCCGATCGCTCCGCTGCGCGCCTTCGCGAGCGTCTATGTGGAGATCTTCCGTAACGTGCCCCTGGTTGCCCTGGTGCTACTGGTGGTCTACGGACTTCCCGAGACCGGGATTTTCTTGGACTTCCTACCCTCGGTCATCATCGCCATGACCCTGGTGGGTTCGGCGTTCGCGTGCGAAACCATCCGAACCGGGATCAACACCGTGGGCGCGGGCCAGGTAGAGGCAGCCAGGTCGATCGGCATGACGTTCGGCCCGATCATTCGCGATGTGGTGGCACCCCAGGCGGTGCGCTCGATGATCTCGCCCTTTGTCACCCTCTTCATCGGGATCCTGCTCTCCTCCTCGCTAGCCGCCGTCGTCGGCCTTCGGGAACTGACCGCCACCGTGTCCTACATCAACAACCGCGAGGCCCTGGGCCTGACGACGTTCATGATCGCCGCCGCACTGTACGCCGCGATCTCCTTGAGTGCAGCCTGGCTGGGCTCGCGCGCGGAGCGCCGTTGGCAGGTGCAGCGATGAGCATGCACGCCATGTTTGACACCGTTGGGCCCAAGGCACAACGCCGCGTCACGATCGTCACCATCATCAGCGTCCTGGTGATCCTGGGGATTCTCGGCCTGATGTATTGGCAGTTGTACCGCTCCGGGGCGCTGGCGCCCTCGAAGTGGGAGGCGCTGTACCAGCCGGGCACCATCCGCTACCTGCGTGGGGCCCTGCTCAACACCCTGTGGGCCGCCGCGGGGGCCGCCGCGATAGCCCTGCCGCTGGGGCTGCTATTGGCCGTGGGACGGTTGTCGAGCAAGGTGTGGTTGCGCTGGCCGGCGACTGCGATCATCGAGTTCTTCCGCGCCGTGCCGGTGCTGCTCATCATCTACATCTTCATGTTTGCCCTGCCCCAATACGGCTTCAACCCCGAGGTGTACTGGAAGCTGGTCATCCCGATCGGACTGTGCGCCGCGGCGATCTTGGCCGAGGTGTTCCGGGCGGGCGTGCTGGCGCTACCCAGGGGGCAGAACGAAAGCGCACTGGCGATCGGAATGACGCGCGGGCAGTCGTTCCGGCTCGTAGTCTTCCCCCAGGCACTGCGCCTTGTGATCCCCGCGTTGGTGGCCCAGGTGGTGATCGTGGTTAAGGACACCGCGTTTGGGTACGTGGTCTCCTACGGTGAACTTATGCAAAGCGGCCGAGTATTGGTGGCCAACACCGGCAACCTGGTGCAGACCTACCTGGTGATCACG
>JBMDWZ010000373.1:0-4784 GCA_048594865.1 Beutenbergiaceae bacterium
CCTATCCCCCGCTCATCCCATCCCGCACCCCCGCCAGCACCGTGCCACGGCACCCTCGAACCCGCGCACCACGCCACCACGGACCCCGCCGCCCGCCACCCCCAAACCCGTCCGCGAGCGCGCCCAAATGGTCGTAAATCGTGACCAATCGGGCGCGCTCGCGGACGGGTTCGGGGTGGCGGGCGTCGTGGGTGGCGGGCGTCGTGGGTGGCGGGGGTCCGGGGTGGCGTGGTGCGCGGGTTCGGGGGTTCGGGGGTTCGAGAGCGCTCGGGGTGGGATGGGATGGGATGGGATGCCCGGGAGGATAAGGTTAAGGTTGAGGACCGTGAACGTTCACGGATAAATGGTTGCTAGCGCGCACCAAGACACGCGAGAGTGGCGCGAACGTTCACAGCAGAATCCCAGAATTCCCCACGAATCCCCAACGATGCGGAGTACCTCGATGCCCAACCAGGCACGCTGGGCCGTCTTTGGCCCCGGCAATATCGCTAACCGATTCGCCTCTCAACTCCCCCACAGCCAACACGGAGTCCTGAGCGCCGTCGCTAGCTCCGACCCCGAGCGCGCCAAGGCATTCGCCGAGAAGTACGGCGCGCAAACGTGGGGCACCTACGAAGAGATCCTCGCCAACCCTGACGTGGACGCGGTCTACATCAGCACCGTGCACACCACGCACGCGAACCTGGCGATCGAGGCTCTGAACGCTGGCAAGCACGTGCTGTGCGAGAAGCCGCTGGCGCCCAACGTCGGTGCCACGATGGCAATGATCGACGCCGCCCAGCGCAATAACCGGGTGCTGCTCGAGGCCTACATGTACCGGTTCCACCCGATGATCGCCGACACCCTTGACCTGGTGGCCTCCGGCGGCCTCGGCGAAATCCTCAACATCGACGCCACCTTCTCCTTCCGCGCCGGCTCCCGCTCGGGCCGGCTGTTCGACCCGGACACCGCCGGTGGCGGGATACTCGACGTCGGTGGGTACCCGATGTCCTTCATTCAGTCGGTGGTCCGGGCTACTGGTGCCAGCGCCACCCCCACCTCCTTCAGCGCCGGCGGCTCCCTCACCGAAGCCGGTGTGGATGAATGGGCGGTCGCCAGCGCCAGCTTCGGCTCCATCAACGCCCTGGCCCGCACCGGCACCCGCGTCAACCAGCCCTTTGGCGCCCGTATCGACGGCTCCAAGGGCACCGCGATCCTGCACGATCCGTGGCTGTTCGGCGACGCTCGCCTGGAGATCCACCACGTCGACAGCGACCCGGAAACCCGCACCTACGATCAGGGCAACTCCTACGCCCTGGAGGCAGACGCCGTCATCACTGCCGCCAATGACGGACGCACCGAGGTGGACACCCTCACCTGGGCCCAGTCCCTGGAGTTGGCGCAGGCGTTGCAGCAGTGGCGCTATGCGCTAGGTGAGCGGTATCCCTTCGAGCAGGACACCGCCAACATCGCACCGCTGGTGGACCTCAGCGCCCGCTACGAACCGCTGATCCCCAAGGCCCCGATCGACGGCGTGGGCGAGTTCTCGCGTTTGGTGATGGGCTGTGACAACCAGGGCAACCTGGCGCACGCCTCGGCCATCTTCGATGCCTTCATCACCTCCGGCGGCACCACCTTCGATACCGCCTACATCTACGGCGGCGGCTTGCACGAAAAGATGGTCGGCCAATGGCAGGCCAACCGCGGCATCCGCAGCGAGATCGAACTGGTCGTCAAGGGCGCCCACACCCCGCATAACAACCCGCAGGCCGTCGGCAACCAGCTCACCGAATCTCTGGAACGGCTGCAGACCGACTACGCCGACCTGTACTTCCTCCACCGGGATAACCCCGAGATCCCGGTGGGCGAGTTCGTCACCGCCTTGAACGAGGAGATCCGCGCCGGGCGCATCAAGGCCTTCGGTGGCTCGAACTGGACCATTCCGCGGATCGAAGAGGCCAACGCCTGGGCCTCGGCCAACGGCATGCAGGGCTTCAGCGCGCTGAGCAACCACTTTGGTTTGGCACACGCCCTGGACGTGCCGTGGGCTGGGTGTGAACACGTCACCGACCCCGAGGACCGCCAGTGGCTGGCCGATAACCAGTTCCCGCTGCTGCCCTGGTCCTCCCAGGCACGTGGGTTCTTCACCGGCCGCGCGCACCCGGACAACACCTCCGATGCCGAGTTGGTGCGCTGCTACTACTCCAGTGAGAACTTCGAGCGGCTGCGCCGCGTGAACGAATTCGCTGCCGAGCGCACGGTGCCGAGCACCGCGATCGCCCTGGCTTACGTGCTGGCCCAGCCGTTCCCGAGCTTCGCGCTCATCGGGCCGCGTACGATCACCGAGATGCGCTCCTCCCTCGTTGCCCTGCAGGTCAACCTCACCGACGACGAGGTGGCCTGGCTGGACCTGCGAACCGACACCAAGCCCTGATGTCATCGCGCCGGGTCACCATCACCGACGTCGCCGCCGCGGCTGGCGTCTCTCGGCAGACGGTGACCCGCGCGATGAACGGCATGACGCAGATCGCCCCGAGCACCCGCGCTCGGGTGCTGGCCGTCGCTCGCGAGTTGCGGTACCGGCCATCGCGTTCCGGCCGGGACCTGGTGCGGGGCCAGCGCCGCACGGTGGGGTTGGTGGTCCATTCCCTCATCAACCCCTACTACCCGGAGCTGGCCTCGGCGGTCGTGGCTGCGGCGGCCCGGCGCGGCTGGAACGTGGTGCTCTCCGACACTCGGCTACGGCACCAGAGCGAAGACCTGCTGGCCGAACTTGCCGGGCAGGTGGACGTCGTCGTCGGGTATGTCACCGATGACCAGTACCGCGAAGGAACCAATGCCGTGCCGGTGGTTACCATTAGCGACGAGCCTGGAATCGCCGATGCCACGGTCCGGTTGGATATCGCCAGCGCGATGGCGGACCTGGCCGAACATTGGGTCGGTGCCGGGGTCCGAAACCCCGTTTTCGTGGGTCCCGGCGACAGCGGCGGCCGGGTCGGCGCCTTCACCTCGGCGATGGCGGCACACGGCGTGGACGTGCGCCGCTACCGCCTCAATGGCGTGGACGGCAGCGCCCTGTCCGATGGTTCCAAGGCAGCGCGCGCGTTAATGGCCGACGGCGCAGCGAACGATGCGAATCGGGCGCCGGTTGATGCGGTGCTCGCCTTCAACGACATCGTCGCCTGCGGCCTACTCAAGGGCTTCCGGGCGATCGGGGTGGACGTGCCCGGCCAGGTGCGAGTGGCAGGCATCGACGGCCTTAGTTTGGGCACGGTTGTGTCCCCGGAACTGACCACGTTGCATATGGATTTGGAGCAGGTGGCCGAACAGGCGGTATCCCTAGCATTGGCCGCGTTCGATCACGACCTGGACCAACACGGGTCAATCCGGAGCGTGAAGTTCCAATTGGTGGTGCGCGAGTCTGCTTAGCGCCCGGCGTGCCGGCCCGGTACGTGCAATGAAAATGGCGGCGAGCGTATCGCTCGCCGCCATTTTCTTAGCTCATCGTTAGCTAGGTTCCTCAGTAACTTCGATGTTGAAGAATGCCTCGTTGTCCTCCACCGATTCCACGGTGAGAGTCAAGGTGCCCTCGGTGTCGTAGCCCTCTTCGCTAAACGTACAGTCCATGGTGGCGTCAATCTCCGCAGGCAGATCGCCTGGGCAGGTGACGTCGACGGTGGCGCCAAACTCACTCTGAATCGTGTCTTCGACGGTCGTCTCTACTTCCGACTGCGGAACGGAGTTCGAGCAGGCAGCCAGGACCAACAACAAGCCAGCGCCAACAACTGCGGCGGACTTTCGCAACATTAACTTTCCCCTTCAGGGCTCACATACACTGATGAATTCGTCGGCCTTAGTCTGGCAGGTTTCCTCCCCCACCCGCCATGGACACACCTACCCATCTCCGGCGCATTGTCACCAATTACCCATGGAGACCCGTGAGCCCCATCAGTCCCGGCGCCAAGGCCGGACCAGCCGGTTCCGCCGGCCCCGCCGTCGACCTCAACCAGATGCACGACGTCGCAGTGCAGCTCGCCAGTGACGCGGGCCGGTACGCGAACATCAAGTTCCGTACCGATGTGGGCACCGTGGCCAAGGGCGCAGGACATGACGTGGTCACCGACGTGGATCACGCCTGTGAGGCGCAGATCATCTCGGGGTTACTCGCCGCCTTCCCCGATCACGGGGTGCTCGGGGAGGAGTCCGGTGACCACGGCAACGACCAGGCGCAGGTGACGTGGCTCGTCGATCCCCTCGATGGCACCAACAACTACGTACTCGGTTTGCCGCTATTCGGGGTGTGCTTGACCGCAAGCATCGGGGGCGAACCGGTGGTCGCCGTGGTCCATGACAGCGTCCAAGACATCACCACCTCGGCGATCCGCGGCGCTGGGGCGTTCCGCCGTTCGGGCTCAGAGTCGGTGCCGCTGGTGGCCGCCGAGCCACAGCCGCTGCGCACCACCACGGTGTCCTGGAGCCAGGGATACGCGGTGTCTCATGACGATGAGTTCCGGATCGCCGCCATGGACGCCCTGGAATCCAACGTCAAGAGGGTGCTGCGCACGTGGTCTCCCTCCATCGACTGGGGCCTGTTGGCCCGAGGTGAAACCGGCGCGATCGTGCTCTACCGCAACGAACCATGGGACATGGTCGGCGGGCTCTTGATCGCCGAGGAATCCGGCGGGGTCGTTCACCGCCAGGAGCACCGCGATTGCGTCATCGCCGGCAATGCGCCCACGGTGCAAGCGCTCGTGCCGTTGCTGGAGTTGACCCACTAACGCAACCGGCCCGGTACCCCGCTTTCG
>JBMDWZ010000374.1:0-36896 GCA_048594865.1 Beutenbergiaceae bacterium
GCGACCAATCGGGCGCGCTCGGGGCCGGTTCGGGCGGGTGCAGGCCCGGCGTGGCGGGATGACCGGCGTGGCGACCAGTGCGCTAGGCACCGCTACGGGCAGCGGTCTCGCGCCGCAACGTAGGCAGACCGGCGTCGGCAATCACCCGCAGGAAGTCCTCACACACCGCAGCGGAGTCACCGCCATCGGCGGGCACCTCCCACCAGCGATCACCAACGCCCAGCACCTGCCCGATCCGCTGCTGGAACCGGCCACCGTGACGCGCGAACACGTTCGGTTTGGGCCGCTCCCCGATCCATGGGCTCTCTCGGTACGCCGCGGCCCACGCTTCGGCGTTCACCACGCTGAGGTTGGCGGTAAATCGCACCGCGCCAGCGGTGCTGCGCGCACTCGCCTGCAATCCCAGGTGCGTCCAGCAGTCATCGTTCGGCAAGGTGTAGATCCGACCCGAGCCGGTCATGCCCATCCGGCGCAATCCCGGGGCGATGGCGTCCCTGACCAACGCGCGGAGTTGCTCTTGGGCGGTGCTCACCCGGACAGATTAGCCACCAACCAGGAGGCGGTTGCATAAGTGATCGATCACCTTATAGTCTGCCTAGACGGCCAAGTGAACGATCACTTTCACAACTAGGTGCACCTGGCCACCCCGATCACGGGTCCGGCTCGGCCGGAGCCCCGCGCGGAACAACTGAAGACTCGATCTTGCATAACAGCCCATTACAACGATGTAACGCAGTTCCCCCAACGAAGAGGAGAACCGATGAACCAGCGCAAAGCGCCCGCACACCTGCCCCGGCGCACCTTACTCACCGGCGCCGCCGGCCTCGTTGCCATGTCCGTCGTGGCCTGCAGTTCCGATGGCGGCAGTGACGACGGCGGTGAAGGCGCGGCACCCGATCCGAACCGCCCCAAAGAGTCACCGATGCTCACCGAAATGGTCGAGAACGGCGAATTGCCGCCACTGGAGGAGCGGATGCCGGTGGAAGCGGACCGCCTCGTGGTCGACACCCCAGCATTCGGGATCTACGGCGGCACCTACCAAGGCGCGATCGCCGGCGAAGGCGACGACCCGTGGCTGCACCGCACCCTGGGCTTCGAACCGATGCTGCGCCCGGCCCCCGACCTGTCGGTCGTGGAGGGCGAGCCCGGGATTCTCAAGTCCATCGAGTTCGATGAGACCGACGGCACCGTCTACACCCTGCACCTGCGCGAAGGACTGCGCTGGTCCGACGGCGAGCCCGTCACCGCCGATGATGTGATGTTTGCGATCGAGGACGTCTACTTCAACCAAGACCTCTACACCAATCCCCCGGAGTCACTGGCGGTCAACAACGAGCCGTGCACCGCACAGAAAATCGACGACTACACCGTCGAACTGACCTACCCGGCCCCCAAGGGCAATCTCATCAGCATCGCCTCACGGGCATCGGACTTCTTCAGCTTTCCCAAGCACTACCTGCAGGACTTCCTGCCCCACCTCAACGAAGACGCCAACGCCATCGCGGAAGAAGCCGGCGCCACCGACTGGGAGGACCACTGGGAGAACGTGAACCAGTGGTTCAACAACCCAGACAAGCCGAACCTCAACGCCTGGATCCAGCGCACCCCTCTCAATGAGGGCAACGTCATCGTCGCCGAGCGCAACCCGTACTACTGGAAGGTCGACGCCGACGGCGCACAGTTGCCGTTCATCGACCGGCTCGAGTACGAGGTGGTCCGGGAGAGCGAAGTCATGCTGCTCAAGGCGCTCAATGGCGAGATCGATTTCCACTCCCGGCACTTCAACTCCAACGCCAACCGGCCGGTGCTGGCCGATGGCCGTGAGGCTGGCGACTACGACTTCGTCACAATCGAGAGCTCATGGTCCAACGCCATGATCATCACTCTCAACCTCAACCACCGCGATGAGGTGCTCCGTGAGGTCTTCCAGAACAAGGACTTCCGGATTGGGCTGTCGCACGCCATCGATCGCCAGGAGATCATCGACACCGTCTACCAACGCCAGGGTGTCCCGTGGCAAGCCGCGCCTCGTGAGGAGTCGGACTTCTACGACGAGGAATTCGCCACCCAGTTCACGCAGTACGACGTGGACCTGGCCAACCAATACCTCGACGACGCCGGGTACAGCGACACCGACTCCGCTGGCTTCCGGCTGCGCCCCGACGGCGACCGGATCACCTTCAACATCGACGTCATCAACCTGACGCCCGAGTGGCCCACCGCGGCAGATCTGGTCACCCAGTACTGGGCCGAGGTGGGCATCGACGCCCGCGTCAACACCATCGAGCGCACCCTGTTCCTGGACCGCAAGCTCGCCTCGGCGAACCAACACGATGCCAACATTTGGTACGGCGAGGGCGGGTCCTACGAAGAGATGATCCAGCACCGGTGGTGGTTCCCCGGCCACTACGAGGCCAACTACGCCACCGGCTGGTCGGAGTGGTTCACCTCCCGCGGCACCAGCGAGTACGGCGTCGAACCGCCCGAAGAGCCGCGCCGCCAAATGGACCTCATGCGCCAGATCGATGCCGAACCTGACCCGGCCGTCACTGCCGAGTTGTTCCGCGAGGTGCTGCAGATCTCCAAGGAGCAGTTCTACGCCATCGGCATCCTCAAGCCGGAGAACGGGTACGCGATCAAGAAGAACGACCTGCACAACGTCACTGAGGGCTTTGCCGACGTCCTGAGCTGGTCCTCACCGGCCTATACCAACCCGTCCACCTGGTTCTTCGACCTCTAAAGGTTCGAGTGGGTCCGAAAATGTTCGAAGCCGCCTGCGCTTCGGCAAGACAAGACAAGATGGAACACCGCAAGGATGCGATGGGTCTGGAAGGACGTACTCAATGCTGAGGTATGTAACGCGTCGGTTATTGCTTTTGATTCCGACGATCTGGGTGATCTCACTGGTGACCTTTGTGATCATCCAACTGCCGCCCGGAGACTATTTGACCACCATGCAGGCGCAATACGCCTCGCAAGGTGACGAGTCATTAGGCGCGGCGCAGTTAGAACGCCTCACGCAGCGATACGGGCTCGACCAGCCCTGGTACGTGCAGTACTGGCGGTGGATCTCCAACATCGTGTTGCACGGTGACTTCGGTGAGTCCTTCGACCACGGCCGCCCCGTCGCCTCCCTCTTGGCAGACCGCCTGCCGCTGACGATCATGCTCTCGGTAGTGACGCTGCTGTTCATCTGGGCGGTGTCGTTCCCGATCGGCGTGTACTCGGCGATGCGCCAGTACTCCGTTGGTGACTACGTCTTCACCTTCTTCGGCTACCTCGGCCTGGCCATCCCGAACTTCCTCATCGCACTCGTGCTGATGTGGGTGAGCTTTTCGTACTTCGGCCAGAGCGTCGGCGGATTGTTCTCACCGGAGTTCCGAGATGCGCCGTGGTCGTTCGCCCGGTTCGCCGATCTGATGGCGCACCTGTGGATCCCGATCGTGATCTGGGGAACGGCCGGTACCGCGGCGAACATTCGTATTCTGCGGGCGAACCTGCTCGATGAGCTGCGCAAGCCGTATGTGGTGGCGGCGCGAGCACGCGGATTACCCCGAGCGAAGATGACCATCAAGTACCCGGTGCGGGTCGCGATGAACCCGTTCTTCTCCACGATCGGGTGGATCCTTCCGGGTCTGATCGCGGCCGATGCGATCACCTCCCAGGTGCTGAACCTCAACACCACCGGACCGTTGATGCTCCGGGCGTTGATGGCTCAAGACATGTACCTCGCCGGATCGGTGCTGTTGATCAGCGCGATCCTGGTGGTGATCGGCACGTTGATCTCAGACTTTGCCCTGGCGTGGTTGGACCCGCGCGTGCGGTTCCGGTACTAAGGAAGGGCTGAACAAAGATGTCTCAACCATTCATGCCACGTAATGACCAGGACTTGGAAACCCCCATCGGGACCGATCCTGAAGTCGAACTCGACCAGAGCGATGACCTCGCCGTTGCCCCGCAGTGGAAGCTGATCTGGCGCGGATTCAAACGCCACAAGGTGGCTGTGGTCTGCGGTGTCATCACCCTGGCCATCTACGCCGCGGCGGTGTTTGCGCCCTTCCTTGCGCCGTACTCCGGTACCCGCCACAACTCCGAGTACACCTACGCCCCACCCCAGACCATCCAACTGTTCGATGAGGGCTCCTTCCGCCCGCACGTGCACGGTTACACCTTTGAGCAGGACCCAGACACCCTGGCCCTGGAATTCACCGTCGACGAAGACCAAGTCGTGCCGATCGGGCTGTTCGTCAAAGGTGACTCCTACCGGCTGCTCGGGTTCATCCCCTGGGACCGTCACCTGATCGGGCCGTTAGATTACGAGGGGCCGCCGATGTACTTACTCGGCGCCGATGCCAACGGCCGTGACGTGCTCTCTCGGATCATCCACGGCACCACGGTCTCGATGTCCATCGGCTTGGTCGGGGTGCTGTTATCCCTGCTGCTTGGGGTGGTGATCGGCGGCATCTCCGGCTACCTCGGCGGCCGGATCGACACCTTCATCCAGCGGGTCACCGAGCTCATCATCTCGATCCCCACGATCCCCCTGTGGATGGCGCTCTTCGCCGCCGTTCCGGACTCCTGGGGACCCTTGCAACGATATTTCGCCCTGACGGTGGTGATCTCGCTCGTGGGCTGGGTGGGCATGGCCCGAGAGGTCCGAGGCAAATTCTTCGCGGTTCGCGGGGAGGAGTTTGTCTCCGCGGCGATCGCCGACGGCGCCTCCACCAGGCGGGTGATGTTCCGGCACATGCTGCCCTCCTTCACCAGCCACATCATCGCCAACCTCTCGTTGTCGATCCCCACGATCATCCTGGCCGAGACCGCACTGTCCTTCATCGGGCTAGGACTGCAGCCACCCACGGTCTCCTGGGGCGTGCTGCTCCAGGAAGCCCAAAACATCCGCGCGGTGTCCACCGCACCCTGGATCCTGATACCCGGCATCCCCGTGGTCATCACCGTCCTGGCAATGAACTTCTTCGGTGACGGCCTGCGTGACGCCGCCGACCCCTACAAGAGCTGAAAGGGCCACCCATGACTGACACTGACGCTCTTCTACACATCGAAGGCCTCAAGACTCACTTCACCACCACCGAAGGAATCGTCAAAGCCGTCGACGGCGTCGATATCACCGTGCGACCCGGTTCGACCATGTGCGTGGTCGGGGAATCGGGAAGTGGAAAATCGATCACCGCTCGCTCGGTCATGCAACTGGTCGATGCCCCAGGGGAGATCCTGGAGGGCAAGATCTGGTGGAACCCCAGCGGGGACGACCCCGTTGATCTCGCGGCCATGGACTCAGACGGCGAAGAGATCCGCAAGGTCCGCGGGGGCCAAATCGGGATGGTCTTCCAAGAACCGATGGCCTCGCTGTCACCGATGTACACCATCGGTGCCCAGCTCACCGAGGCGATGCGACTGCACCGGGACATCTCCAAGGCCGAGGCCCGCACCGTGGGCATCGAGTGGCTGGACCGGGTTGGGATGGCCGATCCCAAGGAACGCTTCGACACCTACCCCTTCCAACTCTCCGGCGGTATGTGCCAACGCGCGATGATCGCCATCGCCCTGTCCTGCGACCCGCAGCTGCTGATCGCCGACGAACCCACCACCGCCCTGGACGTCACCACCCAGGCGCGCATCCTGGAACTCCTGATGGACCTGCAGTCAGAGTTCTCGATGGCGATGATGTTCATTACTCACGACCTCGGCGTGGTCGCCGAGATCGCCGAAGACGTCACGGTGATGAACAAGGGCAAGGTCATGGAAACCGGGACGGTCCATGACATCTTCAACAACGCCAGCCACCCGTACACCAAGAGGTTGCTGTCCTCCACGCCCAAGGTCCGCACCCTGTTGCATGAACGCAGTGGACCGGCGACCACCAAGGAACGAACCAAGGACGACGACGGCGAAGACACCGGCCGCACTCCCCTGCTGGACGTGCAAGGCCTGGTCAAGGAGTACCAGATCGGCGGCGGAATGTTCCGACGTGCCAAGGGTGTCAACCGGGCCGTCAAGGGCATCGACCTGACCATCGAGCCCGGCCAAACAATGGGGCTCGTCGGCGAGTCCGGTTGCGGTAAGACCACCACCGGACGGTGCATCGCCCGCCTCCTGGAGGCCACCGAAGGCAAGATCCTGTACACCAAGGAGAACGGCGAGCAGGTCGACCTGCGGTCCCTGGAGGGCAACGCACTCAAGCCCTACCGCACCCAACTGCGGGTGATCTTCCAAGACCCCTTCTCCTCCCTGAACCCGCGAATGACGGTGGAACAGATCGTCAGCGAACCGCTGCGCGTCCACGAGATCGCATCGGGCAAGAAACGCAAAGACCTGGTCGCGGACATGTTGAAGAAAGTCGGGATCAAACCCGATCACATGGTCCGCTACCCGCACGCGTTTTCCGGCGGTGAGCGCCAGCGGATCAACATCGCCCGGGCGCTGATTACCAACCCGCGACTCGTCGTGGCCGACGAACCGGTCTCCGCGCTGGACGTCTCTATCCGGGCCCAAATCCTGGACCTGCTCACCGAGCTCCAAGAGGACCTGGGCCTGACCTACCTGTTCATCTCCCACGACCTGTCGGTGGTGGAGCACATCACCGACCACGTCACCGTGATGTACCAGGGCGAGTTCGTGGAACAAGCGGATACCCAGACGCTCTTCACCGACCCGCAGCACGAGTACACCCAGAAGCTGCTCGAATCGATTCCGATCCCCGACCCCTCCCGGAGCCGCTACCGCCGCGCGAGCTAACTCGATGACACCCCCAGGCGACCTTGCCCGCAGCCTCTCCCCGCGCGATCCCCGATTGCCGCGGTGGGGGCCCTACAGCAAGCGGTACCTGGGCGTCTCCCACGTCGCCGACGAAGCGCGCGGAACCCGCTGGGACGTCACGATCGTGCCCGCCCTGTTTCGCGGCGCGTTCACCGTCGCCGACGGGCTGTCGCCCTGCGGTGTCCACCCCTCGCAAGCCAGTCCCGGCCTGGGCCGGTACAGCTACCACTACCGGCTCGACGGCGAAGGCGAGTTGACCTGCGAGGTCACCTTCACCGCGGTGAGCGAGAGCGCGCGGCTCGTCACCGCCAGGTACCACAACCCCACCGACCGGCCGCTGCGCGTGGTGACGCACGCCGTCGGGCACCTGGACTTTGCCCGAATCGGGCCGCACAAGCCACCGCTTGCCACCGAGTCCATCAGCGCGCCGGGTGCGACCTGGGTCGATGCGCTGGACTATGACGAGGCGTCGCTGAGCAAACCGGGTCGCGATGCCGGCCTGATCGCCGATGGGCTGATGATTGCCGAATCACGAGCGCACCACAGCATCGGCGGGTCGGTAGTGCGCGCCGGGCCATCGGGGGCACAGCGGCTGAGCTATGCGGTGCGCGTCCCCGAGCCGGCGCCGGACGCGCTGCTGCGGCTGCGCTACCGCCACGGCGGCGACCAGGCTGCGCCGGTCACCGTGACCGGCGCGATCGACCGCACCCTGGAGCTTGCACCATCGGAGCAGATGGCGTTCCTCGACGTCCCAATCGGGGGCATCGAGCCCGAAACCCTTCGCCTGGAAATCTCATTCGAGACCGGCGACGGCGCAGCGGACGTGGAGTTCGACGGTTTCCTCCTCGGAACTCCAGACGCCGTCGGCGGTGCGCGCGTCACCGCCGACCCGCTCGATGACCATGTGGACGCCGAAGCCGTGGACCCAGGCGGAGCCGTCCTGACCCCCGTGGCAACACCGCAGTCCTATGGCCTTTCGTGGGCGAGACACGGCGGACACCTGCGCACGTTCCGGGGTGAGGAATTGGCCATGCTGCTCGCCGGCGCCAAGTACGACGCCGCCGGGCTGCCGTCCCAGTCAAACCTTGCCAGCGCCACCACCGGGCGGCGGTTCACCGACCTGCTCACCGAGCCCACCCTGGTGCCACCGCGCTCGAGCGTTCGCGTGCACGGGCTGCTCTGCGATGGGCCGCCGGAGCAGGTGCGCGAGCAACTGCACTGGTTCGCCGGGCTCACGCAGGCTGAACGCGAGTCGCTCGCTGAGGTGCCAGGCGAGGATGAGCGGGATGAGCGGACTAATTCGGGCGCAGCCGACTACCTGTCCTCGCAGCAGAAGATGGCCGCCACCGTCCTGACCAACGTGGTGTATCCCACCTACGTTCGCCGGCACCATGTTCGCCACTTCACCCCGGGCCGGTGGTGGGATTCGCTGTACACGTGGGATTCGGGGTTCATCGGGTTGGGCCTGGTCGAACTCGACCCGCCGCGTGCGGCAGACACCCTCGCGGCCTACGTCACCGCGCCAAACGATCCCCATTCGGCGTTCATTCACCATGGCACTCCCCTGCCGACCCAACAGTATCTAGCCGCCGAACTGCTCAGCCGCGGGCACCTGCCCGAGTATGACGAGCAGTGGTACCGGGCGCTGCGAGCGCAGTACCGGTTCCTTTCCGGCAGTGATCCGCGATCGGCCACCCGGTTGCCGTCGGGCCTGATCAACACCTTCGCCCACTTCTACAACTCCGGCGGCTGGGATGACTACCCGGCACAGGCCTATGTGCACGCACACCAGCTCTCCAGCCGCGCCGGCCCGATGGTGTCCGCCTCGCACGCGATCCGGGTGGCGAAGTTGCTGTGGCTCAGTTCGTCGGCGCAGCAGAACCCTGAGCAGCACGCCGACGATCACAGCTCCTACCTCCAGGACATCGAGTCGATCTCCGAGGCGGTGCAGCGCTGCTGGGACACCGAGTCGGGGTATTTCGGGTACGGCCTGCATGACGATGACGGCACGCTGACAGGGGTCATTCGCAACGCTGAAGGCGCGAATGTCAACATGGGCCTAGATGGCGTCTACCCGCTGATGGCCGGGGCCACAACACCGGACCAAACCCAGATCCTGACCGAGCGCCTCTTTGATCCGAGCCGGATGTGGACCCCGCACGGGATCAGCGCCGTGGACCAGTCCGCGCCCTACTTTGGCCTGGACGGGTACTGGAACGGGTCGGTGTGGATGCCCCACCAGTGGTTCGTGTACAAGACGATGCTGGATCTTGGCCGCCCGGACCTGGCGCACCGGATCGCAGCGACAGCATTGGACGTGTGGGCCCGGGAGACCGACCGGAACGGTGACTGCTTTGAGCACTTCTCTATCGCTACTGGGCAGGGCTCGGGTTGGCACCAGTTCGGCGGACTATCGAGCCCGGTGCTGAACTTCTTCGCCTCCCTGCACCGTCCCGGGACCCTGACCACCGGTCTGGAGACCCTCACCACCGATCGCGACTTCGCCGCGGACGCCACGTCGCTGCGCGCCACCCTGCACAGCGTTCCGGGTGCCTCAGCGGTGATGTCTGTGATCGCGTGCATGGCGCCGGGACAGCACTACCAAGCGACCATCGATGGCCATAGCGCGCCGGTCGCAGACCTGGGCGATGGCACGCTCGGGATCACGTGGGCGCGCGGTGAGCAGGACCCCTCGCAGGTGCGGCGCCGCAGCCTGGAGATAGTGCCGGCCGCCTAGTATTCGGCCGGCGTCAGACTGAGCCTGCTACAGACTCGAGCCTGCTTCAGTCGGTGACGCCCTCGGTGCGCCAGTCGCCGTGGCGGCGGTAGGACGGGGTTCCGAACGCGAGCACGACCAGTGCGATGACCATCGAGGCGCAGATGACGATCGCCATCGACAGCGCGCTTCCACCGCCGATTCCGGACAGCGGCGCCACGGCCGCGGCCACACCGAACTGCGATACTCCGATCAGCGCAGCGGCTCCACCGGCGCGCTCACCGTGACGGGCCAGGGCCAGGGCCGAGGCGTTGGGCGCCACGAACGCGTTCACGCCCATCAGCAGCCACAACGGTGCGATCAGACCAACCAGCCCACCGACGTCCAGGGCCGCGATCAGCACCAGCACGAAGGACAGCACGACGGCTGCCGGCACGGCCAGCCGGATCAGCCGGACCGGTGAGATCCGGCGAACCAGGGAGGCGTTGATCTGCGAGCCGATCACCAGCCCCATTCCGGTGACGGCGAACAGCACCGCGAACTGGTTCTCGCTGAGGCCGTAGCCCTCGCGGATGATGAACGGGGAGGCGGCCACATAGGTGAAGATCGCGGCCATCCCGAGCCCAGGCAGCAGCGCCAGGCACACGAACTGGCCATCGCGCAGCAACACCCCGTAGGTGCTCAACGCCTTCACCGGCGATCCGGTGGTGCGGCGCACCGTGGGCAGAGTTTCGGGCAGGTAGCGCCACACCACGGCGAACAGCGCGATCCCGTACAGCGCCAGGGCCACGAAGACTAGGCGCCAGTTCCACAGGTTCGCTAGCACTCCCCCGAAGGACGGTGCCAGCAGCGGCGCAAGCCCGATCACGAGCATCAGCCGGGACAGCACCACCGAGGCCTGGGATCCGGTGAGCTTGTCCCGGATTACCGCGATCGCTACCACCGCCGCGGCGGCGTTCCCGAGTCCCTGGATGATCCGAAGTGCCACCAGCGGAACGATGTCCACCATGAACACGCACGCGATCGAGGCCACCACGTGCACGCTGATGCCGATCAGCGCCGGCACCCGGCGCCCGTACCGGTCCGACAGCGGGCCGATCACGAACTGACCGATCGCACCACCGATGAGGGTGGCGGTGATGGTGAACTTCACCGCCGAGTCGGTGGTCCCCAAGTCGGTCGCCACGTCCGGTAGCGACGGCAGGTACATGTCGGTGGTGAACGCACCGATGGCGACCATGAGTCCGAGCAGCAGAACGAACTTCGCCGTCCACATAGCGCGGCGGGGCTTGGGGGCATCTTCGGTGACGACCGGGGGTGTGGTGGGGTGTGGGAGGGCAGTACTGGACGCAGGTTGAGTGCCGGAGGTCACGCGCGATTTCCTAGAGCTAGTGGCGAGTGAATAAAGTGTGGTTTCGTACCCCTATTCTCCGCCTCCCATCAAGGGAAGTCGAGGGTAAAGGCGCGGTGATTTGGTGTGCTCAGGCACATGGATCCGGCAATAAATAAAACTCTTGGGGTTCGCTTTAATAGCCCATGCATTTCGGGGCCGTGGAAGTGGTCAAGACTTGGCTTTTGCTGCCGCCTTGGCTGCCTTCTTCGTTGCCCGCACCCGGAGCAGGGTGTCGTGATCGACCACGTCGGCGATCGACCGCATCGCATCGGCCTCGCCGTAGGCGCCGGCGGCCTCCCGCCAGCCCTGCGCCTGCAGCCCGCGCTGCTTGCCCAGCAGCGCCAGGAAGATCGCTGCCTTCTGCTTGCCGAACCCGGGCAAGGCCTGCAGCCGGCGCAACACCTCGGCCCCATCGGGTTCATCGCGGGTCCAGATCGCGGCCGCATCGCCGTCGTAGTCCTGCACCACAGCAACGCACAGGGACTGGATCCGGCCAGCCATCGATCCGGGGAACCGGTGCACCGCCGGCGGGGTCGCGCACAGGTCCTTGAATTTCTCAGGGTCCGCCTCGGCGATGCTCTGGGCATCCAGGGAGCCCATCCGCTCATAGATCTTCAACGGGCCGGCGAAGGCCGTCTCCATCGCCACCTGTTGATCCAGGAGCATGCCGATCAGCAGCGCGAGCGGGTCGCGGCTGAGCAGGTCGTCAGCCTCGGTATTGCCGGTGAGGTGTAGATCCATACCTAGATCATGGCACGGCGGCCTGCACCACGATCCCCGTTCCGTGCACGTGAGCGGAGTCTTCGCCAGCGCCGATGAACACGGCCTCGCCGGGAGTCAGGCTCTGCGTGGGTGAGCCGGTGACGTCCACAAGTGACTCTCCGGATACACACAGCACGATTCGCGGCCCCGACCCGGTGATCGTTGCCCCCTGGGATGGCACCCCTGTGATCGACAGTTCGAAATCCTCCACGGGCGCGTAGAACACGCGGGTGGCCTCCACCACCTCCGGCGCGATCCGCACAGGTGGTGCGGCCACGCAGTCCACCACGGCCAGCAATTCGCCCGCGTCCACGTGCTTGGACGTCAGGCCGGCGCGCAGCACATTGTCGGAGTTGGCCATGATCTCCACGCCCAGACCGCTGAGGTAGGCGTGCGGCATCTGCGCGGGCACGAACATTGCTTCCCCGGGCTGCAGGGTCACCGGGTTCAGCAGCAGCGCGGTGACCACGCCGGGGTCCCCGGGGTAGGCCTTGCCCAGTTCGGTGACGATCCTGTCGATGCGAACCGACCCACCGCGAGCCCCCTGCCTTTTGGCGCAAGCGAGGACGACGTCGTCGACATCCTTGGCACTGACCCGTCCAGGGGTCAATAGTTCGGTGATGGCCAGGCGCACCCCATGTGCGGTGGGCGTGGCCCGCAGGATCTCCTCGAGCCGTTTCGCCAGCGGCACGCCCAGTCCGCTGACCAGCTCGATGGCCCGGCGCGGCGTGCGGAAACCGCTGAGGGACCGGAACGGGGTGAGGGCATAGATGAGTTCGGGTTTGTGGTTCGGGTCGGGGTACAGACGGGTGGCCGCGCTTCGGGCAACACCCTGGCTCTCCTCGCGTTCGAAACCGGCCCGGGCCTGATCGAGATTGGGGTGCACTTGCAAAGACAACGGCTTGTCCGGAGCGATGACCTTGAGCAGGAAGGGCAGGTAGGTTCCGAACCGGGCCAGGACGTGATCGCCCAGAATGCGGTCGGGATCGTCCAAGATGTGGTCGCGCAGGTGCTGCCCGGCACCTTCATCGATCCACGCGGGCGCAGCGGGATGCGCGCCGAACCACAGTTCGGCCAGTGGCTTGCCATCGGGCTCGCGACCCAACATTTCCTGGATCACCCTGTGTGAACCCCAGGCGTAATCGACCTCCCGGCCCTGGATCTTTAGCATTCACTCCCCTTCGTTCCGCCAATGTTCATTCCGCGTTGTATTCACATACCGAATCGCAGAACGTAGCTCGTTACATTCGTGTTGCGACACCGTTAACATGACTTGTGACCCGCCCCAGACCCCCGGAGCCTCACCGATGGCATTGATCTCTGTGATTATGCCGGTGCGCAACGCCGAATCCACCCTTGGCTCTTCGATCCGCTCCGTCCAGGCTCAGACGCACTCCGATTTTGAGTTGTTGATAACCGATGACGACTCCAGCGACCGGTCCTGGGAGGCTATCAACGAGTTCGCTGCCGCCGATGAGCGGATCAAGCCCGAACGTGCCACCACACCGATCGGGGCAGCGAAGGCACGCAACCTCGCGATCAAACGAGCCCGGGGAAAGTACGTCGCCTTTCTCGATAGCGACGACATGTGGCTGCCCACCAAGGCCGAGAAGCAGACGCAGTTCGCCGCCGAAAGCGCCTCTCCGCTTACCTACACGTCCTACTACCGGATATCTGCCGACCACGATCAGGATGCGCATCAGTTCAGACCAAACGGCCGTCTGGTTAAGGCCCCGGAAAAGCTCGACTACCGCGCCATCCTCCTCCAGGACCACATCGGCTCCCTGACGGCGATGTATGACCGCGAAGTGTTGGGTAACAAGCTCATGCCCGACATCGCCAAACGCCAGGACTATGCCCTGTGGCTGGAGATTCTGCGCGATGGACACGTTGCCCGCGGGATGGCCGAGCCGTTGGCCATCTACCGCGCCGGGCGCAAGGGCTCGTTGTCTTCCAAGAAGCTCTCGCTGGTGCCCTACAACTGGCACCTGTACCGCACCCAGGAGGGGCTCTCGATCCCGCGATCGCTGGTGTCCCTTGGTGGAGCGGTAGTGCACTCCCTACGCAACAGCGTGATTTAGCCATGGCCCTCAAGGACTCGGCCGCGCACTGGGGCGCCCAAGGCGACGCCGGCGCGGTCACTGCCCGCAGCGCGATCCTCGCCCGGCTCGGGGATGAGGCGCTTGAGCCACTGTTCGTCAAGGATCCTGATCGCCAGCACCACCCTGCGTCGCTGACGAAGTTGATGACGGCGCTGTTGGTCGCCGAATCGGGCATCGACCTAGGCGAGCCATTGGAAGTCATCGAGGCCGACCTGAAGAAGGGCTCGGGAAACCACCTGCTCGCCGGCGACGTCGTATCGGTGGGTGACGCGCTCGCCAGCCTGCTGATCCCCTCGGGGAACAGCGCCGCGGAACTGCTCGGCCGGTCCGTGGCGGCTCGCGCCCCAACCGAAGAGTCGGCGACGGCTGATCAGCAACCACCATTCGTGGCGATGATGAACGCTCGGGCGGCCGAACTCGGGCTGACGGCCACGCATTACACCAACCCCTCGGGCCTGCACCATGCCGACATGCTCACCAGCGCACGCGACGTTCTCACACTGCTGCGCGAGGTCTCCAAGCACGCCGGGCTGGTGTCGATCATGGGCCGTCGCCGGGCCGCGATCAACGTCCGCGGCGCAGCCCCGCGCACCATCGAGTTGAAGACCAGCGTTCATGCGCTGGATCGACTCGATGTGATCGCTGGAAAGTCTGGCACCCGCAAACGGGACGGCTTGTACAACCTCGCGGCCCTGGTCCGCGAGCCCAGCGGCCAGCTATCAGCTTTGGTGCTGGTGGGCTCTAGTGGGCAGCACGGCAGAGATGCCGACGCCGATGCCCTGACCGATCAGGTGTCCGAACCACACCAGCCCGGGGTACCCCACCCCGGATCGGTCGTTCCCGACGCCGAAGCCACCCGGCCCGGCCGAGTGGTGAGTGTCGTGGGTGCAGCGGCCGCCGGGGTCGCGGCGCGCAAACTTCACGCCCTGCTCGACGCCAGCCACCGGGTGGGCTTTCGCCGCCCCAAGTCCACGGCCGACGACGGCGGCCCATCCGGTCATGTCCATTCCGGTAAGTCTTCGCGAGCGGACCGCAGCAACGACGCCACCACGATCATCGATCTGTGCGGAACCACCGCGATCGGCAACGACGACGGCGAACCGGCGATCGCCGTCGTCCTTCCGTCTGCTGCACAACAGTCAGCAGATTCTGGCACCTACACCCGGTACGTCACGTCTCTGCCAAGCACCACCACGGTGATCCTCGCGGCGGACCGTCCGGGGTTCGAGGAACTCCGCGAGGCCGCGCGGCCACGCCCGGTCCTGGTGTTCGGTCGCGGGCCCGATGCCGATATTCGGCCGTCGGACGGTACCGACATCGACCTGCCCGGTGTTATCGACCTACCCGGTGTTATCGACCTACCCGGTGTTATCGACCTGCCCGGCGGCACCACCATCACCGCCCGCCGACCAGTCGATGATGTCACCCTCGCTTCCCTCGCGGCAGTGGTGGCTTTAGGACTCGAAGTGTCCACCGCACAGGACTCGACTCGCCATGCAGAACGGGTGAGCTCGGGAGCAAACCGCACCGACGACGTCGACCTGCTCGACCTCGCCCGATTCGACACCGCCGCGGACATCGCCGAGGCCGTAGAGATCTTCGCTTCCCGGTTCGCCGCCGCGCGCAAGCTGCTGGTGATCGGCGCGCCCAGCGTTGACCCCACCGCGGACGACGGTCTCGCGCACATCTTCCGCAGTTCCGGGCTCGATGAGGTGTTCCTCGCCAGCAATGATCGGGGCGTCTTGCCGGAGCTGCCGCCGACCGTGGTGCAGGCCCGCACGCCTGAGCCCGATGCGGTCGCGAGCATTGTGAAGCGCCACCTGCGCGGCGGCGATGCGGTATTGATGCTCGCTCTGGCCCCGGAGCAGGCGTCTGCGTTGCGCACGGCACTTGGCGCGTAGCGCAAAAGTCGCTGCACGCTGAGCCACGACCCGCGTCCTAGCCGCGGGCGAAGGACTCCAGTGCTCGCACCAATTCCCGGGCGCCCACACCCCAGTCCAAATTGCTCTTGGCGTAGGAGTAGGCCCGCTCCCCCAAGCTGGTACGCAGGCTGGCGTCGGCATGCCATTTGTTCAACGCCTGCGCCACCGCCCCGGTGTCCCCGAAGTCCACCACCGCGCCGCAGTCGCCGGCGTGCACCAAGTCGGCCGAGGCGGGATTGGGAGTGGTGATGACCGGTAGCCCGTGAGCCATGTACTCCATCACCTTGGTGGGCGGTGAGAAGCGGTAGTTCGGCTCATCGTGAAGTAGCGACACCCCCGCCAACGCCCCGGAGAGACGCTGCAGTGCCTCGGAGTTGGGGACGAAGCCGGTCCAGGTCAATAGCCCCTCACTGTCGGCTTGCTCCAACTCGGAGCGGACGTCGGCTTCGGCGGGCCCGATGACCTCAAAATGCAGGTGGGGCACCTGACGGGCCACCTCGATCAGGTCGTGGCCGCCGCGCGCCGCGGTGATCTTGCCCAGGTACACCACCCGGTTCGGGCCGGGCGCCGGCGGCTGAACCTCAGGAACCCGCACGGTGTTCGGAACCACCGGGTGCGAGCGCGTAAACCGTTTCTGATAGCCCGGCTCGGCCAACAGCAGGTGATAGCGCGACTCCGCAAGCCGCTCAACTCCGCGCACGATCGCACCGAGGATCCCCACCACCGGTTTCGGCACCCACGGGCGCATCGACAGTGCCGCCGCGGTGTCTTCATGGACGTCCCACACATACGCTGGTCCGCGCCGCTGCCCCGCGATCGCCAGGATCAAGTCCGGGTCGTGCACCAGCACCACATCGGCGCTGGCGGCGAGCCTGCGCACCAGCTTGCGCGCTTGGCGCACGGCGTGCAGCCGCCGCCGGCCCTGCGCACAAGGCAGATCGTGGGCGATCACCCCTGCGGGCGGCGTGCGATCAAACGCAGCGAACGGGGCGGCGTAGAGCACCTTGTGACCGGCCGCTAACAGCGCTGGGATCTGCCGATGTCTAATGCGGGCGTCCTCGGGGTCATGGACCACCGTGAGGACGAGAATTCGCAACTGGCTACTCACCCGAGCCAGTCTACGAATACACCTATGTCACAGTGGGAAGTGCGCGGCGTGGATGGACAATCCGAACGCACTCGCGCGCCTATGCTTATGCGGGCAAAAGATCTCCAGAGGAGGAATGTCGTGACGGTTGAGATCGCGATCCTTGGCCTTGGCTACGTCGGAATGCCGTTGGCGCAAGCCGCGACGCAGGCGGGTGTGCGCGTCCTCGGTTTCGACATTAGTGCCGAGGTGGTCTCGTCATTGAGCGATGGCCGCTCACACGTCGATGACCTCAGCGACGCCGATCTGCAGCAGATGCTGGGCAGCGGGTTTCGCGCCACCACCGATGCCAGCGAATTGCGCGGAGTGGATGCCGCGATCATCTGCGTCCCGACGCCGCTGTCCAAGGAGGGACGCCCGGATCTTGGGCCGGTGACCTCCGCGGCCACCTCGATCAGCGAGAACCTGGACCCCGGCACCCTCGTGGTCCTGGAATCCACCACCTACCCCGGCACCACCGAAGAAGTGCTGGTTCCGATCCTGGAGGCTAGCGGGCTGCGCGCCGGCGAGGACTTCCACGTGGCGTTCTCCCCCGAGCGGATCGACCCGGGCAACGCCACCTACGGCGTGCGCAACACCCCCAAGGTGGTCGGTGGCATCACTCCGGCGTGCACCGAGCGGGCCGCGTCCATGTATTCGACCTTCATCGACACGGTCGTGCCCGCCAAGGGCACGCGCGAGGCGGAGACCGCCAAGCTGCTGGAGAACACCTACCGTCACATCAACATCGCACTGGTCAATGAGATGGCTCGGTTCTGTCACGAACTGGGCATCGACCTGTGGAACGTCATCGAGCTGGCCTCGACCAAGCCGTTCGGCTTCCAGGCGTTCTATCCCGGGCCGGGAGTCGGTGGGCACTGCATCCCGATCGACCCGAACTACCTCAGTTACAACGTGCGCACTCGGCTGGGTTACCCGTTCCGGTTCGTGGAGTTGGCCCAGGAGATCAACGCGACCATGCCCGCGTATGTGGCCAAGCGCGCCCAAGACATCCTCAACACCGACCGCAAGGCGATCAACGGCGCCACGGTGCTCCTGCTGGGCGTCACCTACAAGGCCAACATCGGCGATGTGCGCGAGTCCCCGGCGGTCCCATTGGCCCGCCAGTTGGTGCAGTACGGCGCCCAGGTGCAGTTCCATGACCCGCATGTGTCCTCCTGGACCGTCGACGGCACCACGCACGAGTGCCAAGCGGATCTGAACGCCGCGGTCGCCAAAGCGGATCTGGTGATCCTGGTGCAGCGACACCGCGAGTACGATCTGCCCGCCCTCACGCAAGGTGCGCAACAGTTCCTGGACACCAGGGGTGTGACCACCGATGAGGGGACCCACCGCTTGTGACTGACGCGCAGTCGCCCGGGGCTGACCCCGAGATCGCCGCGTACGCCCGATCGCAGGGCTTGACCAAGGTTGGGCAGCGGCCCGGACCGTGGGAGTACGCCAAGTCGCTGTGGAAGGCCAGGGCCTTCATCTGGACCATGTCCAGTTCACGGTCCTACGGCCAGTACCAGAACAACTACCTGGGCCAACTGTGGACGATCCTGAGCCCGCTGACGTTGGCCGGGGTCTACTACGTGGTCTTCGGGATGCTGCTAGACACCACCCGGGGCACTTCGAACTTCACTGCCTTCCTGGTGATCGGGATCTTCATCTTCCTCTCGATCGCCTCCACCCTGGCCTCGGGCGCGAACTCGATCCTGAACAACATGCAACTGGTGCGCTCGTTGCAATTCCCGCGCGCGGTGCTGCCGATCTCGGTGTCCATTGCCGAGATGCTCAACCTCCTGCCCGCGATCGCGGTGATGTACGTGATCGTGGCGCTCAGCGGCGAGCCGCTGACGTGGAGTTGGTTGCTGTTGCCGGTGGTGCTGTTGCTCATCCTGATCTTCACCGCCGGGGCCTGCATGATCGCCGCACGGATCGTGGTAGCCGCGCGGGACCTGCGCAACCTCATCCCGATGGTCACCCGCGTGTTGCGATACGGCTCTGGAGTGTTCTTCTCCATCCAAGCGCTGCCCGTCAGTGGACTGCCCGCGATCCTCTTGGAGTACCAGCCGGTGGCCCTGTACCTCAACCTCGCCCGATCATGCTTGATGGAAGGCATCTCAGCATCGCCCGAGCAGTGGCTCGTCGGTGCCGGCTGGGCCGTGGTGTTCTTCATCATCGGATTCTTCGTCTTTTGGAGCGCTGAGGACCAATATGGCCGTGAGTGACCCCCGGGACTTCGACGAGGTCGATCACGATCTCGATGACGACTTCGAAGACGACGCCGGACCGCCGTCGGAGGAGATACCAACTATCGGTACGCCGTCGGTCATCGTCGATGACGTACACGTGCGCTACCGGGTGTTTGGTGGACGACGACGGAGCGCGGCCCCGGAGATGAGCAAGTTCCGCAAGCTGCTGAACCGGTCCCGTAAACACGTGGGGTCGGTGAGTACCGTGCACGCGGTTAGGGGCATTTCACTCACCGCTCATCACGGAGAATCCATCGGGTTGCTCGGCATGAACGGCGCCGGTAAGAGCACCCTGCTGCGGGCGATCGCGGGCCTGATGCCAGTGAGTTCCGGGGCGGTGTACGTGGACGGACGCTCCGCGCTCCTCGGTGTCAATGCCGCACTGATGCGGGGCCTGAGCGGTGAACGGAACATCATGCTCGGCGGGATGGCGTTGGGACTGACACGCGCCCAGGTGCGCGAGCGGTTCGACGACATTGTGGAGTTCTCCGGCGTCGGTGATTTCATCGACCTGCCGATGACCGCCTACTCCTCCGGGATGGCCGCCCGCCTGCGGTTCGCAATCTCCACGGCCGCGGTGCCCGATGTGCTCCTCATCGACGAAGCCCTGGCCACCGGAGACGCGGCGTTCAAGGCCCGCAGCGCCGAAAAGATCGAGCAGATCCGTGGGCAGGCGGGCACCGTGTTCCTGGTCAGCCACTCCGCACGATCAATCGAGCGGATGTGTGACCGCGCGGTCTGGATCGATAAGGGCAAACTGCTCGACGACGGCCCGGTCGCCGAGGTGCTCCCCCGTTACCGCAAGGAACTGCGGCGGCGTAAGTAGCGTGAGCGGACCGGTGGCCGCCGGACCGGGATTGCCGGATTAGCGGTGTGCCGGCCCCGCCATCTGGGCGTAGACCTCATTCAGGTCGCCGGCCAGCAGGAAGTCATCGGCGTATAGGTACGGACGCACCGCGAGGGCTTCAACCAACGCCCGGGCCCGCGGGCCAGTCTGCTGCGGATTGGGGATCACGACCTCCACCGAGCCCCACCCGAGTCCCGGGACGGCACGGATCGCCTGCACGGCCAGAGTACTAGCAGACTCAATCTGAGCCGGCGTGACCTCGGTGCTCTTGCCCACCACCGCCAGGACCCGCTCCGGTGACGCGAACACCCGAAGCCTGGTGCCGTCCGGTCGCTCCTGCACGAACCATTTGCGCTCGCCCTGTAGCACCTCCGGCGGATCATCGTGGACCTCGGAATGCAGATGAGTATGCGAACCCCATGGGCTGTCGGTGGCGACCAGCGCTCGCTGACCGGGCCGCGCCAGGGAGAACTCGTTGAACGCCTGGCGGGTGCGCACGGCTTTCCCGCGCACCATCGCGACCTCAGCTGCCCTCCACACCTTGCGCAGGTTGCGGTAGTTCATCGCCAACCGCCTGGGCCGCACCAGGTCGTGGACATTGGATCCCACAGCGAACCAATGCATCTGGCCGGCCGGGTCGGTCGCGCTGAACACCACACCGTAGGTCTGGATCGAGTATCCGAGGTTTAGCAGGTGCTGGCGGACGGCGTCCTCGACGCGAACCTCGCCGGACTCTCCGAAGGAGACGTCAACGGCATCTCGCAGCGCGGTGGGTTGGTGCAGTGCCGGTGCTGTGATCGCGGCGCGAGTCAGGTCTGGTGCGGAGGCATCCCACATCCGCTGCCATAGCGTCGCAGCGAGGTCCATCCGATCGCCGTATCCCGGAAACATCTCACCGGCGACCGCGGCGTTGGCGTTGACCTCCATCACGTAGGTGCTTGCTCCGCTCACGATTGAGTCCACACCACCCCAGTTCATTCCGGGAATCGTGGCGACTGCGGCGGCGGTCACGTGTTCGAGGCTCGGATTAGAACCCGGTTCGTACGCCCAGGCGTCTCCGCCGCTGGTGATGCCGTTGACGTTGCGCACGGTCACCCGCTCACCAGCCTCGGGCACCGTCTGCGTGGAAAACCCCGAGCGGGCAAGGTAACTATCCGCGATTTCGTCCAGCGGAATCTTGTGGCGATTGGTGGCCGGGTTGAGTTTGCGCACGCGGTTCTTTTCGTCCACGAGCTCGGCAATCGTTGAGACGCCGTCGCCGACGACGGTGGGCAAGACCCGTTCAAAGGCGCCCGCGAAGGTGCCGCTGCCAGCATGGCTGCGATACTCCGGACCTTCCAGGTACTCCTCGGCCAGCACCTCGGGGAACACACCGCGAGCGTGATCGAAAGCTTGGGCGATCTCTTCGGAATTGGTGATGTTGACCGTGACCCCGCGGCCCATGTTCCCGCTCTTGGGCTTGATCACGATCGGTGCGCCCAATCGCTCGGCGAAGTCCACCGCTTCGGCGACGCTGCGCACCACGTCTCCAGCAGGCACGCTCACGTCGGCGGCCTCCAAGAGTTCCTTGGTCAGCACCTTGTCTCGGACAACCCGGGTGCCCACCACCGACTCGTCGCAGAAATACCGATCGATGAGGACCCGGCGGCCATCCTTGCTCGCGATCGCATCGTTGGACCCAAGCCACGTCACCTGCGCCCCGGACTTCTCCGCCGCCCGCGCGATCACGACCGGTCCCAGTGCCCGGCCTTCCTGGTCGACCTGCCGCAACACCTCCGCGGACTCTGCGTCGTCGTACACGTTCTGCTCGGTCGGCCCCCCGCTGTGGCGGTTCACGGTCGCGCCCCGTTCGTCCGGTGATGGATCACCTCAGCAGGCTACTTCACCGACACGGCCGGCGATGGCCGCTGCTGTGGTTGCGGCATCTGGAAGAATGGATTGCACATGGACCGTCCCAATGAAAGCCCACAATCGTTGGGTAAACGGAACTCGGATTCGGCGCAGGTGAGCACCGATGCCGAGACCCTCGCCTTGCTCAAAAGGCATAAACAACGGGCGCGAACCCGTTCGCAGCGACGATTAGCTTTTCAGCTCGCCTCGCTCGTTATCGTCGTGGGTTTGTGGTGGGCTATCACGGCAATGGGCCTGATTCGGCCGTTGTATTTGCCCGGCCCGATGGCGGTCTGGGATGCCTTCGTCCGCGCGAATTCCTGCTACCCGGCAAGTGAGGGAAGTAGCCGAGTCCTGTGTGGCGAGCAGGGATACTTCATGTGGGAGCATCTCCTGGCCTCATTCAGGCGGATCGGCGTGGGAGTGGGTGCGGCGATTTTGATCGGCCCAGCCGTCGGGTTCCTCATGGGGTCCTCGCGATGGATCAACGAGATCGCCGAGCCATATCTGAACTTCCTACGTGCGCTACCTCCGCTGGGATACATCGGCCTGCTCATCGTGTGGTTCGGCATCGGTGACTTATCGAAGTACTGGCTGCTGTTTCTCGCGGCTTTCCCTCCGATCGCAATCGCCACGATCAGCGGCATCCGAGGCATTCGCGAGGATCGTCATCACGCGGCGCAGTCAATGGGAGCAAGTCGGATTCAGGTCATTTTGAGCGTCACACTGCCCTCGACCCTTCCGGAGATCCTCACTGGAATTCGGATCGCGGTGGCGTTCGCATGGACCACGGTGGTGGCTGCCGAACTCAACAACGGAATTCCCGGTATCGGCGGGCTTGCCTACGTGTCGGGAACTCAACTGCAGACGGCGCTGACGATCGCTTGCATCATCCTCATCGGCCTGTGTGCCGTGGCCCTGGACTCGCTCCTGAAATATCTCACCCGAATTCTCGTGCCTTGGCACGGAAAGGCAACATGATTAGCAAAACTCAGCGTTTGGTCCTCCCCTTCGCCGCGACAGCCCTGCTTCTAGCCGCGTGCACGACGGCGCAGGAAGCGGCTCAAGACGCCGCAGAACAGGACGGCGATACGGCCGGAGCCTGCCCGATCGAGGTCAACGAAGACATCGATGCCGAGGTCCAGATCGCCTACCAGCCGATCCCCAACGGCGACCTCGTAGTACGGGATGAGGGCTGGTTGGAGGAGTGCCTACCCAACGCCACCATCGCTTGGAATCAGTTCGCATCCGGTGCCGAGGTGGTGCAAGCCTTCGGCTCGGGCACGATCGACTTGGGTCTGCTGGGTTCTAGCCCAGCTGCGCGACTGGTCTCACCACCGTTGGAGATCGACGCCCAAGTGGTGTGGATCCACGATGTCATCGGCGAAGCCGAGTCACTGGTGGCCCGTGAGGACGTCAGCGAAATCGGGGACCTGCAGGATGGCACGATCGCCGTTCCGTTCGGTTCCACCGCTCACCTTTCGCTGCTCAACGCACTGACCGACGCGGGCCTGTCGACCAGTGACGACGTCGATTTGATCAACCTCTCCCCCGACGCGATGCTCGGTGCCTGGGAACGGGAAGAGATCGATGCTGCTTGGGTCTGGCACCCCACATTGGAAGTATTGCTCGAGGACGGGTCGATGGTGATGTCCAGCGAGGACACCGCCGAATCCGGCACCGCCACCTATGACCTCGCGGCAGCGACCACCGAGTTCATTGACGCCAATACCGAATTCATGGAGGTCTGGACGGCGCTACAAGACCAGGCCGTGGCCCAAATAACCGATGATCCCGACCGGGCCTCGGAGAACATCGCGGCTCAACTCGGAATCACTCCGGAGGAAGCGGCACTGCAGATGCAGGGGTACGTGTACCCGAACGCCGCGGACCAGGCCTCAGCCGACTACTTCGGCGGCGGTCTTGGACAAGATCTGGCGTCTACCGCACAATTCCTACTGGATCAGCAGGAGATCCCCGAGGTGGCCCCGGCCGAGCGTTACGAAGATGCGGTTTACACCGACGCGATTGACTCGGTAGGAACGTGACACTCGCCCTCGACCAGGTTTCCCACCGCTACATCAGCGACCGCGGAGACATCGTCCATGCGGTAGCGCAGACCTCGCTGGAGATTCCCGAGGGTGAGTTTGTCTGCGTCGTTGGACCCTCGGGATGCGGCAAAACCACGGTGTTGAAAATGCTCGCTGGCTTCCTGCAGCCGACCGGGGGCACGGTCACCTTCCAGGGCAAGGCGATCAAGGCCCCCGCCCCGGAGCGTGGGGTGGTGTTCCAACAGCCGAACCTTTACCCCTGGCTGAGCGTGCGCAAGAACGTCGAACTCGGCTTGAAGTTCCAAGGCGTAAGCGCCGCAAAGCGGCGCGAGGTCGCCCTGGAACAGCTCACCCGGGTGGGACTGGAACAGTTCACCGACCACCGCCCCTACGAGTTGTCCGGGGGTATGCAGCAGCGGGCCCAGATCGCGCGCGTTTTGGCAGGCGACCCCGAGGTCATCCTCATGGACGAACCCTTCGGCGCCTTGGACGCGCTCACCCGTGAACAGCTTCAGAACGACCTTCTGGCGATCTCTCGCGAACGCAACAAGACGATCTTTTTCATCACGCACAGCATCGACGAGGCAATCCTCCTGGGAGACCGCGTGCTGGTGATGTCCCCTCGTCCGGGGGAGATCGTGGCGGACGTCGTCGTCGATATCTCCGCCCACCATGGCCGAACACTCACCGGGGCCGAACTACGGGTGACCGATGAGTTCACCCAACTTCGGGATGAGATCGGCAAGTCGATCATTAACCCGATTCCGCGGCCCTCTGCGCGCGGCGAATAGCAGCACCTCACACTTATCCGGTTCCCCCAGGGTTAAAGTGCAGCATGCTCCGCGATAAGGTCGCTCGACTCGTCAGCAAGCTCCCACAAGTCCGCAATGAGGGTTCGGGCACGTTCCGAATTCTGTTCTTGGGTGATTTCCACTACGGCGAGAGCTACACCAAGCACGGCGGGCGAATCCTTCAAACCCGCGGGTACCGGCACAGCACCGAGGCGCTGCGCCCATTTATCGCCGCAGCGGATGTGACGATCGCTAACCTCGAAACCCCGATCGTCGACCCCGACGTCGCCGAGTCACCTTTCGAGGACAACAAAGCGTACGTGCATTGGGCGAGTCCCGATGGGGCGCCACAAGCGCTGAAGGAGTTGGGGGTTTCGGCGGTCAGTCTGGCGAACAACCACACATTGGACTACGGCGAGGCGGGATTGGTTTCAACCTTCCAAGCGCTGAGGGACCAAGGAATTTCCTGGTTTGGTGCTGGCCGCGACCTCGAAGAAGCAAACGCACCGTACGTCGTCGAGTTGCCGGAGGCCATCGGTGGTGGGCAAATCAACCTGTACGGCACCTTCCAGAACTCGCGCAAGTATCGGGAGCAGTACGACTTCTATGCGACATCGGACACCCCGGGTTGTGCTCCGCTCTACCAAACGCGCGGTGCCAAGCTGCCTCAGTCGAGCGCAGATACCTTGCACGTGGCATTCCCACACTGGGGCGGGAACTATCGGTGGGTTAACGATCAACAACGCGACTCGGCGGACCTATTGCTTCAGAACGGGTACGACCTGGTCCTTGGGCACGGCGCACACAGCCTGCAACAGATCGAGCGGCGCTCGAAACGGTGGATCGTGTACGGACTCGGCAACGCCGTGTTCCAGTCCAACGCCGATTGGACGAAGCACGCACGCGAGCGGGGCATCATCCCTTTGGCTTTCTGGGCGATGCTCGAGATATCTGGAACCGCCAGAAACCGACGACTGAATGTTCGTCTGTACCCCGTCAACCCCGACAACCGTGCGACCGACTTCCAACCAGCACCGATCGATAAGGCATCGCTCGACGGGTTGGTCGATCAACTCGCCGAAGCAAACGCTACGACGGGCAGGCTGCTCAACGACGCCATGTCGACCGGGAGCGACGAACTGGGTCCATTCATCAACCTCGACGTGGGCGAATGGCCGGCCGGCGAGGCGCCCGCGAGACTTCCGGGCGTCAAGTCGCTCTAACCAACGGCTGGCTACCTCGCCGGCTCACACATGGTTAGGTCACTCGTCGCCGCGCACCTTGCGCAGTAGCGAGCCGACCCGTGCCCTGACCTGGCGACCAATTGGTTTACGGTCGTTGGGCTCTGTGCCCTCGTTGATCTGAGCGTTCGCCCGCAACCGAAACCCAGCTCGTGGCACCACGTCGCTACGGCTCAGACTCACGGAGTCAACCCGCGCGGCCTTCGGGCCGGACTGCACCGCGGTTGTCATGGCACGCACAGCCTTGCTGTTTCCACGGATCAAGGCCTCTACCGAGCCGTCTGACCGGTTGCGAACCCATCCGTTCAGGTTCTCGCGCTCCGCGCGGTCCTTAACCCAACGCCGTAGCCCCACTCCCTGAACGGCGGAGCCTTCGATGACCATCCGCCAGGTCTCCAGCTGAGAGACCTGGGACTTTGGCGCACCTTTCGTGCGCGATGTGGTTTGCGGTGCCGACAACTTCTTTGGCGTGCTGTCTTCAGATTCTTTTTGAATCCGCTGAATCACTGTCTCCAGACCCACGGAGTGAGACGCCTTGAAGAAGACGGCGTCGTTGTCCTGCACCTCCGAGCGAAGGATCGGAAGCACGTCGTCCACCTCGCGGCAGTACGAGGACTTCACTCCCGCGGGCAAGGCCTTCCACAGGTGTTCCATCAACTCGCCGACTACCAGCACAAAGCCGGGATCGCTCTTGGTCACGGCGTCTTTGAGGCTTTCATGGAGGTCGGCGGAGTCATCTCCCAACTCCTTCATATCACCGAGAACTAGGATTCGGCGTTGCTCGGCGTACTGCTCGGTGAAGGCTTCCAGGGTCGCGGCCATCGATAGCGGGTTGGCGTTATAGGACTGGTCGACGATCGTGAGCGATGACTGTTCCCAGTTGACATTGTGGACCGTTCCTCGCCCCTGCGGTTCGGCAAAATCTGCCAGGCGGCCGAGAAGCTCCGCAGGGTCTTGACCCAGGCCGATTGCAACGCCAGCAACGACCAGCGAGTTCACCGCGTTAAAGCGCCCTGGCGCGCCAACCCGGTACTCGATCTCGGTGCCGAGCACATTCGCCGTCGCGGTCTGGGTGGCGGCGGAGTAGTCCAGCAAGCGGATATCGCAGTCGTCTGCTTCGCCATAGGTCAGCAGCCGCGCCCCTTGCGCGTGCGCCGCCTGCATCAGCACGTCCGCATGCGGCGCATCCGCGTTGATGACGGCAGTCCCACCCGGAGCGAGGCCCTCAAAGATCTTGGCTTTCAGGCTGGCGGTAGCTTCCAAGGTGTCGTGAATATCGGCGTGAGCGGCACCGATCGAGGTCACCACCGCGACGTCGGGCGCGGCCAAGCGTGCCGATGAGACCCCTGGGATCCGCACAAAACCGGCGCCCGATATCTCGAGAACTGCGGCATCCGTGCTCTGGTCCAGGCCAGCCAGGAGCAACCCAACCCCATCGATCGAGTTCCAGTTAGCAGTGCTGGAATCTACCTTCATGCTCCGCCGCAGCGCATGGGAAACCATCGTCTTGACCGTGGTCTTACCGGCAGTGCCCGTAATCCCTACGACGTGCCCAGGGTAGACATTTCGCATCTCGCGGCCCATAGTCCACAGCGCCTGGCGGGTGTCGTTGACCTTGAGGCTGGGGAGCCCAGGAGTCTCGATGCCCTGGGAAGAAACGATGGCACTGGCTCCGAGTGCCTGTGCGCGCCGAGCGATGTCTTCGAGAGGCCGGTCCTGCTTGGCCTTTTTCCGCAGGGTGCTGCCCCAACCCTTGGAGTCCATGGCAATGAGGACCTGCCCTGGGCGAACGCGCTCTGCCAGGAAGGTCGCTCCGGTGTAGTTCAGCCCACCGGGCACTTCCCCAACCCAGGTCCCCTCAAGAAGCTGAGCTAAACCCGTCAACGTGCGCCGATCATCCGAGGCGGGGACGCGGGTACCGCCAGTTGATCCACGGGTCAGTTCCTTCACGATGTATGGCGCGAGAGCCTGGAGATCGAGCTTCGCACCGAGACCCGTCTGCGTTTGCCGGGCAATCGTGTTGCTGCCCTTCTCGACGTAACGCGACTTGGGCGACGCAATCGCGGCTTCCACGTTGGTGGGCGGAACCGTGGTCATGTAGTCGACACGGGGCAGGGCTCGCCCGAGGTTGTGCAGTGCCCACGCGGTGAGTTCACTGGTCCCGAGCATTCCGCCGATGCAGAGTCGAACGTCGGGGTTAGCCTGCACCGCGGCGTTAGCTAGGTCAAGGCTGGCAAGCAGACCTCCGGCTTTCGGTGCCTTGATGTTCAGCGCCCGTGCGCCGCCTAGTGCGTTCAGCCGCTGCAAGTCCGCGGTGTCCCACATGCTCTCGTCGGGCATCACCTCGATCACCCCGGCACGCGTCCCGGAGTGGGCGGCGAGAGCAGCATCGGCACGCTTCTGTAATTCGGCGTGTAGATCACCGTCCGCATGGGGCAACGGCCCCTCCACGATGATTCGTTCGGGCAACGCCCCAGATCCAATCTCGGCAGCTACCGCTTCCAGGAAGGCGGTGGCTTCATCGAAGTTCATCGATTCGTTGAGATCGACCCAGATCGGTTTCTCTCCGCTGGCACCGAGGTTGCCTTCGTTGACCGCCCGCAACAGCGCGACGTTCTCTTCCACTCCCCCTTTACCCTTCACTCGCGTGATCGGGAACCTTGTCTGTCTCGCCGCACGCCGTGGGATGTCGCTCAAGTCGGCGGTCGTGGAGATCGTCGAAATGGAAATCTCGACGTCCTGACGGTGCTCTCCGAGAAGCTCCGAGAGTCGCAAGTCCAAGGCCTGCGCCGTCGCATCGAGCAACGCCACCTCAACCCCAAGTTGCGTCCCGCGGAAGGGCTTGTCTTCCTGTCCCGACGCAGCGTGCGTGACCGCCAGGTCCGCCACTGGCGCCATCGCGTCGCGAACCGCTTGAACCGCAGCTTCACGGTCGGTCACCTCGAGTGTGGTGCCGATGAGGTGATCGAGAGACAGGCCCAAAAACTCCCAGGCCTTTTCACGGTTCTTACCGCCATCGCCCGTCAGCGCGTGCCGTGGCTGGCACTCTCCGAACCCATCGAAATACTTATCGCCGAACTTCAGGACCAGGTGAACGGCAAAGTTTTGCGCAGTAGTGGTCTGGCCGCGTGCCGTCCCATAAGCACGTTTGAGCGGCATCCGATACCAATAAGCGTTAGCACGCTCGATCGTTGCGACTGCTGGATCTGCCATACCCACGTCCTTTAACTAGGCCACCCAATCACTAAGCAGCGTACGTGGGCATACTGCCAAACGTGGGAGATAACGGCTAGATAACGGAGGTAGTTTCTACCAACATCGCTCGGTGTCCCTGCAGGGTGCCTTCCAGCAGCGCCTCAGAGATCCGTGCAATCGCCCGTGGATCACCGCTCAATTCGCCGCGAACCAGACCTTCGACCCGGTCGGCGGCCGTGAACTTCGCATCCTGCAGTCCCAGCTCGGCGGCGGTCTGGGTTAGCGCTTCGACGCAGCCGTGCAAGTCCGGGACGGCCTCGGCCATCCACCGGACCGTCACCGACTCGTGTACCTGGCCCAGGTCAACTCCGCTGGCTTCGGCGTGCTCGCCGACCATCTCGGCGGCCAAAGCAGAGCTCAGTTCCTCGCTGATTTGGGCCTGGATCGCTAGCCCCGGACGCTCCGAGAGCTCGACGATTACGGCGTTCTGGGACGTTGACGACTCGCGCACGTCGCTGGCCACGATGTCCACCGACCCGACCGACAGCCCGGGTACCGCGCGGACCGCTTTGAGTGCGAGCTGCACGATCGAAGGGTGCACGTCGGCTACCTCTCCGACTGCGGTCAGTCGCTTGGTCGAGGGGTCGCGCTCGCACAGCACCATCGACAGCACCTTGCCGAAGGCAACCAGGACCCGCAGGTACTGCCCGTGGGCCTGCTTCTCGATGAGGAACCGGTAACCCGGCGGCACCACGATGCGGCCGTCCTTTTCGCCCGGCTCACGCAATTCGGTAAGGCCGTAGGCGGCGCGGGTGAAGTCTGGGCGCTGCGCCGGAGGGGTCCGCAACTGGTCGATCGCCACATCTAGTTCTTCGGGATCGGCGACGTTCGGATAGGTTTCGATGCCGTTGTCGCCCACGGCCGGCTTCACCACCACGGGGTACCCAATCGAGGACGCGAACCGGTAGGCGCCCTTCAGGCCGCGGCCCATGGAGAATGTGCCGCCCTTGGGCACGGGCAGTTCGGCGCGCTCCAGAAGCGCCCGGCGCATCCGCTTGTCTTGGGAGTAAGTCACCGACCCGAGCCGGCTACTCTCCGGCAGGCCGTGGGTGAAGGACAGTTCGTGGGCCTCGTCCTGTCCGTGGGCGATGAGAACTTGCCGCGGGTACAGCGCGCAGGTCAGGCCGTGCGCCAAAAGCGTGGCGTGCACTTCGTAGCCGTCCCACAGCGCGTCCGGTAGATGCGGCCCGGTCTTCAATTGTTCAGCCACGGAAGAACCTCCTGACCTTGGGGAGCTCAACGGTGAATCCGTTGACCGCTGGCGCGTTTTCGATGTGCTCGGTGGACACCGAGGTGGGCACGGACCGCCTGGGCCCAAGCACGGCCGCTGCGGCTAGTGCGCTCACCGGTTCGGCCCCACCCACCAGGATCGCCTCGACCTTCCGTGGGCCCGCGTTGCGGACCGTTCCACTGATCCCAAACGTCTGGGCTTGCTTGCGCATCCATGCCCGGTAGCCAACCCCAACGACGCGTCCTCGAATGGTGAGCTTCACCTGCAGTTGGTCGGCCCGGTGGGCGGAGACGGCGAGCCCGTACCGCTTCACGCACTCGTCCATGAAGGTTTGGGCGACCTGGCGCGGCTGCCCGAACATCGGGTACTCGCAGTTCCCGATGGCCGCGTGCGCGTTCAGTTCACAGATTCCGGCTTGCTGCTCGGTTACCGGCTTGGTGTGGTCCTCCAGGAGGAAGTCCACACCGCAGAAACCGAGCCCCGGGATGGCCTTCACCGCAGCCACCGCGGCGGCCTTGACGGTGGGGTGCAGTTCATCGAGCACGTCGATGGAGTCCCCGCCCTGGGACAGGCTGCACGAGTTGGAGAGCATGACCTGCTCGCCCAACGCGGGAACGGTTTCGAGGCTCGCGCCTACCCGCGCCAGTTGATACTTGGCTGCTTCGTCGTACACGATCGGCCGGCCCCACAGGTGCGGGTTGAGCCGGCGCCGGAAGTTCTTGATGATCATCAGTTCGGCGATCGTGCGCTCACCGTCGCCGATCACGGAGGCGGGTTCACGCAGGATCGCGGCGATCACCTCATCCCCCACCACGACGATCCGGTAGTCAGCACCGGAGACGTGCTTTTCGACGATGAAGTCCTGATCGCCGAGCTTGCTCAGCCCCAGTTGACGGAAGGCCTCGTCGAGTTCGGCACGGTCGCCAATGTTCGCCACCACGCCGATCCCGCGCACCCCCATCGCCGGCTTCACCACAACGGGGAACCCAATCCGATCGGCAAATTCTCGAGCCGCGTCGAAGTCGCCGTTGACGAACGTGCGGCCACGCGGCACCGGAACGCCTGCGCGGCCCAGCCGAATCCTGGTTGCTTCCTTGTGCGTGCACAGCGCAAGTGCCACTGCACTGGACAACGGAGAGCGGCTCCACTTCATCAGCAACGGGTCTTGGACACCGTCGGTCACCGTGAAGGCACCCTTGGAGTACCGGGTGGTGGTCAACCCGAGCATCAATGCCTGGCGCTCCAGCAGGTGCCCCTTGGTGCCGTTCGGCCCCAGTGGTTGCAGGTAGGTCACCTCGGAGTAAATGTTCGGCTGTCTGGTTTTGGTGCTCGGATCCTCCAGCGGCGGGAAGGCCTCGCGCTTGCGCACCGTGCTGACGATTTGCTCGTACGGGATCCGTGCCCCCAGCCCGATGCCTTGCGGCGCGGACACGGTTGCCGTGGTGTCTTCCTCATCGCCAACGAAGAACGCGACTCCCGGAGCGCTCATGGCGAAGTGCTTCAACGCAGCCAGGGAGACATCGGCGGAGCCGGGCAATGGGCTCACGCTGATCGTCAGGTCGGGGTTCACCGCCAGCGCGCTCTCGGCGATGTCGATGCTGGAGAGCACGCTTCCCACCGCTGCGGGGCTGATGTCCAGGCCACCGCCAGCTCGGTGGCGTAGCACCCGACCGGCGCTCAGTGGCGTGCGGATGGTCCGGGTTCCGGCCATCACTCGGATATCGGCGTCGGTGGTCCGCGCGGCCGCCTGCTGCAGCCGGTCGAAGGACCGCCGGTCGCGTCCCAGCAATGGCTCATACAGGTAGACGGGACCGGTGACCCGCTCCGCTGCCGCTAAGGCCTCAAGTTCCTGCACCAAGGTGGTGGCGTTTTCCATGCCACGCTTGGCCTCTGGGCTGATCAACAGGGGCGCATCGGGGTTGCTGCGGCCGTGTGCGGTCAAAATGGTCGCGAACCCGTCACCGGAGGTCACGGCTTGGTTCGGCAGCACCGGCACCTCATCGCGCTGGTGCGTGAGCAGCTGTGAGAGCGACAGGTTCTGTGCCTGCGCAGCCAGATCCAGCAGGGCCACTTCAATACCGAACAGCACCCCACGGTATGGCTGCAGAATCTCCACGCGACCGGCGGCCTGCGCGGCCTTGCGTGCAAGTTTTTTGGCACGCGCTTTCACGCTCGAGCCGGATTTGCTCTGCGCGTGCGATCGACCCAGGAGCGCGAATTCGCTCATGGTGGCACGAACGGTTCGCAGCGCCGTGGCCCGGCCGGAGAAATCCAAACCGCGGCCCTGCAACTCCTTGAGGCACAGCACCAAAAATTCCCACGACGACGACCCCGAATCACCCGTGATTCCGGCTCGCGGCTGCGCCTCACCCAGTCCGGTCAGGCTGGCGCCACCAGCACCGGCACCGGCGTCCAACTGGAGCAAGTAATTGGTGGGTGCTCCCGATCCAGTGGTTACCCGAAAGTCCATCGCTTGTGCTCTGGACACTGTGAGCACCGATCCCGGACTGCTCATACCTGACACTCCTCTAGCACCATTAATGTGCGTATTTCGGCCGTCGGAAAGCTTACGCGGTTGATCAATTCTTCTTCGCCTAGCCGTCACCGCTCGCATCGGCCGGCGCCAGCAGGCCGATGCACGCCTGCGCCAAGGCTTGTGCCGAATCTATCGTGGCAGTGCCGACACCGGGTGGGTTCAGTTCCAACGCGGCAGACACGTCGGTGCAACCGTAAATGACTGCTTGGGCACCCCGATCGGCTAATTCGTGGATCGCGCCAATGAGTAGTTTGCGAGCCAGTCCCATATCGCCGGCCTTAACCGCTCTGATCCCGGCCATCGTCGGGCTGTCGGGTTCATCCAACTGCACTACGGTTCGGCCCTTGTCGGCCAGCGCCCGGTGATAGATCCCGCTGCGGACCGAGCCGTCAGTGGCGAGCAGGCCGACGACGTCCGCGTGCGGTGCCAGCGCGGTGATCTGGTCATCCACGGCATGCACAATGTGCAGGATCGGCACGTCCGTGGCGGCCTGAAGTTGGTCGTACCAGTAGTGCGCCGAATTGCATGGGATCGCGATCGCCTCGACCCCCGCAGCGGTGAGGAACTCGATGCCACGGACCATCGCTGGGAGCGGATCGGTTCCCTGACCCACAATCGAGTCCGAGCGGTCCGGGGTGCGAGGATCGGAATACACGATCGTGGGGATGTGGTCCTGGTCCCTGGACGCCGGGGTCAGGGCGGCGAGCTTGTCGAGGAAGTCAGCCGTCGCCGCGGGGCCCATGCCACCTAGGACGCCCAGGCTCTTAGCCGGGGCTCCACCCTCAACTCCAGTCACAACGGCGCCCCCTTCGGCGGGATCGGCTCGGTGGGAAGGCCTGTGCGAATGCCGCGCTCTGCGTAGTATGCGCGGACCCTGGGATCGGACAGCAGCGGCTTATGTGACTGCATCACGTTCAATCCGGTGTTCACGTTCGCCTCGAGTACGACGGGACCTGTCGGTGTCACAACAATGTCCCAGCCCACGTATTCCATGAAGGACAGCACCTTGGCCGAGTGCAGCACCATGTCGTGCACTTCCTGCCAGAACGGAACGGTCACGCCGGTGATTTGGGCGCCGGTGTCGGGGTGAGTGTCGAACCACTCCTTGACGTCGGTGTCGGGCAAACGAGTCGCACGGCCCAGCACGCCGGTCTCAAGGTCCACCGGTGTACTCAGCCCACCGCGGGTCCAGTTGTCCGCCGGTTGCGAGCGGCGGCACCCGATCCGTTGCACGGCCGCGGCGATGAACGGTTCCCCGCCATTCTTCACGTCGAGCATGGTCAGCACCCGAATGGTGTTGACCGAGTGCGGGAACAGCTCATTCTGGGCATCGTGCTGCACCAGGCCGCGTTCGATGATCAGCGGGCGGTTCTGCAGCGTGAAGATCTTGGCCGCGGCCCGCGCGTCCAACTCCTCGCCGTTGATCTCCCAGGCGGTGTCACCGGTGCGCGTGACCCCGTAGATGTTCTTGCCCTCAGCGCCAGCAAGGACCTTGAAGAACAGCACCTCGCCCACGCCCATCTCCTGCAGGAAGTCGCCCACCGGAAGGCGCCCCTCCTGCGGGAATCGGTGCACCTGCGAACGCCAGTACACCCCGACCATTTCTGGCGATGGGATATCCATCTGGGCTAGCAGTAAGTGGGTGGACAACTTGTTGTTGATGATGTCCTGGATTCGAGCGTGCACCATGTTCTTGGTGCGGAAGTATCGGTGCACGTCGGTGACGTACAGTTCCGGGTCGTTGCGGTCGAGTTCGTACAGGACCGCGCTGCGGGAAAGGAATCCCCGCAGCCACCACTTTGGCTCACGCAGCCGGAAGGGCACCTTCCATTCGCGTTCTTTGCGCCATAGCTTGCGAAGTGCCACCGTGAACACTCGAAAGGCCCGGTACTTGCGGTAGAGCCAACGGGGTGCAGCGACGACTTTTCGAATCATGGACTAGGCCCCCGTGGGTAGACGTCGTGGCAGTGACACTGGCTCTCTCATACTCGCTTCGCAGCGGATCGGGCCGCGCCTTCGATGACGTCCAGCGGCATCGCGCTTCGCGGCTCGCGCACACTATCAATGCTGGCATCCAGATTCACCACGGCTGTGGCGTGAACCTGGTCTCCAATGTGCTCGATCAACTCTCGCACATACCTGGGGCGCTGATGGCGCCGCTGCGCGGGCCATTCCTCTTCCGAAATCCACGGCACAAAAGTCACTCCTGCGTCGCTGGCGAGCGAGCCCCACGAGCGCGGTGCGATGATCGCCACCTTGAACGCGCTGGACTCCTGCGATCGGCCGAGGAGCGCCGGCAGGGTGGTGCTCGGGTCCACGTTTTCGCTAGCTACCACCACCAACACCACCGGGAGTCCAGCGGGTAGGTGCGAGTAGATGGTGGGCACGGCCAACGGGGTGTTCGATGAGCGCAGCGCGGCCGAGGCCCGGCGCCTTGCGCCTTCTGCGACGTTGACACCCTGGCGGCCCATCCGGCGGACCCACCGGGGGGCGTGTGCGCGGGCCATGCCCACTTGCCTGCGGGCCACGTGTGCGGCGGCATCGGAGAGCCGACGGCGAGTGCCCGGCTTGCGTACCGGCGGTCTCGTCACGCTCCAGTCCGGTGCCGGGCCGGCCAGCGCCCCAGCATCTGACGAGACCCCTGGCCGGAGCGCCCGGACACCGTTGCCACGGACACTGCCTTTGATGGCGGCGTGGCCCAGGAGCAGCACCCGATCGGTTTGGTAGGCAGCCATCAACATTCGCACGTGGGCGTTGGCGGCGGGGCCGGCGTCAACCTGGTGATCGGATCCGCTGACAGGCAGGGTCTCCACGCTGGCGTTCGGGGCGTTAAACGCGCTGCCCTCCCCCATGACGACCACCGGCCAGGAGGCATCCTGCCACCCGCGGAGCACGCTGTGGACCTGCTCCGGCTCGGCGCCGACGGCGTGGATGATCGTCACCGGCTCGGTGTTCTTTGGCGACTCGACGGTGTCGGCGTCATGCGCAGTGGCTTCAGGCGTGCCGCCGGTCGCTGGATCCGTTGGCGGCGCGTTGGTCGCGGGTGGGCCGATGAGCGCGGTGAGCCGGTCGATGTGCGCTTGGTAACTGAATCGCTCTTCCACCAGCGCCCGGCCCTGCGCCGAACGCTCCAGGTAACTATTCGGGTCGGCGTAGTAACGGTCCACGAAGGCGCGCACGTCGGAGGCTTCGCCGTAGGTGACGACATCCCCGAAGATCGGTTTCAAGGCGGGCGGTGCAAAGCACACCGCACCGCTAGCCAAACCTTCCAGGACCACCCGGCCAAACGCTTCCACCAGTCCTGGGTGGTGCACATAGACGAAGAAGTCGATGCCGCGCAGGAACTCCGGGATCGGGAGTGAGTCAAAGGGCAGGGACTCCCAGTTCTCCGGCAGCGACCCGAGGATCTGCTCCGGGGCCTCCGTGCCACCCATCACCCGAATCCGGTAGACCGGGTCGCCCGGATAGGCGGCCAACATGTCGGCCTTCGTTCCTGGCCACTTCGACCAGTGCCCGCGAGAGTGCCGGCCGATAACGGCCCGGTCCCCCACGAACCTGGTTCTTCTACCGGCGTAGGGCTCGGTGTCGATGATGTTTTCCCAGTTCGCCGCGGTCATCGGAACCGGTCCGTCCCTGGCGATGGCCTCACGCACCCCGGGCCCGATCGGAGCCCACACCGGCTCCTTGCCAAATGCCCGCCGGGCATTGTCATGCACAGCGGCCACGTCGTAGTAGGGCTCGGTTCCACGATCATCACGCGGTACCTGATTGACCACGATGATCACATGCTGCGCGTCGATCGGCGGCAGCCAGTCCGGGACGCTGGACAGCACGCTGGGGTGGCGGATCAACAGCAAGGGGGTCACGACCGGCTGTGGGCCGGCGATGAGTTCGGCCAACCCGTCGGTGAGGGCGTTGCGGACCCGCGGCGCGAACGGCCGGTGACTGCGCTGCACCGGTGAGGGCAGATGCAGCAATCCGGTGCTGTACCCCGAACG
>JBMDWZ010000375.1:0-7684 GCA_048594865.1 Beutenbergiaceae bacterium
TCAACACTCACCTGCACCGGATCACCCGAAGGCTCACCAGCAGGATCAACCAACTGCACCGACACCACAGCATCCCCAGGCCAACCAGAAGAAGTCACCACAGACTCCCCACCAGCAGGAACCGGAGACGAGGCCTCAAACTCGGGCAGGTCAGCTTGCAGTTCACAGGCGTCGATTCGTGCCCCAGCGCTGCCGAGGTTCAGTCGTGCACCGTCGATTGCTTGGAAGAAGCCCAAGCTCAGCGCCGAGACCTCGATGGACTCCAAGACCTCGGAGCCATCGGGGGCCTCACAGTAGGTTTCAACCTGGCGGTTGATCTGCAGCGAGATGACCTCAGCGACGATCTCGATGAAAGGCTCGAGCACGTTGCGGATCGTCACGGTGATCAAACCGGTCTTGATGTCGCGGACCAGCAGATCGAAGATCTCCAGGCCAGCCTCCCCGATCACGAAGTCCCGAATCGGCGCAACCAGACCGGTCAGCAGTGGGTCCACTACTGCCATGATCCCGTTCAAGGTGATGCAGATTGCGCCGCCGCCTAGACCGCTGGAGACACAGTCGGTTTCCAGTTCACCCATGAGGTTCATGGACGCGGTGAGCGTCGCCGAGCTTCCGGCGACGGTCTGGGAAAGCTCCAGGTCGACGGTCACACTGCCCAGCGCGCCCTCGATCGCACCAATGACGATCGTGGTGACCTCTTCCATCAGGTCGTGCACCGTCTCGGCGATCATCGGGTAAAGCTCGTCGTCGATGAGTTCGGTGTTCGGGTTCTGGTTGTTGATGCCGGTGGGTTGACCGGGTCGCATCTCACCAGAGAGGGCTTGGTCCAGGTGCAGTTGCAACGTGCCGGTCGAGAAGTCGACCGTAAGCACCTGGTTCTCGGTTGTGATCGGCTCAGCGAGTACCGCCGCGAAGATCTCTTCCTGCATGTCCGAGGTGACCGAAACATCAAGGGAGGTTCCGGTCGGAATAGCGTCGATGATGGAGGTCAGGTCGAGCAACTCATTGACCGTGTCTTCCATTAACCCATCGACTTCGCCGATGGTGTCGTAGATCTGCCCTGCGGCCTCTTCGACCGCGGGGGAGCTAAGCAGCAGGCTTGCCTCGGCCACGCGGTACTGGCCAACTCCACCAACGCCGTCGGGGTCGAGGAATTCGCCGTCTTCCGCGATGACCTCGGCGCCACCGGCACCGGCGACGATTGTTGCCTCGTCGATCAGCAGGTCGGTGATTCCATCCACGCCGAGCTCGTTGAACAGGAACAGCAGGTCGATCTCTGCGGCTCCGAAGTCGGCATCTTCACCGTCGAGAGTGACGGAACCATCGCCGCCAGCCAGGCCGGAGATGGCCCGAGCGTCCAGCGGTCCGCTGGCCTCGGATTCGGAGAGCAAAACTCCCAGCTGCCCGAAATCAATGAACTCATCCAGCGGGATCTCAATGTCTCCCATCTGGATGAGTTCGGTTCCCAGCACATCGATGTTCAACGCTTCGCTGTTTGGACCCGGGTTAGACGCCGAGCCGGCTTCGGAGCGCGCACCGCCAGCGAGGTCCATACCGAGGATGCTGGCGTTGACGACGCTAGCTTCGGCCTCGGATGGCTCGTCGGGGTAGTTGTTGACATCCGCGAACGCAGGGGCATTGACGCCGACTAGGGCCACAGCCGCCGTCGAGATCATGGCTGTTCGTCGGCGCCATCTGACTTTCTTCTTATGCTCACTGTGGACCTTGTCCCGTGAACGCAACATTCATGCCTCCGCACTGTTGGACTGACGTAAAGGCGCAACTCTGCGCCGCTGCTCCACCCAATCGAATAGTTCTATGCTGGGGAACGACTAGCGGGATATCGTGCGCGAACGCATGCAGCGTTGCGTTGACGCACAGCAATCCCGAGATGCGGACAGCTAGCGCAAGGGCGTACGAATACCGTCGACCGGATTAGAAGCAGTGGCGCCGGTAATGCGCGCGCGTACCACAACTGGGCAATTAGAGAAACTGCCTCTCCTTCGAGGCTTAGGCTATTTGTCCTTACTCAGCCAGGACGGCCGCCCCTGCTCTATTAACGAAATCAAGCCACGCCTACTCTCTACACCGAGATGCCGGTACACACCCCGAAGGCGATTAACGACCGTCCTCTCCGACACAAATAGCGCGTTGGCCATTGCCGAGTTCGTTGCGCCATCAACCGCCATCTGAACCAGCGACCTTGCCGAGGTATCGAGAGAGATCCACACGTCCTTGGGCGCGCCCACAGCCGGCTGACCGAGCTTCTCAATCCCTTTGGCCCAGCCGCCCATTGCGGCGAATCGGGCCGCTCCCGATGCTTGAGAGAGCAACTTGTCGGCCTTGGCTTGCTGCCCGAGTTGCATCAGCTGCAGCGCGTAGGAGACCTGCACTCGGATCCGCTGGGGCATAGCACCGCTGCGGCGAGCTCGGGCTAGGGCCCGGCCATAACTCTTAATTGCGGTCCGCGCGCGCTCGTCCGGGTGTTGGGGAATCGAGGCCACTAGAACCGCATGCAGCCGCGCCTCGGTCACCGACCTACTCTCGGTGGCGTCGGCCGACTCCGAGCCGAGGATGCTCTGCAGTGCGGTCGTAAAACGGTCCGCGGACACCTCCGCCTCGTGGCTCGCGGCCGCAGCATCGAGCGCGGAACCACACACCTCTCCCCGCCAGTGGTAGGGCCACGGGCTGTAGTCCAAACCCACCTCAAAGAGTGACAGCGCCTCGTCAACATTGCCCACCGCGAGGTGGCCCATGGCAAGGTCCAGGGCGTACTCACCGATCGCGCGCGACGATGCGCCGAGGAGCTCATTGTCCAAAACGATGGGCGGCGCCGCCCCGTCTATCACTGCGTCCGACCACATTCCCAGGCCCCGCGCCGCCGGCCATCGAGCGAAGTCCTCGCGCAACCGCGAGAGTTTGCCGATCTCATCGCGCACTAACCTGTGGTGCCCCTCTACCGCGGCCACCATCGCCGCACTCAAGACCAGACCCGCCCGATGCACAATCCCCGCTTCGGCCCCGCCCACGTGCGGCCATAATGCGCGCGCCACCGTGGAGGGTAACTGATCGGCTAGCTCACGGGCCTTGGCGCGATCCCCGCCGTGAGTAGCAGGCGGGTCAACAGATACGTGGCGTGTGGCGCGACGCTCGGGCCCGCAATAATCGCCATAACATCGGGCAATACCTCATGTGGGGCGTGGGACGGCGTCGCGCTCTCGGCGTCGATCAGGCGGACCGCTAACCGGCGCCCGGCCTCCGACAACTCCGGTTCCACATGCTCCGACTGGGTCCACCACAGGTGATCACTCCACCCCTTGGCCGCCCCGCCGTCGAACAATGATTCCGGTTCGGTGTCCTGACCAGGGCGACCCTCCATTAAGGCCCGCGCAAAGCACATCGCCCGCTCACGCGCGTCTGGATCCACCCGCGTATCGCTGGTGAAGAGTCGCTCTGAGGCCGAGTCGGCCGACGGCGCTTCCAGACTTTCCAGAGCAAGCACGGCCGCGAGTGGGTGCGGGAAGACCCATCGACCGCCCTCACGGGACGCAAGGGAGCAACCGAGAAGTTCGGTGGGCGCGGCGTCCGTCAGGGTCAGGTAGGACGCGCCGCTGGAGATGGCTCGAACCAGTTCCTCACCCAAGACTCGTTGAGAGTCAGCACTCAAGCTTGCCAGGGCGGAGCGGTACGCCCGCCGCGCAATGGGCGGCACCTCCACCGGCCCGTGCCAAGGTTCGGAACCGGCCAATTGTGCATCGGACAGATCATCGGCCAACGCAATTGCGATGCCCGGATTGCCCGCACTCCACAGGTAGAGGCGTTCTGCAACGTCCACCGCAACGAGGGTCTTGACGGCCTCGCGCAGCGCCAGTACCAAGTCCGCAATGGGCAGTGCCCCCAGGTACCGGTGCGTCACGCCCTCGGGTACGTGCCCAAGAGTGTGCTGATCCGAATCCGCGATCAACGCGGTACGCCAACCCCATGTGCGCCCACGCTCACCGATCGCGAGTAGAGCGCGGGCCGTGGAGGGGGTCAACTCCCCTAGGTCATCGATAACCAAGACTCGGGGGCCCGCGGACCCCGCCGCTCTGGGCACGTGGGCATCGATACCTTTGAAGAGTTTGTCGATGTCGATGCCTGCGAAGTTGAAAGCGCCCTCGCCCTGCCCGGGACCACAGGATCCGAGCTCAAAGACTCGGTCAGCGTGCTCCATGCCCACCACGGAATGCAGGTAGGGATTTCCCTCTCCGACGCCACCGATTCGCAACGCAACGTCCAGTTGTTTTGCTCGCCGCAATCCGCCTAGCACAGTGGAACTCTTTCCCATTCCACTTTGACCGGTGACAAGCAAAGAGTAATGGTCTACCGAAGCACACCATCGCGCCACCGCGACTTCATCACGGCGGCGGCTCCTTATCGAGTTATGTGAGTTGTGAATAGTCATCCATCCCCCGATGTAGGACTCAACCCTAGCGGCATCTAATGCATTGAGAAAAGCCTGAATTCCATTGGCATTGATGCGCAACCACCATCCAAACTTACTGTGACAAACCAACAAGTCTTAGTCAAAAACATGTCTGTTTGCCACAGGCAAGATGATGGCACCTTGCGGCAACTAAGGAGCGACGGACCAACGGGGATCCAGCAGGGTGCATACAGGCCCGGACCACTACTGGGGTTTGGAGCGCACCTCGGTGCGGAACATCTGCCGGAAGACTCCGGGCGCGGCCAGGAGTTGGGAGTACCCGCCCTCTTGCACGACCCGCCCGCGATCAAACACCACAATCCTGTCCATGTCACGTAGCGTCGAGGCGCGATGAGATACCACGATCGTGATCCGTTCGCGCTTGCTGGCGGCAAGGTGCGCAAAGACCTCCCGCTCGGTTTCGGCGTCGAGCGCCGAGGTCGGCTCATCCAGTATCCAGATCCCTGCATTGCGTAGGCAGATTCGCGCCAATGCCAAGCGCTGCCACTGGCCGCCGGACAGACCCTGCCCACCCCACTGCTCCCCCAGTGTGGTGTCGAGCCCCTCGGGTAACTGCGCGATGAAGTCCGCCGCCTCGGCGTGCCTCAACGCTTGCCAGATATGGCTGTCGCCAACTGGAGCCGGGGCGCCCAGGGCCACGGCCTCAAGTGCTTGCAATCCCGAGGATTCAGTGGCAGATGGCCCCCGGACGCGTAGTCCAGTTAGTGACGAGTCTCGATCCCGACGGCCTGCACGTCAGCCCATCGGTAATGCGCACCCTTAAACGAAGTACGGGTTACCGACGTTATGCCGGGCAGTAACGTCGGTAACCCGTATCTCAAGCGGTTCGGCTAGGCCGGTGAACTAGACCAGCCCGAGTCCCTTGACCGCGTCGCGCTCTTCGGTCAGTTCGGCAACCGAGGCGTCGATCCGCGCACGCGAGAAGTCGTTGATCTCCAGGCCCTGAACGATCTGCCAGTCCTCACCGGTGGAGCGCACCGGGAACGAGGAGATGAGACCTTCGGGCACACCGTAGGAGCCGTCGGAGGGAATCGCGGCAGAGGTCCAGGAGTCCTCACCGGTGCCATTGACCCAGTCGTAGACGTGATCGATGGCAGCGTTCGCCGCCGAGGCTGCCGAGGACGCCCCGCGGGCATCGATGATCGCCGCACCGCGCTTGGCGACGGTGGGGATGAAGTCATCGGCGAGCCATGCTTCATCATCGATCACCTCGGCCGCGGGCCGGCCGTCGATGGTGGCGTTGAAGATGTCGGGGTACTGGGTGGCGGAGTGGTTGCCCCAGATGGTGAGGTTCTTGATCGAGTCCACCGGCGCCCCGGTCTTGACCGACAGTTGGCCCAGCGCCCGGTTGTGGTCCAGGCGGGTCATCGCGGTGAACCGCGCGGCGGGCACGTCGGGTGCGTGCGCCTGAGCGATGAGCGCGTTGGTGTTCGCGGGGTTGCCCACGACCAGCACGCGCACGTCATCTGCGGCGCCAGCGTTGATGGCCTCACCCTGGGGCTTGAAGATGCCGCCGTTGGCCTCCAGCAGGTCACCGCGCTCCATACCTGGGCCACGCGGGCGGGCGCCCACGAGCAGGGCGATGTTCACGCCGTCGAATGCCTTGGTGGCGTCGTCGTAAATGTCGATGCCGCGCAGCAGTGGGAACGCGCAGTCATCGAGCTCCATCGCGGTACCCTCGGCAGCCTTGACGCCCTGGGGGATTTCCAGCAGCCGCAGGTTCACCGGGACGTTGGGCCCGAGCAGCTGCCCTGAGGCGATCCGGAACAGCAGGGCGTAGCCAATCTGGCCAGCAGCCCCGGTGACGGTGACGTTGACGGACATCGAAAACTCCTTCAGGTAGGGCAGCAGAAAATCACTATCTCTAGGTATACCGCGTCTGGGCGGCAGATACGCAATCGGCGGAGACCCAATGTCTAGGGGACTCCGCCGATGCACGCGCGGCGATCAGCCGCGGTCAGGTTTCAGCCGGACTCAGGCACGGCTGTAGCGCAGCGTCACGATCTGGAACGGACGCACCGACAGTGTCACTACGCCGTCGTCTGCGATTTGCACTCCGCGACCTTCGACCTCGCGCTCCAACAGGTCCACGGCGCGAACCGAGCTGGCCTCGAAGCCGGGCGCAACCTGCGCCAAGGCACGACCACCGTGGGCTTCATAGAGCCGCACGATGACGTCACCGCTGCCGTCTTGCGCGAGCTTCACGGCCTCCACCACAACGGCAGGGTCGCTCACGGACACCAGCGGCTCAATCGGCCCGGCACCGGTCGCGGTGCGCAGCGGCAGGTTGATCCGGTAGCCCTCAGCCACGGCGTCGGCGATCTGCGCCCCCACCACCAGCGAGCTCTGCAGGCTGTGTGAGCCCTGATCGGCGTCGGGGTCCGGGAACATCGGGGCGCGCAGCAGGCTCTGACGCACCAGGGTGGTGGTGCCGCCGTCTTCGCGGGTGGTCCGGGTGATGTCGTGGCCGTAGGTGGAATCGTTAGCGACGGCGAAGCCGTAGCCGGGCTCTTCCACATGCACCCACCGGTGGGCCACGGTCTCAAACCGCGCGTGGTCCCAGGAGGTGTTCACCGCGGTGGGGCGGTGCAGGTGCCCGAACTGGATTTCACTAGAGGTGCGCTCGGCGTGCACGTCCAGGGCGAAGCCCAGCTTGAGCATGGTGCGCCGCTCGTGCCAGTCGACGTCGGTGCCCAGGTCCACCCGCGATGCGCCGTCGGGAAGGACGAAGGTTTGGGTGATCCGCGAGTCCCGGAAGGTGCGTGAGACCCGTACGCCGGCTCCCCCGGTCACATCGGTGAGGACCTCGACGGCGTCAGCCGAGTCAAGGTCGGTGACGTTGCGGCGGTAGTGCTCATCGATGTCCCAGGCGTCCCACTGGTTGGGGATGTCCCGGAAGGCTTGGATGAGCCCAGCGGCGGAACCCTGCGCCAGCGACTCCCGGCCGGTCTTCAGGTCCAGAATCGAGGTGATCAGACCGCGCTCGTCGATGTGCACGCGCAATAGACCGTTGTCCAGGACGACGTCGTCGCCTTCGCGGGTGACGGTCGTGGCCACCTCGGTGGCCTGCTGGGCGGCGCCACCCAAGGCGGGCACGCCGCCCCGAGCGTGCGGTCCGGCGTTCAGGGTGACTTCCTGCGACCCTTCACCGGCGACCTGATCGATCGCGGTGGCGATGATCTGCTCCAGCTCCGCCGT
>JBMDWZ010000376.1:0-3161 GCA_048594865.1 Beutenbergiaceae bacterium
GAGCACCAGCGGGCTGTGACGCAGGTAGTCGTTGCGTGCCCGCTCCTCGTTTTTGGCCTCCACCAGTTCGGTGATGGTGCTGAGGCCATCGCCCACCACGTTTGCGGGAATTCGAATGCAGACGCCTGCGGTCTTGCCGGCGATGGTCATCACCCGCACATCGACGCCGCGGACCATCTCCTCCACCACGATCCGGCGGCGCTCGCCGAGCAGTTCGGAAGCCGCGGCAACCACATCTTCAGGGGTTCGCAGATCGACGCTCACCCCCTGACCGCCACTGCCGGTGATCGGCTTGGTCACCACGGCGCCTTCGATGGACTCAAATGCCCGCGCCGCAGCGTCGGGTGAGTCGACCAAGAACCCCGCGGCCGTGGGCACGCCGCCTTGATTCAGGATATCCTTGGTCAGTTGTTTGTTGTTGGTCACTGCCCGATCTACGGCCATCAAGTCCATCGGCATGTTCTTGTGCAGCATCAGAGTCCGGTTGCCCACCTCCACCAGCGTGGTGAGATCACTGAGCTTGCGTACCCCGACGCCCAGCTGCTGCGCGGCGTGCCGCAGAAACGCGGCATCTAGCCCGCGTTTAGGGCCGCTGTAGGTGTGCCGGTGCTGGGGAGCCGGCAAATCTACGGTCAGGTCCAATGCAGCGGTCAGAAGCCGGATCTGTGCCTCGGCGCCGTCATCGCTGCCGGGGGTGGACTCCATGGAATCCAGGTTATGCGATACATCCCGGGCCAAAGCGCCGCGTTGCTATAGCATCGCCAAAGGCTGTGCCGAAGGTGAATTCGAGGAGTTGAGTAATGCCGTTGCAACGCATCGGCCCACGCGTGGTTGGACGCCTCGGCGCCAGCGACCACCGAACTCCAGACTCAGGTGACTCCCGCGCACAGACCGGAACCGACGCCGTCGGCCGCCTTCCGGTTGTCCTGGACCGCCACGAGGCCACCGTGCACGCCACCGGCGCACGCGCCTGGGCCGATGGCCGCGGGGTCTCATGGGCGCCGCACCCATTGCCGGGCGAGGTCCCCGCCTCGGCGGCCCAGAACGCGAGCGGTCATGACGCCTTATCGGTCGGGGTAGATGATGAGGGCGGGTACTTGCAGGCGGGGATTTCCGGGGCTACCCCGATCTACGTCTCCGAGCACCAGGCGGGACTCTCCTTCGCCTCCTCGATCTCGGCGCTTACGCAGGGGCGCGCGCTGATCGACCCAGATTTTGACGGCTGGGCGCAGATGCTGGCGACCGGGGCGCCCTTGGGGGGCCGCACAACGGTCGCCGGTGTGCAGCGACTGCAACCCTGCGAACGTGCTCGGGTGAGTGCTGATGGCCGGGTGCATCGTGAGCGCGGACAGTGGCCGTGGCTAGACATTGAACCCGGCGGCTCCGGGTCCGTGCAGGACGTGGCGCAGGCGCTGGCCGGGCGCGTCAACGACCTTGCCGCTCGTGGTCCGCTCGCCCCGTTGCTCAGCGGCGGCTGGGACTCGCGCATCCTCACCACCTTGGCCCATCGCGCCCAAGGTGAGGCACTGACCGGGCGGACGACGTCGTCGGACACCGGCACCGTCATCGAAGAGTTGGTCGCGGCGCAAGTCGCGCAGCGCCTGCGAATCGACCATCGGATCGTAGCGCCCAGGGCGGATCAGATCGCCGATGACATCGACTATTTCGCAACCAGCGTGGACTACCAAACCGCGTTCCACATCTGGCTGGTGCCACTGGCGCGGGAGCTGGACTCCAGCACCGGCACCGTCCTTGATGGCCTAGGGGGCGGGCTCTTTGCCGGCGGCGCGTTCCCCGACGATGCGGGTCATCAAGGTTCGGTGCTCGAGCACCGGTTCGCTCGGCTCAGCCACTACCTGGGGGCCGCACCCCGAGTGCTGGCCGCCCGCGCAATCGAACCCATCCGCGAGCGCGCCCGCGCGGGTTTCATGACCGCGGCGAAACCACTGGTCGATCACCCGTTTGCGGCGACGTTCACCGCCTACCTCAACCGCACCCTGCCGGGGATCAGCCAGGCGCCCTACGGACTGGTCGGCTCCCGAAGCCCGGTGGCGACCCCGTTCCTCGATGACACCGTGGTGCGCACTGCGCTATCTCTGGCCCCGGAGCTGCACAGCGGCGGAAGGCTGTACCCCCAGATCTTGGCGCAATTCGACCAGGGTTTGGCGAACCTTCCCACCGCCCAGGACCTGTCACCCTGGCCACGCCCGCACCCACGCCGAATCTCTAGCCTGGCCGCGGCCACCCACATCCGGGAACTGGTGCTGGCGCCCCAGGTGCGGATGTTGGTCAATGACGAACTGGCCAGCGCCCCGGTCCAGACGTGGCGGGAGTTGCTGAGCAACACCGGCGCCCAGCACCTGCTGCGGTCACTTGCGGTGATGTCGTTGTGGTTTATTGAGCACCAGTCGGCGCTCGCCGGCCAAGACGCCTCCGGGGTGCTGTGATGGGTGCGCGATTCACGCTGAGCACAGAGCTTGGGTCCTGGCGCGAGGGCACCACTTTGGTGTGCGGGCCGGCCGAGCTCGGCGGCGACCTACTGGCCGTCCTCATCAAAGCCGAGCACTCCGGATCGAATACCGTGTTCCTTGCCACCAGCCTGGACGACCTCGACTCCGCTGTCGCTAAAGTCTCCCGCTACGTCGTCGTCGATGATGACGTCACCGAGGAGGAGGCCAAAAGCCGGTTCGGGCCCGAGCGGGTGCTGCGTGCGCGATCGGCTGCACCGGCGGACGTCCCGGAGTGGATCGGGCGACTCCCACGCCCGAAGTCCCAAACGCTGGTGCGCAAAATCTGGGCGGTGGTGGGTCGGTGGCGCATCGTGCGCCGTGTTCGCGCAACAATCGGCAAGATTCTCCTGAGTGCCAGCCTTCTCAATTTCAGCCTTCTCAATGCCAGTTTCCTTGATGCCAGGAAGTGACGTGATGACCCCCAGGCACTACGACGTGGTGATGGCGACCGATTTTCGGTTCCCGGGCGGGACGACGGCGAGCGTGGTGGAAGAGCTGCGGGCTCAAGATCGTTCGGGGTACAGCACCGGATTGCTGCATCTGCCCTCACCGGTGCAGCGCAGTCACCGGCCGTTCGCGCCGCGGGTCCGCAACGCCCTCACCGACGGGTTGGCCGAACTCATCGCCGGCCCACAGCCGGTCGTGACCCCC
>JBMDWZ010000377.1:0-10079 GCA_048594865.1 Beutenbergiaceae bacterium
GCGGCCTCCACCAGGGTGAGGGAGGTGTCGGCACGCGCCAGTGGTGCCAGGTCGGGGCTGGAGGCATCGGTGCCCTGCCGGATCCCGTTGAAGGTGGGAAGCAGCATCGGCTTGGGGGAGACGCGCTGGTCGCCTTCGGGCTGGGTGCGTTGCTGGATCACCGGTCCCGAAACGAATCCGGCCCGGAATCGGGTGTAGACGCTGGTGTCCACCTTCAGATACCCATAGCCGGGTAGCGCCGGCAGGTGGAAGGCGTCGGTGGTGTCCAGGACCACCCGGGATTCGGCCTCGGAGAAGGTCCGCAAACCCAACCGGTAAGACAGGTAGGTGTCCAACCCGCGCAGCTTTCCACCCTCGATACGTTGGCTGGACAGCAACAGGTGAACGCCGATCGAGCGCCCGATCCGCCCGATCTGCAGGAACAGGTCGATGAAGTCCGGTTCGGCGGTCAACAGTTCACCGAACTCATCGATGACCACGAATAGGTGCGGCATCGGTTCCAGCTCCGGGTTTTCCTCCCGTAACTGGCGGTAGTGGGTGATCGATGGCGATGACCCGGCGGACTTCAAGAGCTGCTGACGGCGCACCACTTCGCCCTGGATGGAGTGCCGCGCCCGGGTGGTCAGTTGGGGGTCATCGGCGAGGTTGTCGATCAAACCCGCCAGGTGCGGCAGCCCATCGAAGGGGGCGAACGCCGCGCCACCCTTGTAGTCCACCAGGATCATCGACAGGTCTTCGGGCGGGTGGTGCAGCGCAAGGGACAAGATGAGTGTGCGCAGCATCTCCGACTTACCCGAACCGGTGGCCCCGATGCAGATGCCGTGCGGGCCCATCCCCAGTTGGGCGCTCTCTTTGAGGTCCAGCAGCACCGGGCTGCCGCGGTCGTTGATCCCGAACGGTACGCGCAGGAAGTCCGCTGGTTCGCGGGGCCGCCACAGGTCGTGGGGGTCATAGTTGGTGGGGTCGGAAACACCCAGGAGTTCCTCGATCTCCAAGGTAGCGTCACCCTCTTCGTCACGGGAGGCGACCAGGGTGGTGCGCAGCGCCGCCATCGACCGGGCCGTGCCCACGAAGAGGGGCGAGGCGCTCTGGTCGGGGGTGAAGGTGACATCGGTGGCGTCTTGGGTGCCGGGTTTGGTGGTGAGGACGGCGCTGGTTGGGTCACCGGTGCCGTCGGCTCCGGTGTGGCTACCGGTGCTGCCAGTGCTATCAGCGCCCGTGACCCCGGCTGTCCCGGCGCCGCTGTCGGCGCCGTGCGGGATGGTGATGCGCACGTCCACGTCGCTGGGCTCATCGAGCCGGTCATCGAGCAGGTGGATCACGGTGACGCCGAGTTCAGCCAGGGGCACATTGCCTGGCACCGGCAGTTGCGAAGCAACCCGTCCGTGATCGTCGACGACGATAACCAGGTGTGGTGGCTGGGCCCGCTGGGGTCCGGCCCGGCGGGTGCTGTGCGCGCCCTGCACCCGGTCGGTGAGGGAATCGCCGATGATCCGGCCCAGGGCCTCCACCGACGGGGCGATCCGCCGCGCCGGCACCGGGCCGTCGAAAAGTTCGGGTTCCTGGACGTGAGCCAGGAGGTCCACGCCAGCCCAACTGGAGGCGGTGTCTTCGCTGAACGCCAGGGCGATGCTCAGGTCATCGGGTGCGTGCAATGAGGCCAACTGCAGCAGCATCGAGCGGATCAGGGCACTGCCCCGGTCACGATCGGCGATAACGGCGATGACGCCGTTGTCCCGCAGCGAGACAGTGAGCGGCATGCCTTCGATCCGCGAGCAGGACGCCGCCACCAACTCGGCCTCGGCGAGCAGGATCGGGTCGTGCGGCTCCACCGGGGACTCGGGGGGCGGGATACTCATGTCGAACCACGGCGCGCTGCCGGTGCCGATGCGCACCTGCGCGAAGTCGGAATCGCGCCGCCGCCGTTCCCAAATGCGTTGCGGGTCTCGGATCAGGCCCATCAATGCCGTGGGCTGCGGATGCAGCACGGTGGCGTCCAGTCGGGTCTGTTCGATGCGTTCGGCGAAGTCGCCGCGCACCCGTTCCAGGTAGTCCAAGTACAGGGAGCGTTTATGCGCTTGCTGGCGGGCGTTGCGCCCACGGTGGCTGAGCGCGAAACCCACACCACCCACAATTGCCACCACGAACACCAGCCCGGCCACCACCAGGAACAGCGGGTTGCCATGCCGCAGCACCACCATCATGGTCACCGAGGTCACGGCGCCCATGATCGGCAGCATCATCTGCATCGGCATCACACCGGAGTCTTCGCTCAGCGGGGGCGGCGGGGCGATGTTCTCGGTCTCGGGTGCCTCGAGCGGGACCGTCTCACGAGTGGGCCGATGCACCATCCGCACGGTCATGCCACAGCCCCCAACCGCCGTCGTCCGCTATTGACCAACTGGGCACTCAACCGCATCGCGGACAGGTTGGTCTTGGTGCGCAGCTGACGGCTGGGCACCGGGCGGGATCGCTGGTGGGCACGATCCACGGGGAACCGAACCATCGGCAGGCGCAGGGAGTTGATCGCCGAGCGTTCGGCGAGCTTGGCGCGGCCGCGGGCTGGCATCAGCGCTAGGACGCTGGGCACCCCGCCAGCGGCGGCCGCCGCGGCCAGGTCCGCGGTGTGCTGCAGGGCGACTCGATCGGGGGTGCTCACCAGGCACAGCAGGGTGCTGGAGGCCAGCACGTGGCCCATGGCACCGGCGTCCCGGGTACCCCAATCGGTGACGACGAAGTCGAAGAACCGGCTGCCGGGAGCCACCGCATCCCACCAACGCTGGTCGGTGGACATTCCCAGGTCCAGGGCATGCAGCCCGGTGGCCGAGGTGGTGAGCCCATCGAGGGCATCGGCGGCGCGGGCGGCGCCCACCCGAGCGGAGTCCTGCCCGGTGGTGGAGGTAGCATCGGCCGTGATCCCGGCGTGCCAGAGCAGGGACCTGGGGTGCCCGGAGGAGTTCACGGCCAGCACCCGCCCGCTTCGCCGGTTCGCGAGCACCGAGGCCGCCAGACCGGCTGCCACCGAGCAGCCGGCGCCGCCCACCACCCCCACGAAGCCCACCCGAGTGGACAGCGCCAAGGGTTGGCGGATCTCGGCGTTCAGGGCGATGAGCTCGGGAACCCGCCACGGCAGCGCGGCATCGACGGTGGTGACCAGGGCCCTCATCGGAACTGCTCAAGAAGATCGGCGAATACTCCAAAGAGTTGCAGCACGAACGGCACCAGCGTGAGCACCGCGATCAGTTCGAAGAAGCCGGCCAGGCGGCGCAACCGCGCCCGGGTGTTCTCCGAGGTGCGCACGGCCACCATCAGCCCGGCGAGGGTCAGCAGCACCACCCCGGCCACCGCGGCTTGGGTGGTTGTCATCAGGCCGCTGCGGTAGATCAGCGCCAACAGCGGTGCCACACCGGCGGCGATCAGCACCAGCCGTTGTGGCGCGAGTGGGAGCACCTGGGTCCGCAGCAGCAGGATCGCGGCCACCGCGGCGGCCAAACCTTGCGCGGCCCACTCGTCGATGCCGCTGAGCACCCACGCGGTGAAGGAGGCCGGTGCGGCCACGGCCACGGTGGCCCAACTCAGGGAGCGGTGTGCTTGGTCCACGGCATCGGCCACCGTGGTGGAGGCGATCCGGTTGCCCTCCACCACCCGGTCATCGAGCCCGGTGAGCCCACTGATGGACATCGCGATCCCGGGCAGCAGGCCCAGCAGCAGGGCGCAGGCGGCGGCCACGATCCCGGCCGCTTGGGCGATCGGCAGGTCCAGGTACAGCATCAGCGTCCAGCCACCGAGGATCACCGTGCCCAACGTGCCGCCAAGCGCCAGTGGGCGGTCTTGGAATCCGGCGATCGCCACCAGCGCGGCGATCGCGCAGCTCATCCCGAACCAGGTGACGGCGGTGGCGAAGGGGTAGGTCAGGCCGAGGGTGGTTGCCACGCCGGCTGCGACGGTGGTGGCCCACCCGGCGGCGGCCACGAGCAGCACGGTGGCGGCTTGTGCGCGGTCACGGCGGGCGGCGATGATCGCGAACACCGCCAGGGTGCCGAGCATGATCGCCACTTGGGTCACCGACATGCCTTGTTCGACCATGGCCGACGAAGACAGCGCCGCAGCGACGGCGGCCACTGCGGCAGCGGCGGCGGTGGCCCACATGGGGCGCCAGGCGTCGGCGCGGTTCTCCACGGCTTCACCGAGGATGTCGGTGACGTCAGCTACCTCCGGTGGCGGCGGAGCCTCGTCGATGCGCACCAGGCGAAGGATGGTTCCGTGGTCCACGTTCTGTTCGGCCAGGGTGAGGCCCGGCGCGAGCTGCTCACCCACGGAGGTGACCAAAACGAGCGGCCGAGCGGAGCGTTCGGTGGACTCATTGAGTAGCGCGAGGACGTCGGGAAGTACGGCCGCGATCGGTTCGTCGTCGGGCAGCACCAGGTCTGCTTTGCGCGACTGCCCTTGGACGGTGACCCGGGTGTACTCGCTCATGAATCGTCTCTCACTACCTGGCGCGTTTCTGGGTCGATGAGGACCCCGTTGGAGGGGTCTTCGTAGTAGCCGGTGTCGGGGTGGTAGATCCAGCCGAGCCGGGGGTCCACGGTGTTTCCGGCGGCGTCGGTGGCCAGCATGGTCTCGGGATCCACGATGAACCCGGTGCGGGGGTCGACGAGGTTGCCGGTCGCTTGCTCAATGAGGAAGCCGGTCTCTTCATCGGCGACCATCTCATCGCTTTCGGGGATCGGGTTGGATTGCAGCGCCGACTGGTAGGCCTCCAACGCCTGATCTTCGCGTTGGCCTTGCAGGTAGCCCAGCACGAACGACGTCCCGAGGCAGGCGACGCCTGCCACCGCGGCCAAGATCACCGACCCGATGAGACGTTTGAGGTTGGAGTTCACCGAACGACGGCGTCCCAGAGAGCCGTAGGACAGCGCGGAGGACAACCGGGCCCGGTGGGTTTTGGTGGTCTCGATGAGGATTTTGTCTTGCTGCATCAGCGTTCTTCCTCCTGCATCGATGGTGGTGGTGTGGCGCCCAGGCTGATGGTGGCGGCGCGGCTCCCGAACTCGATCCGGGACCCGGCGGGCACCTCGGTGGGCACGTGCGGGGCCAGGCGAACCGCGGTGCCATCGGGCGGTGCGACGGCGGTGCCGTTGACCGAGCCGAGGTCGGTGACCTGGACCATTCCCACCTTGGGTTCCAACAGAGCGTGGACCTTGGAGATGCTACGTGTCAGGTCTGGAATTTGCAGCAAATGATCCGCACCGTCAACCAACGCGGGGTAGCGGCCCAAGACCGTGGGACCCAAAAGCGTGAAGGACAGTCCCGAATCGAAGGTCAGGGCGGTGGCCAGGGCGTCACCGTGAGCGGCTGTGCGGTTCCACTGATGCTGTTGCTGGGGGATTGCCAGGTTCATGTCCGGCGTGATGAGGCTCGGGTCCCGTCGGCCTCGCAGTGAGACGGTGCGGGTGCGGCCCCGGCCGATCGTTCGAAGTGTCGGGGGTAGCCCGGTGCGTGAATCCACGGTGCGCAGCCCAAGGATGCGGTGGCCCGGTGAGCGACCGTGGCGCAACAGGTCGAACAATGCGAACCCCAGGATCGCGGCCTGGGCCACGTACACACCGATCGTGGGACTGATCGAGAACAACGGCGGAACCAGGGTGAATGCGGCGAGGATCGCGGCGTACAGGGCGAGGTCGATGATGACCGCGAGCACCGGTGAGGTGCCGCGGCTTCCCGCGAAGATCGTGGTGGGCGCAGCAAGCCGCCGGTCGGCTGTTACCGATCGGTTCAGGACGGGTTCCGCCGCCAGCGGGCGGTAAGCGTGCAAGGCAACACCCATGGCGCAAAACAGTAGTACGCCCCAGGGCCGGGGTGCTCAGGGAAGACGTTCGATACGTGGGTAGGACTGCCCCGGTGTTCGTAACTGATCAGGTTGGGTGTTCGGGGCCGGAGACATCTACCCATCCCCGGGGCTGGCAGTGATGCGGATTCTGTTTTAACGTATTTACCGCACAGAACGAATCTTCCTTTGAAAGGATCCCTGTGGCTACGAAGTTTGCGATGGAAGCTGACGTCCTATCAGTTCTTGGTCAAAAGACAACGGTTGAATCAGACGACCTCGGCACGTTGGTTCGCCAACTAGCTGAAGCTGCCGAACCCTTGGAGGGCACCTTCAACGGATCGGCCAAGGGCGCCTTCAACAGTTTCAAGACCCGCACCGATGAGGTCGCCGCGCAATTGAACAATGCCCTGGCCGGCATCGTGTCCTCGATCTCGGGCCAGAACATGGCCTTTATGACCGCCTCCGAGGACGGCGCAAGCGAGCACCGGACGAACGAAAGCGGCGCCTCATTTGAGGCCGCCGATGCAACCAAGTTCACCCCCCAGGTCTGAACCGAGGAGCTAAAAATGGTTGGTAATCAAGCAGATCGCAATGACTACAACATCTCATCCTCGCAGTCGGCTCAGTCGAACTTCGAGACCGCGGCCTCACGCCTAGAAGAGGCTCTGGCCCGGCGGGATAAGGACGTGGCAAACGCCATGGCCGCCTACGAAGCCGACGGCGTCTCCGAGCGCTACCGCGAGATGGAAGGCAAGTGGAACACCGCTGGCGCTGAGGTTCGCACGATCATTCAGGCGATTCGCAAGTCGCTGGCGAACAACGACGACGTTGCCTCCCGGGCGATGTACCGAGCGGCGTCCTTCATTCCGTAACTAACGCCGAGTCGTTCTTTTGCTGTTCTGAGGGCCGTGGTGCTTTCGCGCGTCTACCGGCGCATTGCACAAGTTAGTTGAATTCGATACCGAAGTATTTTCAATGGCGCCCAGTCCTTGTGTCACAGGCGAGCCTGAAATGAAGGAGTAACTAAATGCGGGTGGTGCATCCCGTTGCTGATGAGTGGACCGATGAGTACGCGGTGTACTCGGCGTCCTCGCGCAGGGTGTTACTCAGTGAGCCGCTGAAGTTGTTTCTGGACAGTTGCGTTGAGGACGGTCTGCGGCCGGTGCTCGTCACCGACTCAGACGCGGAGCTATCGCCACTAGTCGCGACCGCCATGGCACGTTCGGCCGGGTTCTGGGCGGTGTTGGATGCTTCCGGTGGTGTTTTCAACGCTTTGACGGGGTACCAGATCTCCGGATTCCACGAGTTGTGGGCGCAGCCCGACACATCGAGGACCCAGCTCCCTGCGTTGCGGCAGACCTCGCCTGAGCCGCTCGCCGCTCTGCAATTTGAGACTTTTGCCTTCCAACGGGCACGCGCGCAGACCCTGACCGGAGAACTTGGCACACACATGGTGAGCCAGTTGGGCGGTCAAGGCTTCGACGTCTGGGATCGATACGAGCCGCTAATGCAGCCCTGGAACGTCGCCGCCGTGACGGAATTCGCGAGGCGGGGTATGCCGGACTCGCAGGCAGCCCACGCGCGCGCCCTCGATGGTTCGTATGCCAGCATGCAGGTGACCCGGACTCGACGTGGCCTCCTGGAAGAGGCGAAGGGTGCCGTGCCGCTGAGCGCCTACCCCGGCGACACGAGCGAGGTGATGGCGGCCGCGTCGGCGGCGCTGACCTCTGCAGCGCAACAGTTCCTGCTCACGGTCGGGTTTGTTTCCTTGAGTGAAACCGGGCCGAACGGGACTCAAACCGCTACCGCCAAACGCCCCGAGGTTCCGCTAGCGGTGGCCCTGGGCCCCAAGACTCTGCACGACTTGGACGTGGATGTGGAGTCGATCACCAGGCAGTACGACGCCACGGTCATAGGCCGACGGCGAGTGGCGAGCCTGGTGGTCCGGTTCAGTAGGCCCGATGAGGGATTGTGGTGGCAGATGATGCGTTTCGTCCGGGAACTCGGCGAGGAGAAGGTCGCCGAAGCACTCGGGGTAAGGGGCGACTGACATGCCGACCGAACTCGTGTTACTCAGCGACGTAGAACCTTCGACTGAGTCGTTGATCCGCGCTGGTGCGATAGACCATCCGGACGGCACCTACCTGTCCTATCGGGACGGGGAGATCGGCCAATTGCTGGACGCCGACGGTGTTGCATTACTACAGATCTTCGCGAGCCGACCCGTGATCAATTCGCGTGAGGCGTTCGCTGCTTTGCACTTCCCACCGGATACCGCCTCGCTGTGGACCGACATCGCCATTCCCTTTGGTGACTCGGACCCTGGCCGGAACCTTGCCCAGCAAATCGCCGACGCCGTCGGTGGATCGATACACGAACGAATCTGAGACCTGGAGATATCGACCGTGACACAGTGGAAGATCAATCCCGATGGCGTTCAGAACCTGCTCGAGGGCATGGCGCCCGACGTCGAGGAGCTCTACAAAGCTATCGATGAGGACAAGTTCGGCTACATCTTTGAAGGTTTGACCTGGGGCAGCGTCTTGACCGAGGAGGTGCCTGAGGCCGTGCAGCGGCTACTCGAGGACCAGCAAGGCCACCTCAGCACCATCACCAATCGTGTGACCGCATCCCAGTTGGGAGTGTTCAACGCTGTGTACTCCTACAACAACGGGCAAGAGGATATGGCGGGCAACTTTCACAACGAGATGCTCTCCTCGGCTGAAGACGGGAACTTTGATTACTTCACCGAACACGGCTACCAAGGGGAGGGCTGATGACTGTCACCGCAGAACAGTGCGTGGCCGATGGTGGCCTCATCAACCCGGACGCGTTTCCCTGCAAATCGGAAGACCTCGACACCGAACGCATTACGGCGTCGGCAGATGCACTCACGAACATGGGCGCGAAGGTCTCGACTCGTGCGACCAATCTCAATGAGACCTGGGCCGGTCTGCCGAGCAGCTATGAGGCGCCCGAAGGTGAAGAGGCGTACGCCCTTTTGGATCCAGCGGTTACTTCTGCCAACTCACTGGAAGAGACGCTAAGTAGCGTCGGGGGACACCTCGAAACCTACGCCTCGGAGCTGTCTTCGGTGAAAGGAACATTGTCGAGTTTTGAAGCGCGCGCTACCTCGTTCCGTGAGGAGGCGCTGCAGGGGTACTACGTGCCCAAGGCCGAGGCTGCGGACGCGCATTTGGGCGAAGTGGTTGTGTCTCGACTCGGTCAGGCCGCCGACGGGGTCACCGGGTTTTTCGGTGGAGACACCGACTTGCAGAACACGGTATGGGTGCCGTGGAACGAGCACGGACCCGCAGTGTCGCGCAATGAGGAACTCCTCGAAGAGTACGCGGGACTTCTGGAACAGATCTCGGGGTATGCGGCGACCTGTGCGAACGCAATTAATGGTTTGGTGGAGGGTTACACCGGGGATCCAGTTGAAGCAATTCCTGCGCTAGCTTTCACTGATGTGTCTGAACCGATGCCCTGGGGGTCGCCGGTTGAAGAGGACCGCAATTGCCCGGGGTCGGTCGTCAACGGTGGCAAGAACTTCGTAGTTGGGACTGTCCAAGGACTCGGCAGTCTCATTAGTTACCAACCCGGGAATGGGTGGGGAAACTGGGATTATGCAGGCCAGGCGTGGACTGGGCTTGGCTCGTTTGCGATGGGGACGCTCGTTGTGACGTCTTTGCCACTACTGGGTGCCTCTGCTGTCAACCCGTGGCTAGCTGACCGCCGAGACGACGCCCTCGCGGGCTGGGGCTCGATGATCGGTATCGACGCCAGCAATGACGACATTTGGCACCGATGGAAGGACGATCCCTGGTCCACGGGGACTGAATCGGTTCTCAATGTTGGATCGTTCTTTGTGCCCGGGGCCAATGTGGCAAGTGCTGTCGGAAAGGGTGGATCGGTCGCTTCGAGGGTTGCGCGTATCTCCGGGGTCGCAGCTGACATCGCCCTCCCAGGTGGTTCTTGGGCTCTGCAAGGTGCGATCCGTGCGGTACCCGGTCTGCGAAATGCGATCCAATCTATCGACAACATCCCGACCGGTGGTGGTGGCGGGGGATTGTCGGTCAACCCGGGTGTTCTTACTGAACGTGTCACCCCCGACGTCCCGCCTGCCAATACATCCGGAGGCTCGGGCACCGGAGGCAGCGGTAGCAGCGGGAACTCGAGCCCGCGCGGTAACACCGACGTCTCGGATAGCCTGTTCAACTCCCAGCCCAGCGGGTCTGGTTCGACCAGC
>JBMDWZ010000378.1:0-26506 GCA_048594865.1 Beutenbergiaceae bacterium
CGCACCACGCTATTTTTGTGCTTATGCATGGCCGGAACGTCGATGTCATGCAGCGATGCGCTGACGCCGAAGTTGCCAGCGTTGCGAACCATGTCTGCCACGTGCCCACTGTGTAAGAGCGACTTGGCAGGTACGCAGCCGCGGTGCAGGCACGTGCCGCCGATCTGGTCGGACTCCACCAGCGCCACCCGCAGGTCCAACTGGGCCGCGCGCAATGCTGCGGCGTAGCCGGCCGGACCGCCACCGAGCACCAAGAGATCGTAAGGCGATGAATCCGCTGCGCTCACGTACCTCTCCTCGCACTGCGCCCGTTCGGCGCGTCACTGGCCTTCTATTTTGGCACTGCGCGGCGATCCTGCCCAATCGAGGTGCTGTGGCACTCATCGCGGCTGACCAGGCACCGACTACAACGCAATAGCGCGCCCGCTGGCACCGGTTGGTACCAGCGGGCGCGGAACGTTACTTCGCGGAGGCGTCCTGCAGCAGGCGCACCAACGTGCGCACGCCCACTCCGGTCCCGCCGGTGTGCACGTAGTGGCGCGGTCCGCCCTCGTTAAAGGCCGGTCCGGCGATGTCCAAGTGCGCCCAGGGAGTCTCGCCCACGAACTCCTTGAGGAACAGTCCGGCCACGAGCATCCCGCCGAAACGGTCACCGGTGTTGGCCATGTCCGCCACGCTGGACTTCAGCGACGGGCGCAGCTCCGCCGGCAACGGCATCGGCCAGAACTCTTCACCGCTGGAATCGGCAGCAGCCACCACTTGCTCGCGTACCTCATCGATGCCCATCACGGCGCTGACCTGATTACCCAGAGCAACCATTTGCGCTCCGGTCAGGGTGGCGATGTCGATGATGACGTCGGCGTTGTCCTCGGTGGCGCTGACTAGCGCGTCAGCCAGCACCAGGCGGCCTTCGGCGTCGGTATTCAGGACCTCAACGGTCTTGCCACCACGGATGGTGATGACGTCCGACGGGCGCTGTGCGGTTCCCGAGGGCATGTTCTCTGCCAGTGCCAGGTAACCGGTGACGGCGATCGGCAGTTTCAGTTCAGCCGCGGCGAGCACGGTGTGCAGCACCACGGCGGCTCCGGCCATATCCATCTTCATGGTTTCCATGGACTTGGCGGGCTTGATCGACAAGCCGCCGGAGTCGAACGTGATGCCCTTGCCCACCAGGGCGTAGTGCGACTTGGCACGAGCGGGGGAGTAGGTGAGCTTCACCATCCGGGGGCCGCGGGTGGAACCCTGACCCACGCCTACCAGGCCGCCGTAGCCACCCTTGCGCAGCGCGGCCTCATCGAGCACCTCGACCCCGACCTTGGTGCCCTTGACCAAAGCGCGGGCCTCATCGGCGAAGGTCTCGGGGTACAGATCCTTCGGGGGAGCGTTGACCAGGTCGCGGGCGCCGTTGACGCCGGTGGCGACCACCTGCGCAGCGGCGATCGCGGCCTTGACGTCCTTGTTCTTGGCGTCGGTGCCCACGATGTTGACCCGCCCGGGAGCGGGGGACTCAGCGTCCTTGTAGCGGGTGAACTGGTAGGCCCCAAGCAGCGCGCCCTCAGCCGCAGCCTGTACGGACTGCGGGCTTGCGCCGTCGAGAAGGATCGCGACGCTGTCAACGCCACCCAACTCGCGCACCGCGGCGCCAGCGGCGCGGCGGAGCTTCTCATCGGTCAGGTCCTCGGCAGCAGCTCCGAGCCCAACGAACGCAACGGTCGAGGCCTTCAGGCCCGAGGGCGCCGGGATCTTGGTGACGGTGCCACTAGCCGCGCTAACGGACAGCGCCTTCAGCGCGTCGGTGAGCGCCTCGGTCACCTCTGCGGGCAGGGAGTCTGCACCGTGCAAGACGGCGGAATCCTCACCCGTGGCCAGGGTCACGATGAGCGCGTCGGTGGGTAGTTGGTCGGGCTTCTTGGAGTTCAGGATCAGTTCAGTCACGTGGTTCATCGTACTTTGCAAGCGCTACCCTGCTACGTGTGCTCGTCCTGACCTGGTGCGTCGGTTGTGTGAGCCTGGCCGTTGCGGGATGGTCCGGTGTGCACGCTGCGCGCAATCGCCCCGTCACCGTTGCCCAACTGTTGGGCGCCGGTCTGGTTGCCGTGATGATCCTGATCCAGATGATCACTGCCGGCGTGTTGCTGGCCGGTGGGCACAGCACCGACGCGGTATTGCTGTGGGGGTACCTGCTGACTGCGTTAGTCCTGGTCCCGGCCGCTGGCTGGTGGGCGCTGATGGACACCAGCCGGTGGAGTTCGGTAGTGATGCTGGTGGCAGCGTTTACGGTCGCGATCCTGCAGTTGCGGATCGCTCAAATCTGGAGCATGGGATGACTCAGGACCTCGAAGACACTCGCCGGCCGGCATTCGGTTGGGGCCGGGTCCTGATCGTGATCTACGCGATATTTGCGGTGTCGGCCACCGCCCGGTCCGCAGTGCAACTGATCCGCAACGCGGGCGAAGCGCCATTGGCTTACGGCCTGTCCGCCTTGGCGGCCGTGGTGTACGTGGTGGCGACCATCGCGCTAGCGCATAACGGGCGACGGTGGCGCAAGGTCGGCTGGACCGCGGTGATCATCGAACTCCTCGGAGTGATCACCGTGGGCACGCTCTCACTCGTCGAACCACAAATGTTCCCCGAGGCCACCGTGTGGTCCTCATTCGGCGCCGGGTACGGCTTCGTGCCAGCGGTGCTGCCGATTCTCGGCCTGGTGTGGCTGTGGTGGTCGCGTCCGGCCCGGCTCGCCGGCGCCTCACGCGGTTAAGTTCACGCCACCACAGGCCAGCACAGCCCTCGACCCACTGGAGAACAAGCCATGACCGACGCCGTGACCGCCGCCTATCGGCTGCTGTTCAACCGGGCACTGACCAAGGTCGACGCCGAGAAGGCTCATCACGGCGCGGCCAGCCTGATCACCCTGGCTGGCAAGGTTGCCCCGCTTCGGATGGCGCTGAGCGCCGCCACCCGGCCGCGCGCCAACTCGGCGCCCAGGGAGATATCCAGGCGCACAGAGCTTTTCGGCCGCACCCTGAGTGGGCCGGTCGGACTAGCCGCTGGATTCGACAAGAACGCCACCATGGCCGCGGGGTTGGACGCGCTCGGGTTTGCATTCGTTGAGGTGGGCACGGTGACCGCGCACCCGCAGCCGGGAAACGACCGGCCCCGGCTGATGCGTCTGGTGCAGGAGCGCTCATTGGTGAACCGAATGGGGTTCAACAACGACGGCGCACGGGTGGTGGCCGGGCGGCTGCGGGCGCTCCGTCAGACCCCAGCCGGGCGGCGCATGGTCCTGGGCGTGAACATCGGAAAGTCCAAGGTGACCCCCGCTGCCTCAGCGCAACAGGACTATGCCTTCAGTGCCAAACTCTTGGCTCCGTTCGCGGACTACCTAGTAGTGAACGTGTCCTCACCCAACACCCCCGGGCTGCGCGACCTGCAGCAGGTCCGATCCCTTGCCCCGATTCTGCGCGGTGTGCGGGATGCTGCCGCGGCCGGTGCGGCCCGCGAAGTACCGGTGCTGGTGAAGATCGCCCCCGACCTAGCCGACGACGACGTAGACGCGGTGGCCGATCTGGTGACGGAATTGGGGCTGGCCGGGGTGGTCGCCGCCAACACTACGATCAAGCACAACCACGGCGCCGGCGGGCTCTCCGGCCCGGTCCTAATGGAGCGCGGGGTGCAGATCGTGGCGCGGTTGCGCCAGCGATTGGGAGCCGGAGCGGTGATCATCGGCGTCGGCGGGATCACCACCCGGCGCGACGTCAACACCTACCTCAAGGCCGGCGCGAACGCCGTGCAGGCCTACACCCAGTTCGTCTACGAGGGACCCTCGTGGCCCGCACGTTTGAACGGCTGAGCTAGCTGAACGGCTGAGAGAAACTAAACCGGGTACTCGCCGCGCTTCACCTGCGGACGGGGGATGCGCATCCGGCGCAGGTAGAACGCCCGGAACACGATGTACAGCAGCGGCCCACGGCCGAGTTTCTCGGCCCCGAACTTCTCCCGCGCCTTGCCGCGCACCCGGAAGCCCAGAATGACGGCGTCCAGAATGGCCATGAAGATCAGCACGTAGGCGGTCAGAATGACCGTGATGAGCAGCTGCAGATACTGCGGGAACAGGTTTCCGGCCAGCAGCACCAGGATCACCGCAACCGCGGCCGGGAGGAACAACTCACCGGGGGACCAGCGGGCATCGACGTAATCGCGCATGTACCGGCGGGCGGGGCCGCGGTGCTGCAGCGGCATTTTGGCCTCATCGCCATCCATCATCGCCTGCTGCTGCTCACGCCGGGCCTTGGCGAACTGCTCCCGCTGGGCACGGCGAGCCGCGCCACGGTCGTTGGGAACTAACGGGCGCTTGTTCTTTGCCTCCGCGTCGGCCCGCTTCGGGGTCGGGCGGCCCTTGCGACCACTGACATCGGTCGGGGGAGCCTGCTCCGGCTCCGGCGGCGGCGGTACTTTGCTACGTCCAAACACCCCATAAGGGTACTGGCCGTTTCAGGGTCCCGGTGCTGACAGCAGCGCCCTGTTGCGGTGGGGTGTGCCACGCGCCGTGTTCAAATGCCGGCACACCTGGGCCACAATAGAGACGTGCGAGTGCTGATAGCCCCAGACCACTTCGGTGGCAATCTCACCGCTACCCAAGCAACCGAGGCGTTGGCCGGTAGTTGGCTGGAGGCCGGTCACGAGGTGATCCGGGCGCCCATGAGCGATGGTGCTCGTGGCCTGGTTGACGCGGTGTACGCGGCTCGCGGCGGGACCTTGCACGCACCCGGCGTACCCGACGCCAGCGGCGCGCAGGTGCCAGCGGCGCTGTTACACGTTGAGTCCCACCTGGCAGCACACCATGGTGGAACTGCATACTTCGAAATCGCCCCGATACTTGGCCCCGATTCAGTCCAGGCACCCGACGACTCAGACGACCGCCGCGCAGACGCCCTAGCCGAGTCCGGAAGTAGCGCCGGAGTGGGGCACCTATTGCTGGCGGCAATCAGAACAGGTGCTTCCCGGATTGTGATCGGAGCCGGCGCCAGCCCGACCCACGATGCCGGCGCGGGCATGCTGCAGGTACTGGCTGATGACGCCGGCCTGGCAGACCCGATCACTGACCTCGCGCAGTTGCGGGCCTCGCTGGGAGGCCTCGAGCTGATCGTGGCGGCCGCCCGTGACTACCCGCTGCTGGGATTGCACGGCGCTGGCGCGGGCCTCACCGAATTCGGCATCAGCGGCCAACGCGCCCAAGACCTCGAGAAGCGCACAGCCGATCGGGCGCACCGGATGGCCGCGCGAGCGCAGGAGTTGCCCGAAACTCGGACCATGCTGATGGGACCGGCCGAGTCACCCAAACCCAACGGCGCCCACACCGGAGTAGGCGGCGGAGTCGGCTTCGCCCTGGCCCTATTGGGCGCCCGGCTACTGCCCGGATCACAGCTCGTGGCCGGCGAGGTTGGACTGAGGCGCAGCGTGGACAACGTGGACCTGGTCCTCACCGGCACCGATTCCGTCGACGGTGAAGCGCTGCACACCGGGGTGATCGCCACCCTTGGTGAGGTGGCCGCAGAAGCCGGGGTCGCCGTCGTCGTCCTGGGAAACACCGTGCTCGCCAACCGCCGCGAACTTGCCCAAGTGGGGGTCTCGGCGGCCTACCCGGTGATCGACACGCCATTGTCACCCGGCACCACCCCGCGCCCGGCGCAGCCCGCGTCACCAGCGCAGGCGCTGGCGACCCGAGGGGCCCGCCTGATGCGCAATTGGGCCACCGGTTAAGTCCGATCCTGGCGCGCTGGGAACAAAGGCCAGCAGGCGCCGCGTTACAGTGGTGAGTAACGACCGCGAACAGCGGTTACCCACGCGAGCTTGAGAGACGATGATGAGCCAAACCACTGAAGACGAACTCACCCACGAGGTGCTCCTGACCGATGTGGCGGCGTCAAAGGTACGCGCCCTGCTTGAGCAGGAAGGCCGCGACGACCTTCGGCTCCGAGTGGCCGTGCAGCCCGGCGGCTGCTCCGGCCTGATCTACCAACTCTACTTCGACGAACGATTCCTCGACGGTGACGCCGTGCGCGACTTCGAAGGCGTCGAAGTGATCGTGGACAAGATGAGCGTGCCCTACGTCACCGGCGCGACGATCGACTTCGCAGACACCATCGAAAAGCAGGGGTTCACGATCGACAACCCCAACGCTGGTGGCTCCTGCGCGTGTGGGGACTCGTTCCACTGAGCGCGCGCACCCGGCTGGTGCGTGGCCTGGCCGCCAGCACCGCCGCACTGTTGCTCTTGGCTGCCTGCGCGCAGGACGACAACGGGGGCGACGACGGCACCGGCGGTGAGAACGGAAGCGAAAACGGCAGCGACGAGGCGCCAGCAGGCGACGTCGAGATGCCCGAAGCGGCCCCGGACTTCGGTGCCGACGCGGCGATCACGTTCCCAGACGCCGAACCGCCGGCCGGCCTGGAAGTCGAGGTGCTCTACGAGGGCGACGGCGACATGGTGGCCCCCGAGGCGGCGGTCCTGGCGAACTACGCCGGGCACGTGTGGGGCGAAGACACGCCCTTCGACTCCTCCTTCGAACGTGGCGCGCCGACGATGTTCTCCCTGACCGGAGTGGTGCAAGGGTGGAGTGACGGGATTCCCGAGCACCCCATCGGTAGCCGGTTGATGATCTCCATTCCCCCGGAGCTCGGATACGGGCCCAGTGGCGGTAACGCCAACGCGGGAATCGGCGCCGAAGACACCATCGTGTTCCTGGTGGACCTGCACGCCGCGGCGAACCCCGAGCAGACGGGCTCGGCCGATGCGGAAATCGTGGCGGACCTCGATGAGTTGCCCGTGGAGATCGACGGCGAACCGGGTGAACCGGCAACCGTTAGCGTCCGCGACGGCGAAGAAGAATCCAGCGAGCCAACTTTTGAACTGATTGCCCAGGGTTCCGGACCGCCGCTGGCCGAAGGTGACTCCGCCGCCTTCGCCTACTCGCTCACCACCTGGGACAACGCCGAGAGCGAGAGTTCCTGGCCGCAGATTTCAGAATCGGGACCGCCGGCCGAGGTCGGTCAGATGGGGATGGGGCAGTGGTACGACCTACTCCTTGAGGTTCCGGTGGGATCGCGCGCGCTGATCACGCTCCCAGGTAGCGAACAGGGACCGGGGTTGGCGATCGTGACCGACGTGGTGCTGTCGGACGCCGATGCCGGCGATGAGACCGATAGTGAGACCGACTCCGAGTAATCCTTCTCACCACTGCGGGCCGTCCGGTATTCCGGGCGGCCCGCAGTCGTCTGGACTTCAAGAACCGGTCTGCCTACCTGAAAAACTGGTCAACGACACGACGTAGGACACCCGAGGTGTCAGAACCTGACGGCGCGTTACGAAATCGATGTTCCTGCAGGTGGGAATGGGGGCGAGTTGTCGTGTTCGCACACGCCACAAGGGGCTAGGCTGGGGGACGTTCACCCCGTCATGGCCACGACCGGAAGGCGTCAGCATCTTGTCCTCACGTTCCACTCGGAGATCGCTGCCGCGCGCAATGAAGCTCGGCGTCCTGAGTGTGCTTGGCGTCATCTTCCTCGCCGGTTGCTCGGCAGAGCAGGTTCAGCGCGGTTGGTTGCCCGGGCCCGAAGGGATGACCGAGCACTCCGACACCCTGGTCAAATTCTGGGTCGACACCTGGATCGCGGCACTGATCGTGGGCGTACTGGTGTGGGGACTGCTGATCTGGTGCGTCGTGGTGTACCGCAAGCGCAAGGACGACAACACCCTGCCGGTGCAGTTGCGCTACCACCTGCCGCTGGAGTTGCTGTACACCTTCGTGCCACTGGTGATGGTGGGTGTGTTGTTCTACTACACCGCCGCCATCCAGGAAGACATCACCAGCACCGACGAAGAGACCGACCACACCATCGAGGTGATCGGTAAGCAGTGGACCTTCGACTTCAACTACATGGACGAAGACGTCTGGGACACCGGGATGCCCTGGGACAACAGCGTGTCACTGCCCGACGGCGTCACGGTGGCTCCCGATGAGGTGCCAACTTTGGTGTTGCCCGCCGGTGAAAGCGTGGAGTTCGTTGTCCGCAGCCGCGACGTGGTGCACTCCTTCTGGGTGCCAGCGTTCCTGTACAAAATCGACATGATCCCCGGCGAGACCAACGTGTTCCACCTCACCCCTGGGGTCGAGGGCACCTACGTCGGTAAGTGCGCCGAGCTCTGCGGTGAGTTCCACGGCAACATGCTGTTCAACGTCGAGGTCGTATCCCCAGCCGAATACCAAGAGCACATCGAGTCCCTGCGTGAGGCAGGTCAGACCGGGGTGCTAGGCGAGGACCTGGACCGAATTTCGATCCCGGCCGGCCAGCAGATGCCTGAGCAGGAAGAAGAGGACCACTGATGGCGCTCGACGAGCGCGCAAGCAGCGCAGCCGACTCCCACCATGGGGCAGGAGTCCCCGGACTGGGTGCAACTCGCCAAAAGCGCGGAGGATCGGCCGTCAAATGGCTGACGTCCACCGACCACAAGGTGATCGGGTACATGTACCTCATCACCTCCTTCATCTTCTTCTGCATCGGCGGTGTGCTGGCCCTGCTGGTGCGCGCCGAGCTGTTCGCTCCGGGCATTCAAGTTGTCACCAGCGGTGAGCAGTACAACCAGTTCTTCACGATGCACGGAACGATCATGTTGTTCCTGTTCGCCACGCCCCTGTTTGCGGGGTTCGCCAACGTCATCGTGCCGCTGCAGATCGGCGCCCCGGACGTGGCCTTCCCGCGTCTGAACATGTTCGCCTACTGGCTGTTCACGTTCGGTGGAATCCTGGTGGTTTCGGGCTTCCTGACCCCGGCCGGGGCTGCCGCATTCGGGTGGACGGGCTATACGCCGCTGTCCCTTGAGTCGTATTCGCCTGGAGTGGGCGGCGATCTGTGGATCGCCGGCTTGGCGATGAGCGGTTTCGGTTCGATCTTCGGCGCGGTCAACTTCATCGCCACCATCCTGTGCCTGCGGGCACCGGGAATGACGATGTTCCGGATGCCGATCTTCACCTGGAACATCCTGCTCACGTCCCTGCTGGTGCTGATGGCCTTCCCGATCCTGGCCGCGGCGCTGTTCGCCTTACTCTCAGACCGGGTATTGGGGTCTCAGATATTCGCGGCCGAGAACGGCGGTGCGCTGCTGTGGCAGCACCTGTTCTGGTTCTTTGGCCACCCCGAGGTGTACATCATCGCCTTGCCGTTCTTCGGCATCATCACCGAGATCCTGCCGGTGTTCTCCCGCAAGCCGATCTTTGGTTACAAGGGCCTAGTGTTCGCAACGATCGCGATCGCGGGCCTGTCGGTGACGGTGTGGGCACACCACATGTACTCAACGGGACAAGTGCTGCTGCCGTTCTTCGCGGTGATGACGATGCTCATCGCGGTGCCAACGGGAGTGAAATTCTTCAACTGGATCGGCACGATGTGGCGAGGGAAACTCACCTTCGACACCCCCATGCTCTGGGCGGTCGGGTTCCTGGCGACGTTCCTCTTCGGAGGGCTCACCGGTGTGATCCTGGCCAGCCCGCCGCTGGACTTCCACCTGCACGACACCTACTTCGTCGTCGCCCACTTCCACTACGTGGTCTTCGGAACCGTGGTGTTCGCGATGTTCGCCGGCTTCTACTTCTGGTGGCCCAAGTTCACCGGAAAGATGCTGAACGAGCGCCTGGGCAAGATCCACTTCTGGATGCTGTTCCTGTCCTTCCACGGCACCTTCCTCATTCAGCACTGGTTGGGTGCCATGGGTATGCAGCGGCGGGTACCGGACTACCTGCCTGAGCCCGACTTCGTATGGATGAACCAGCTCTCCACGATCTCCGCGTTCATCCTGGGCCTATCGACCCTGCCGTTCCTGTACAACGTGTATCGCACGTGGCGTAAGGCACCGAAGGTCACGCTGGATGACCCGTGGGGCTACGGGGCCTCGCTGGAATGGGCCACCTCATGCCCGCCGCCGCGTCACAACTTCACGTCCTTGCCACGGATCCGGTCCGAGCGGCCCGCCTTCGACCTGCACCACCCCGAGGTTGCGGCGATGGACCATATCGAACCGGACCCCGGAGTACTGGACAAGATCTATGGCGATGCCGAAGCGGCCGGTGAGGTCGAGGTGGAAGACCGCCCATCGCAGACCAGCAACAACGAGGACGAGGGAGGCAAGGCATGAGCAAGGCGCCTAAGGCCACCCGCCGCCCGATGGGTGTTGAGGTCGGATTCTTCCTGGGCTTGACCCTCTTCTTTGCACCGATGACGCTGGTGTACGGACTATGGTCCGGATGGGAGCCGGTTGGCTCAACCGCCCTCGCCCTGGTGATGGGCATGTGGGCGATGATCGGATTCTTCCTGGCGCTGCAGAGCCGCAAGGTCGACGCCCGGCCAGAAGACGACCCGAACGCCACCATCGAAGACAACCCGATGGACGACTACGGTCATTTCTCCCCATGGAGCTGGTGGCCGCTGGTCCTCGGCATCGCGTGTGCGCTGGTGTTCCTCGGCGCAGCCGTCGGCTGGTGGGTCGCCTACATCGGCGGCGCTCTGGCGCTGATTGGTCTGATCGGGCACGTGTTTGAGTACAACCGTGGGCCGCACGCTCACTAGTAGCTCTTAGGCAAACGCCCCCGGCGCCCTCGTTGAGAGGGGCCGGGGGCGTTTGCATGTGGCGCAGCGGGCTGCGCGTTACTCCGGTATGCCGCGCAGTATCGCTCCGACTGGCTGGCGCTGCGACTGCCGAATGCTGCCGTGCCGGTCGCTCCTTCCACTCCCGGCATGAAGAAGCCGCCCCACCCGAGCGGGGTGAGGCGGCTTCTTGGAGGTGTGTGGCGCAGCTCGGTGTTGCTGTGAGCTGACCGCGCGTGACCGGTATGAACCGGTCAGGCGACTGAGGAGTTAGGCGATCAGCCCAGCGCTGGCGGCCTTGGCGCGCTCCAGGCGAGCTGAGACGTCCTGCCAGTTGACGATCTGCCAGAACGCCTTGACGTAGTCCGCCTTGACGTTCAGGTAGTCCAAGTAGAAGGCGTGCTCCCACATGTCCAGCTGCAGCAGGGGAGTGATGCCTACCGGCACGTTGCCTTGCTGGTCGAAGAGCTGGAAGATGAGTGCGCGCTGGCCAAGGTTGTCCCATCCCAGGATGGACCAACCCGAGCCCTGGATGCCCAGGGCGTTCTGGGTGAAGTGGTTCTTGAAGCCGTCGAAGGAACCGAACTGGTCCTTGACGAACTCGCTCAGCTCGCCCTCGGGCTCGCCGCCGCCGTCGGGGGACAGGTTGTTCCAGAACACGGTGTGGTTGATGTGCCCACCGAGGTTGAACGCAAGGGTCTTCTCCAGGGCGTTGATGGCACCGAAGTCATCGTTGGCGCGCGCCTCTTCGAGCTTTTCCAGGGTGGTGTTCGCCCCGGAAACGTAGGTGGCGTGGTGCTTGTCGTGGTGCAACTCCATGATCTTGCCGGAGATGTGCGGCTCTAGAGCTGCGTAGTCGTACGGCAGGTCAGGAAGCGTGTACTGCGCCATGAGGTCCTCCTCGTTGTGCCGACGCGGTCGACTCCGCATCGACTGGTGTTCGATCCAGGACAGCCCCTTGAGAAAAGGGCGCCCTCGTCTATGACAACTCCACCGTACCCGGTGTTATTCCAGTTCGCCCTTGGAGGAGCTTGGGCCCGGAAGGGCCTCGTGCTCCCCGGTGTGAGAGGCGGCTGCGAGTTCGGCAGGAGTGACCGTTTCGATGCGGTCCTCGTAGAAGAATCGCGACAGTCCTTGACGGAACCGGTCGAAGCCGTAGCCCGAGCGGCGCACGCCATTCTCGTCCTCTGGCGGGTCGATCTCCATCGGCCGGTTGACGTCGTGGCCAACCAGCAGCCAGCGCTCGTATTCGTCCAGGGGCTGGTGCACCTCGACGTACTCACCGGAGGCGAATCGAACCACCTGGCCGGTTTCGTGGCCGTGCAGAACCAAGTCGCGGTCCTTGCGTTGCAGTCCCAGGCAGATCCGCTTGGTGACGATGAACGCCAGTACCGGAGCCACGAAGAAGAGCACTCGGAAGGCATAGGTGATCGCGTTGATGCTCAACTCGAAGTGAGTGGCCATCAGGTCGTTGGCGCCGGCGGCGAGGCAGACCATGAAAGCGGTGAGCACCGCAACGCCCATACCGGTACGTACCGGAGCGTTGCGTGGACGGTCGAGCACGTGGTGCTCACGGTCATCCTTGGTGGCCATCCGCTCAATGAACGGGTAGACCGCGAAGAATCCGATCAAGATCCCGGGTACCACGGCACCTGGTATCAGGATGTTCAGCGACAGTGTGTACCCGAATATCACGAACTCGGTATTGCCCGGCATTAGCCGCAGCGTGCCTTCAAGGAAGAGCATGTACCAGTCCGGTTGGGCACCGGCGGACACCAGCGATGGATCGTACGGCCCGTAATTCCAGACGGCGTTGATGCCCATGACGGTGCCCATCAGGGCGAGTACACCGAAGACGATGAAGAAGAATCCACCGGCCTTGGCGATGTACACCGGGAACAACGGGTAACCGACCACGTTCTTGTTGGTGCGGCCGGGGCCGGGGTACTGGGTGTGCTTGTGCCAGAAGACCAGGAACAGGTGCACCGCGATCAGCGCCAGGATCAGGCCCGGGATGATGAGGATGTGCACCGTAAACATTCTGGGGATGACGTCCACGCCCGGGAACTCGCCGCCGAAGATCGCCATCGACATGTACGAACCGATGATCGGCAGGGACCGGACCACGCCCTCAAGGATCCGCAGACCGTTACCCGAGAGCACGTCGTCGGGCAGGGAGTAACCGGTCAGACCGGCCAGCATTCCCAGGACCAGGAGGCTGAAGCCCACCAAGTAGTTGGCTTCACGGGGCTTGCGGAAGGCGCCGGTGAAGAACACCCGCATCATGTGCACCACGATCGCCGCCATGAACAGCAGCGCCGCCCAGTGGTGAATCTGGCGCATGAGCAACCCGCCACGCACGTGGAAGGACATGTACGTCGTGGAAGCCATCGCTTCGGACATGTACACGCCCTGCATCGCCGCGGGCTGAGCGTCCTCGGGGTAGTAGACGTGTCCCATCGAAGGCACGAAGTGCATCGTGATGAACACACCGGAGATGATCAGCACGATGAAGCTGTACAGCGCGATCTCACCGAGCAGGAAGGACCAGTGGTCGGGGAAGATCTTGCGGATCAGGCCCTTGCCGATCTTCGCCGCACCGACGCGGGAGTCGAGCAGGTCACCGGCCGCGGCTCCCAGGGAAACCTTCTTCTTCTCTGCGCTAGGCGCTTCGGTAGTCATCAGCGTTCACGCTCCCAGAAGCTGGGGCCAACAGGCTCATTAAAGTCATCTTGGGCATACAGGTAGCCCTCGTCATCCACGGCGATCGGCAACTGCGGCAGCGGGCGCTTTGCGGGCCCGAACACGACCTTGGCCTGATCGGTGATGTCGAAGGTGGACTGGTGGCAGGGGCACAGCACGTGGTGTGTCTGCCGTTCGTACAACGCCACCGGGCAGCCCACGTGGGTGCAAATCTTGGAGTAAGCAACGATGCCGTCATAGGACCAGCCCTGACGGTCCTGCGGCTCGGTGAGCTCGCGAGGGTCAACGCGGATCAGAATGACGACCGCCTTGCCCTTCTCGTCGAGGTAGTGCTCGTAGTTGTCCTCGATCTCATACGGCATCACGTGCACGATGCCGCCTTCGGTGACATCCGCGGCGCGGATCCGGCCGCCGCTGGGGTCGTGAGCGAGGTAGACGGGCTCGAGTTCACCGTTCGCGCCCTGGCGCGGGGCCCAGGCGGTACGTCGGAACCGGTTGATGTCCCAGTCGCCGCCCAGTCCGCCGACCAGCGGCACCAGGAAGGTTAGGGGAGCCAGGAGCACGGCGCCGGCCAGCGAGGCCTTGAGCAGCGGGCGGCGCGCAACGTTGGAGTCGTTGGCGCCATCGGTGAGCATCTGCACGGCTTCGGCGCGGGTGGCATCGTCGCTGCGCTGTTCGTGACGCTCTTCGGTCCGCTCGGTGTCGTTCATCAGGGCCTTGGCCCAGTGCACCGCGCCCACACCGATTCCGAGCATGCCGATCCCCAGGCCAAGCCCCAACACCAGGTGGGACAGGCGCAGGTTGCCGGCCTCGACCTCGTTCTCGACGGGGAAAGCGAAGTAGCCAACAACACCAGCGATGGTGGCCAGGATCGAAATCCCGAAGATGATGACGACTTGCCATTCCGAGCGCTTGGCCGCGGCAGGGTCATCGTCACCGAGGCGGTGGCGGTGTGCGGGCAGGCCCGGGTTTTCGAACTTCTCGGGCAGCGGGGTGTGCCCCTCACCGGAGCGCTCGACCTCCGAGCCTTGCTTGTTGTGCTGGTCGATGGTCATGACGAACGGGCCCCGATCCAGATTGAAAAGCCAATGAGCGCGCCCATGCCCACGAGGTACACCCAGATGCCCTCAGAGACCGGTCCGATCGAGCCCAGTGACAGCCCGCCGGGGTGCGGTTCGCGCTGCTCATAGAGGTAGGCGATGACGTCGCGCTTCTCATCGGGGGTCAGGGTGGCGTCGTTGAAGATCGGCATTGACTGCGGGCCGGTCGCCATAGCTTCGTAGATAACGGTGGCGGAGGAGTCATACAGCGCGGGCGCGTACTTGCCCTCCGACAGTGCACCGCCGGCACCGACGGCGTTGTGGCACATGGCGCAGTTGGTGCGAAACAGCAGCATTCCGTTGGCGGCGTCGCCGAGCTCGGGGTCGACCTGCTCATCGCTGGGGATCTGCGGTCCCGGGGCCATGGTCGCGATGTAAGCGGCCAGGTCGTAGGCCTGCTGCTCATTGAGCTGGGCTGGCTTCTCCTGAGCCTGCGGGGAGTTCGCAGCCATCGGCATCCGGCCGGTGATCACCTGGAAGTGCACCGATGCCGCGCCCACGCCGATCAGCGAGGGCACCTCAGCGGTGCCTTCGGCGTCCAAGCCGTGGCAGGTGGCGCAGTTGGTGATGAAGAGGCGTTCACCTTCGGAGACGTCGCCTTGCACGTCATCATTTGCGGTCGCCGAACTGGGCGAAAAGGCGGCGAACAAAATACCCACCACCAGCAGCGCCAACACCATCAGGGCAACCGGTGCGGCCCGGTGCCGTCGATGTGCTGCGAGAGCCTTCACGATTCGAAATCCTTTATTGCCGGGGTCTACTGAATGATGTAAATGAGGATGAACAGGCCGATCCAGATCGCGTCCACAAGGTGCCAGTAGTACGACACCACGTGCGCAGCGGTCTCCTCGCGCTGGTTGAACCGGCGGCTGGAGTAGGAACGTCCCAAGATAAAGAGGAAGGCGATCAGCCCACCGAGCACGTGCAGTCCGTGGAACCCGGTGGCGATAAAGAAGACCGACCCGTAGGTGGAGTTCGCGATCGTCAGCCCGTGGTCCACCAGGGTGGCGTACTCATAGATCTGCCCGGCGATGAAGGTCGCGCCGAGGATGTAGGTGAGCACGAACCACTCGTTCATGCCCCACTTGGTCAACTGCCAGATCTTGCCGGTGCGCTTGCGCCGGTGATCCATGGCCGCCCACACACCGAACTGGCAGGTGAAAGAGGAGGAGACCAGGATGATCGTGATCGTCAGTGCGAATGGGACGTCGAGGAACGATGCGCCCTCGGCCCAGATTTCGGGGCCCGCTACGGAGCGGTGGGTGAAGTACATCGCGAAGAGGCCAGCGAAGAACATCAGTTCACTGGCGAGCCAAACGATCGTCCCAATGACTACAAAGTTGGGACGCTTGACGCTCACATGCGTGGCAGCGGAGGCGGAAGTTGCAGACGACACCTTGTCATTATGGCGTGCTTTCGGGGCTGCTGGGGACACACACGCACCGGATTTGTAACTTTTGGGGCCAACACAAAGAAAATCCGTCCTCGTGTGCGCTGACCTGCGGGAATGTAATGACGACACAGCGTAGTAGTGTCACGAACACCGGCCCGATCGCGGGTGCCGTCACGCGCGCTGCACGAGGTCAGCCGGGTTGGGCTCAACGCACTAGCATGGGGGCGTAGATGGACGGCCCCCAGGGGCAGCGAACAACGGAGGATCCGATGAGCGGGCAGGACACCCACAGCCGCGAAGCTGGCGAGCGGCGGGCCCAGGTGCTGCTGTACAGCGACGACTACACCACTCGCGAGAAGGTGCGTGCCGCCGTCGGGCGTCGGGCGTCGATGGATACCCCGCTGATCGAGTGGACCGAAGTGGCCACCGACGCCGCTGCTCAGGACTACGCCCAGACCCGCAAGTTCGATCTCCTGATCCTTGACGGCGAGGCTCCCAAGCACGGTGGGATCGGACTGTGCCGCACGCTGAAGTCTGAGGTCTACGACTGCCCCCCGGTACTCCTGCTCATTGCCCGCGCCCAAGATGCGTGGTTGGCGTCCTGGTCCGAGGCCGAGGGTGTGGTCTCTTACCCCCTCGACCCGTTCGTGGTGGCGCAAAGCGTGGCCGATGTGCTGCGTGAACACGCGCCCGCGACCCCGGCGTGAACCGAGCGTGACCACCGAATCGCGCCACGACTGGCCGCACCTGATCGGTCGGTTGGTGGCTGGCCACGATTTGTCGGTAGCCGAAGCCGGATGGGCGATGGACGAGGTGATGGCCGGGTCGGTCTCACCGGTGCACTTGGCGGCGTTCCTCACGGCGCTGCGCGCCAAGGGCGAGACGCTGGCCGAGGTGCAGGGTCTGGCCGCCTCGGTGCTGAAGCACGCGGTGCCGATCCACATCGAGGCCCAGGGCGTGGATGTCGTGGGAACCGGCGGCGACCGGCACCACACCGTGAACATTTCCACGATGGCCTCGATCGTGGTGGCCGGTACCGGTACCACCGTGATCAGGCACGGCAACCGGGCGGCATCATCCAAGTCCGGGGGCGCCGACGTGCTCGAGGCTCTGGGAGTGCGCCTGGACCTGACGCCTGAACGGCTGGCGGAGCTCGCGAACAACGTGGGCATCACTTTCCTCTTCGCCCAAGCGTTTCACCCGGCCTTCAGGCACGCCGGCCCGGTCCGGCGAGAGCTCGGATTCCCGACGGTGTTTAACGTGCTGGGACCCCTGAACAACCCGGCCCGGCCGCGGGCCACGGCCCTGGGCGCCGCCGACGCGCACCTGGCGCCGCTGATCGCTGGGGTGTTCGCCGAGCGTGGCGATCGGGCCCTGGTATTCCGCAGCGACGATGGCCTAGATGAGTTATCGACCACCGCCGCCGCCGACGTGTGGGTCGTACAGGACGGCAGCTCCGTGCACCACCGCCTGGACGCGGTGGCCGAGTTGGGCCTTGCCCCCTCGAGCCTGGCCGACCTGCGTGGTGGCGACGCCACCGAGAACGCCGACGTCTTGCGGCGAGTAGTCGCGGGCGAGACCGGCCCGGTGCGTGACGTGGTGTTGCTCAACGCCGCAGCGGCGCTGGTCGCCGACGGTCGCCTGCCAGGGACAGGCGAGGGACCGCTCACCGAACGGTTCAAGGCCGCGCTGGTCTTGGCGACGGCCTCGATCGACGACGGCGCAGCAAGCGACCTGCTCGACGCCTGGGTGAGTGCATCGAACGCTTAGGCGTTCCGGTGACCGAGTCCCGCTGACGCCTGGGCGCCCGCTTCGGTGGCGGGACGCGGCTCGATGCTCACCTGGACCACGTTGCGGCTAGCGGGGTCCTGAATTCCGGTGCCCAGGGCGTGCTGCTCGGTGAGACGCGGATCGGCGAACGCTGCGGCGCCGAGATCCCGGAGGTAGGCGCTGGCACCGCGCACCGGCATGGACCATCCCTCATTGCGGCCGATGAACTCGATCAGGCGCACACCGGGTGCACCGAGCCAATCGGCGATCAGCGCCGTTTCCTCCGAACTCGCCGCCTCGCCGAGCGCAGTTGGGTCGGGCACCGATTCGGCGCCGTCGATGAGGGCATCGATGAGAGGTTGCGGATCGTGGCCGGGTTTGGTGGTGGCGGTGGCCGCCAGCCGTCCATAGCGAATCACAACGATTTCCCAGCGGTCGGAGCGCGCGCCGGGAGAGCTGACCGGCCGTCGAGCGGCGACGATCTGAGGACTACCAGCGATAGGTCCCAGCCGCTCGGTACGTGCCGCAGCCCGCAGAAAAGCCGAGAGCCGATCACGATGAGCCGCGGCCTCTTCGTAGCGTTGGGAGGCCGAGAGCGCGCCAATGCTCCGGTGAATTGCGGCGACCACCGGATCCACGTGGCCATCCAGGACGTCACGGGCGGCGGCGACCAGGGGCTCGTACACCGCACGTGGGTCCACGCACGGTGCGCTGCATCGACCGAGTTCGGCCAGGACGCAGGCGCTGGCCTTGGGGCCGGGGGTGGTGGGAAGTTTGGTGGTGCAGGTTCGAAGGCCGATGGCCTGGTGGATGGCCTCCATCGCTTGTTGTGCCTGCACCTTTGAGGAAAACGGGCCGATCGCGGGGACGCCGACCGGGACCTGGCGCACAATCGACAGCCGCGGGTGAGCCTCGTTGGTGAGCCGCAGCCAGGGTTGCTTCTCCGGAGCCCTGGATCGCCGGTTGTACGGCGGCTTGTGCTGGGCGATCATCCGCAGCTCGCGGACCGCCGCTTCAAGGTCGGTACCGCAGAGGACCACATCAACAGATTCGGTGAGGTCGACCATCTCCCCGATTCGGGACCTTTTCTCCGCTGCGGTGAAGTACGAACGCACCCGGCGCCGCAGCTGGCTGGCCTTCCCGATGTACAGGATCCGTCCTGCCGCGCCGCGAAACATGTACACACCAGGGTCGGTTGGAACCCCATCGGCCAGGTGGGCCTTGCGCCGTCGAGTACTCGGCACCGGATCCGCAGCGCTAGGCAGGTCCTCTAGGTGCGTGACTCCCAGGCTCGCCATCCTGGACAGCAGCCCGTGCAGCACATCCACGGTGGCGCGGGCGTCGCTGAGCGCGCGGTGATTCGGGGTGGTCTCGGCGCCGAAGAGACCGGCCAGGGTGCCGAGTTTGTGGTTGGGTACCTCATCGCGGGTGACCACCCGGCGCGAGAGTTTGACCGTGTCGACCACCTGGTTGCCGGGCCATGAAATGTCCATACCCGAGGCGGCCGCCCGCAGAAACCCAACGTCGAAGTGTGCGTTGTGCGCGACCAGCACACTGTCGTGTGCGAACTCTAAAAAGCTGGGTAGCACTTCGGTGATCGGTGGCGCCTGCATCACCATCGCGGTGGTGATCCCGGTCAGAACGGTGATCATTGGCGGCACTGCGACGCCGGGGTTCACCAGTGTTTGGAACTCGCCGAGCACTTCACCGCCACGGACCTTCACCGCACCGATCTCGGTGATCTGGGAACTCTTTGGTGAGCCGCCGGTGGTCTCCAGGTCCACCACCACGAAGGTCACTTCATGGAGCGGAACGCCAACGTCCTCAAAGGCCTGCTGAATCGCCACGCCGCTGGTGGCAGCGGGTAACAGCCGTCGTCCGGCGACGTTGGGTTTCAGGAGGTTGCGAGGCATTGAGGGCAGGCTACGGCCCGGCACCGACAACGACCCGCCCGGCGCGCTGAGGGGTGCCTACGTGGCAGCGACAGGCACTGAATTCGCCCTAGAAATGGCTATGCCCCGAACTCGGGGGAGTCCGGGGCACAGCCATTGATGCGCTGATCCCTGCTTAGCCAGCGTCGCGCTCCGCGCGGGCCTTGGCGTACAGGTCCTCGATGAGCTCGGAGAAGTCCTCCAGCACCTTGGAACGCTTCACCTTCATCGAGGGAGTGAGGTAATCGTTGTCGATGGTGAAGTCCGTATCCAGGACCTCGAATCGGCGAATGGACTCCGCACGCGAGACCTTGGTGTTGGTCGCATCGATCGCGGTCTGCAACTCGGCCAGAACCTTGGCGTTCTTCCCGGCCTCGGCCACCGTCATCTCAGGCAGTTCATGGTTGGACAACCACGTCTGCAGCATCTCCGGGTCCAGGGTGATCAGCGCCGCGATGAACGGCTTCTGGTCACCGACAACCACTACCTGGCTGATCAGCGGGTGTGCTCGCAGCGAATCCTCCAACTGCGAGGGCGCCACGTTCTTTCCGCCCGCGGTGACGATGATTTCCTTCTTGCGGCCGGTGATGGTCAGGTAGCCATCGGCGTCGAGGTTGCCGATGTCACCGGTGTGGAACCACCCGTCGGTGAATGCTTGGGCGTCGGCTTCGGGGTTGTTGTGGTACCCCCTGAACACCGCGATTCCCTTGGCCAGGATCTCCCCGTCCTCGGCGATCTTGATGCTGACACCCGGCAGCGGCGGGCCGACGGTGCCGGCCTTGGACTTGCTCGGCAGGTTCACGCTCACCGGGGCGGTGGTCTCGGTGAGGCCATAGCCCTCCAGCACGGTCAATCCCACGCCGCGGAAGAAGTAGTTCAGACGCTTACCCAGCGGCGCGCCGCCGGAGATGGCGTACTGCGCCTGGCCACCGAGGGCGTCGGTGATCTTGTGCAGCACCAGCTTGCGGGCGGCGAAGTACCGGGCCTTGGTTCCTAGGCCGATGTTGCCGGTTTCCTGCGCCTGGGCGTAATCCTGGGCGGCCTTGGCGGCGAAGCTGAAGAACTTCTGGCGCCCGGCGGCGGCAGCCTTCTGCTCCGAGGAGTTGTACACCTTCTCGAACACCCGCGGCACCGAAAGGATAAAGGTTGGCTTCAGGCCGCCGATGTCTCGCATCAGGGTGGCGGTGGGGTCGGCGGTGTGCCCGGCCGGCACACCGGCAGCCACGTGCAGGATCTCCACGAAGCGGGCGAACACGTGCGCCAGCGGCATGAACAGCAGGGTTTGGGAGTCTGGGTTCACCACTTCGGACAGTGCGGCCAGGCCGTTGCGGGCCAGCTCCACGAAGTTGCCGTGGGTGAGTTCGGCGCCCTTGGGGTCACCGGTGGTGCCGGAGGTGTAGATGATGGTGGCCAGGTCGGTCACCCGCAGCGCGTCATATCGGGCCTTCACCTGATCATCGGAGACGTCCGCGCCGGTTTGACCTAGGGCGTCCAGGTCACCCTTGTCGATGGACCAGATCTGCTGTAGGTCGGGGATGTCGGCCCGGGCGGTCTCCACGACCGCCTTGTGCTCGTCGGTCTCCACGAACACGGCCTTAGCGCCTGAGTTGGACAGGATCCACGCGGTCTGACCCGCCGAGGAGGTTTCATATACCGGAACGGTGACTGCGCCGGCGTACCAAATCGCGAAGTCCAGGATGGTCCACTCGGCGCGGGTCCGAGACATCAGACCAACCTTGTCGCCAGCTTCGATGCCCGAGGCGATCAGGCCCTTGGCGATCGAGGTGACGCGATCGTGCATCTCCTTGGCGCTGACGTTGGTCCAGATCTCACCGTCGGTGGTGGTCTTCAGGATCGGCCGTGTGGGTTCGGTGGCCACCCAGTCCAGCAGGAGATCGGGAATCGACATCTCCTGGGGAGTTTCGATCAATAGGGGAGTGGTCGCTTCATCCATGCTGACTCCTATGGCAGTGGTTCTGTAACGGATCGGTGAGACTTGGGACGTTTTTTAGGGGAACCCTAGGGAAACCTGGGCAACACTGTAGCGGCACCTAAACCCCCATGTGATGAGCCGCGCGCGGAACATCACTACACGACGGCACCATCGTCGTCGTCGTCCTTACGGTGCGGTAACCGCCACCATAGAACAATAAGGCTCGCGATGCTGATCGTCAGGCCAGCCAAATACGCCACTGGGGGAGCGGTGGGCCAAAAGACCAGAAACGACAGGATCGCCAGTGGCCCGAGCAGAGCGCCAGCTACCGGAAGGGTGTTGCGGGAGCGGCCCGGAATGATCGGTTGCGGATCGGGCGGCACGAATTCGAGTTCATCCTCGGGCTCCTCGACGCCGTAATCTCTGGGGCCGTAATCGCGCCGCCTTGCGGGGGTATTTTCCGGGGGCGTGGTCGACGGCGGTGCCTCAGTTGGGAAATCACCATCACTCTGCGGAGGCATCGACAGCGGACCCAGACGTTTGGTCAACTCGGCCCATTGTGCGTCCAGGTCGGCGTCGTCATCTGCGGGCCCGTCGGCGCCCTCGCGATATCCACCTGCCATAACGATCAGCGTACGGGAGCCACTAGCATGTCTGGTGGTCCGGCCGACGCCGGGATGAGTAGTTTCTAGACCACGAGAAGGGTTGCTGATGACCACCACCAAGCCGATTCGACGGGTGGCACTCCTCACCGCAGGGGGATTCGCACCATGCCTCTCCTCGGCAGTTGCCGGGTTGATCAAGCACTACAGCGAGCAGGCACCCGACGCTGAGATCATCGCCTACCAGTATGGCTACCACGGCCTGCTGACCGGCAACTACATCACCATCGATGACGAGGCGCGCAAGCACATCGACGTGCTCTACAACTTCGGTGGCAGCCCGATCGGCAACTCGCGGGTGAAACTCACCAACACCGCAGACCTGGTGAAGCGTGGTCTGGTGAGCGAGGGCCAGAACCCGTTGACCTTTGCGGCCCAGCGCCTGCGCGATGACGAGATTGACGTGCTGCACACCATCGGCGGCGATGACACCAACACCACCGCCGCGGACCTGGCCGCCTACCTCGAAGAGAACGACTACCACCTCACCGTGGTGGGCCTGCCCAAGACCATCGACAACGACATCGTTCCAATCGCTCAGTCCCTGGGTGCGCACACCGCGGCCGAGCAGACTTCGAAGTTCGCGCAGAACATCATCGGTGAACACCGGTCAAACCCGCGGATGCTGATCGTGCACGAGATCATGGGCCGGCACTGTGGGTGGCTGACCGCTGCCGCCGCCTCCCGATACCGCGCATGGCTCGGTGAGCAGGAGTGGAACCCGGCCATCGGGTTGAGCAAGGAACGCTGGGACATTCACGCGGTGTTCCTGCCAGAGCTCGCCCTGGACCTTCCCGGGGAGGCCAAGCGGCTACGCGGCATCATGGATGAGATCGGGAACGTCAACATCTTCCTATCCGAGGGTGCGGGTGTGCCGGAGATCGTGGCCGAGTTGGAGGCCGCCGGCCAAGAGGTGGAGCGCGACCCGTTCGGGCACGTGAAGCTGGACACCATCAACCCCGGCGCCTGGTTTGCCGAACAGTTCGCCGAACTGATTGGCGCGGAGAAGACCATGGTTCAAAAGTCTGGGTATTTCTCCCGGTCGGCTGCCTCGAACCCTGAGGACCTGGAGTTGATCGAAGAGATGACCCAGCTGGCCGTGCAGGCAGCCAAGGCCGGCACCTCCGGGGTAATCGGGCATGACGAGGAGAACGGTAACGAACTGGCCGTCATTGGGTTGCCGAGGATCGGCGGTGGCAAGGCATTCGACGTTTCCACCCCGTGGTTCGGAGACCTTTTGGGTGAGATCGGCCAGGATCTGGTTCCGGCTCCGCCCACCGAGCACTGAGCACTGAGCACTGAGTACTGAGCCTTGAGCACTGAGCCTCTTTGCTCCACCCATCGCTTAACGCACGCCCGAGCGCGCCCAAATGGTCGTAATTCGGGACCATTTGGGCGCGCTCGGCGATTGTTGGGAGGTGGGGAAGAGCGCGGTGAGACATGGCTGCTGCAATCGCGGGAAAGTGCGTATCCTTGCCCGGTGACTGCGACACCCGAAACTGCGTTACCCGATGGACTCGACGCTTGGCGCAACCTGGACGCCAAACAGCAACCCAATTGGCCCGATGCCGATGAACTGGCCAGAGCGACCGCCGATCTCGCGGCTCAACCGCCGCTGGTTTTCGCCGGGGAAGCCGATCGGCTGAAGTCGCACCTCGCGGCAGCCTCGCGTGGGGACGCGTTCTTGTTGCAGGGCGGGGACTGCGCGGAGACCTTCGCAGAACTCAGTGCGGACAACATCCGCGACAAAATCAAGACCATCCTGCAGATGGCCGTGGTGCTCACCTACGGGGCATCGATGCCGATCATCAAGATGGGCCGGATGGCCGGGCAGTACGCCAAGCCCCGAAGCTCGGACTCCGAGACGCGCGACGGCGTCACGTTGCCCGCCTACCGGGGCGACATCATCAACGGCTATGAGTTCACCGAGGAAAGCAGGCGGCCCAACCCGGGCAAACTGCTGGAGGCGTACCGCAACTCGGCTTCCACCCTGAACCTCATTCGGGCGTTCACCTCCGGTGGTTTTGCTGACCTCCGCGGCGTGCATGAGTGGAACCGGGGCTTTATGCAGAACCCCGCCTACGCGCAGTACGAGGCATTCGCGGCCGAAATCGACCGCGCCATTCGGTTCATGCAGGCCGCCGGTGCGAACTTCGAGGGAATGCGGACCGTGGAGTTCTTCTCCAGTCACGAGGGTTTGCTGCTGGACTACGAGCACCCCTTGACGCGCGTGGACTCGCGCAGCGGGCAGGCCTATGACTGCTCCGCGCACTTCTTGTGGATCGGGGAGCGCACCCGCGAACTCGACGGGGCACACGTGGACTTCTTCTCCAAGGTCCGAAACCCCATCGGGGTGAAACTGGGCCCAACCGCCACGGGGCAGGACGCCCTGGCCCTCATGGACAAGCTCAACCCCGACGGCGAGCCCGGACGGTTGACCTTCATCAGCCGGATGGGCGCAGGCAAGGTCCGCGACCTTTTGCCCGCCCTCGTGGAGCGTGTGCAGGCCGACGGCCGCCCGGTGACCTGGGTGTGCGACCCCATGCACGGCAACGGGTTCACGTCCTCCAGCGGGTACAAAACCCGCCGATTCTCCGATGTCATTGACGAGGTCCGCGGCTTCTTCGATGTGCACAAGGCTCTGGGAACGGTTCCGGGTGGTCTGCACGTGGAGCTCACCGGGGACGATGTCACCGAGGTCCTTGGCGGCTCGGAAGAGATCGATGACAGTTCACTCGCTCGTCGCTACCAGACGCTGGTGGACCCGCGACTAAATCACCAGCAGTCGCTGGAGATGGCATTCCTGGTCGCGGAGATGCTGCGCAAGTAGTTCGTCAGAGAGTTACCACGGCTCCGCCCGCTAGGTCGCGGATTTAACTTACCGCGATATCAATATATCGATTCGAAATCATTCCTCCATCTGGTGGCGCTTAACGGATAACGGTCACCTAGGTTGCCCGTAACGACGTTAGGTTACGTTCGGCTTTTACCGAGTCGAGACACAATTGGGACGGGGACTCGATGTCAGGGACGATGAGGCGTGCGCGCGCCCGGGTGGCGGCGGTATTCGTCGCGCTATTTGCGTTGGTCGGCGCTGTACTTATTCCGGCCACGGTCGCTAAGGCCGATGACGCCTACAACACCGTGGCGACCATCAACTCGCTGGAATTCGAGGTTGAGCAACTCGGACACAACCAGACGGCACGACTCACCGGGACGTTCTCGCTTCCAGAGATGAACGATCCGTCCATGGTGCCGGCGGGCTTCACCTTGCCGTTGCCGCCGGAGCTGCGAGGAGCAAGCCAGGGGTTTGACCTGATCGTGCCCGATACTGAGCCGCAAGAGTCGATGGGGCGGTGTGAGTTCGACAACGATCACCTGCTTCGATGCGTATTCGACGAGGATTACGTCCTTGCAAATCCGCTTAACCTCAACGGGTCGTTCTACTTCAATGTGCGCGCCTGGCTCGAAGAAGGCGAACAGCGGGATGTCACGGTGTCCAAGGATGACGCCTCGGCGAGCATCACGATCGTTCCCGAGGGCGGCGGGCCGTGCCCCGAGCCCTGCGAGCCGGCATCCCAGCCCAACAACAAGTGGGGCGCTTACCAGTACATCGACGACTACATGCTGTGGGGCGTTGACATCGCTGCGCCACCGGGTGGCATGCCCGGCGGTCAGACCGTTGTGGTGACCGACACCCTCGGGCCGAACCAGAATTTCGTGGGCGTGCGCATCGAGCGCACCAATGAGGCCACGCAGCGACCGATCAATTACAGCGACATGGACCCTAGCGAGTACACGGTGTCCGATGACTCCTCGACGGTGACGTTCGAGACGGAAGCGGGTTACTACTACCGCGTGCTGTTCGGCACTGAGTTGACCGACTTCGGTGATGCACAGACGTACTCCAACAGCGCCACGATCGACATTGAGGGTGAAGAACTCGACTCGGTTTCCAGCCAATACACGCTGCGCGATAGTGGTGGCGTGGGCATCGGCGAAAACGTCGGCGTTTTCAGCATCACCAAGGCCGTTGGGGGTGACACCGAATGGGTCCCGGCAGGGATTGAATTCAGCGGTACGTATGAGGTTTTGACGCCGGATGGCGAGGTATCACAGGGCGATTTCCAAGTCGCAGACGGAGAGACGTGGCGGAGCGGAACTCACCCACGGGACTCGATTATCACGCTGACTGAAGTGATCCCGAGCGAGCCGGCGTACATCGACTGGGCGACGCCGGAGTTCAGCTCCAATGACTTCATCCTCGCCGGCGGTCAGGTCACCCCGGTGAGGTTGACCAACACCGCGGATGTGGCCACCGGATCCTTCTCGATCACTAAGGAGCTCGCCGGTGATGTGAACACGGTGCCGCAGGAT
>JBMDWZ010000379.1:0-4764 GCA_048594865.1 Beutenbergiaceae bacterium
AAGGCTGAGCCCGCGGCGAAGGAAGAACCGGCCAAGGAGTCCAGTTCGTCCGATGAGTCGGTCGGCTACGTCACTCCCCTGGTCCGCAAGCTCGCCGCAGACAAGGGCGTAGACCTGGCAGACGTGGAGGGCACCGGCGTCGGTGGCCGCATCCGCAAGCAGGACGTCGTGGCTGCCGCCGAAGCAGCCGCCGCTCCAGCGCCAGAGCCGGAGGCTCCGAAGGCACCGGCCGCGTCCAGCTCCAAGGCACCGGCGAAGACCGAGGTTTCCCCGCTACGCGGCACCCGGGAGAAGATGTCCCGGCTGCGCAAGATCGTGGCCGAGCGGATGGTGGAGTCCCTGCAGGTCTCCGCGCAGCTCACCACCGTGGTCGAGGTCGATGTCACCAAGGTCGCGCGGCTACGCGCCAAGGCCAAGGATGACTTCGCCAAGCGCGAGGGTGCCAAGCTCACCTTCCTGCCGTTCTTCACCCTCGCGGCAACCGAGGCTCTGAAGGCACACCCCAAGCTCAACGCCTCCATCGATGGTGACGAGATCGTCTACCACGGGTCGGAGAACCTGGGCATTGCGGTGGACACCGAGCGTGGCCTGGTGGTCCCGGTCATCAAGGACGCAGGCGACCTCAACATCGGCGGCATCGCCCGTAAGATCGGTGAGCTGGCAGAGCGCACCCGTGCGAACAAGGTCACCCCCGATGAACTCTCCGGGGGCACCTTCACGCTCACCAACACCGGTTCCGGTGGCGCCCTGTTCGACACCCCGATCCTGCTGCAGCCGCAGGTCGGCATCCTGGGCATCGGCACCATCGTCAAGCGGCCCGTGGTCGTGGACGTCGATGGCGCCGAGGTCTTCGCGACCCGCTCCATGGTGTACTTGGCACTGTCCTACGACCACCGCCTGGTCGATGGCGCAGACGCCGCCCGGTTCCTCACCACCATGAAGAACCGTCTGGAAGAGGGCGACTTCGAGTCCGACCTCGGACTGTAAGCACACGCTGATGGCCCCGGTCAGAAAGGAAATGTGATGACTCACATCGTTCTGGCCGGGGCTTCCGGCGGTCTAGGGACCGCACTCGCCCGGTCGTTGCAAGCCTCCGGGACGCAAATCCGCCAGCTCGTACGGCGGGCCGCCGAGGCCCCCGGCGAGGTCCAATGGGACCCCGATTCGGGGTCCTTGCCCGACGGGGTTCTCGATGGCATGGATGCCGTGGTCAACCTCGGCGGTGTCGGTGTGGGAGACAAGCGCTGGACGCCCGCCTACCGCCAGCTCATCACCTCCTCCCGGGTGCAGGGCACCACGCTGCTATCCACGGCACTCGCCAAGCACGCCGCTACCCACGGTGAGGCTCCGCGCCTGCTGCAAGCCTCCGCCGTCGGCTTCTATGGGGATCAGGGTGAGGATGAACTCACCGAGTCCTCCCCGCAAGGCGAGGGCTTTCTTGCCCACGTCTGTGAGGCCTGGGAGGAGGCCACCGCGCCCGCGCGCGATGCCGGGGTGCACGTGACGATGCTGCGGACCGGCATCGTTCTGGATCCCGAGTCAGGCGCCGTCGCGCGGATGCTGCCGTTGATCAAGTTTGGGCTCGCCGGACCGCTGGGGTCGGGCAAGCAGTGGTGGCCGTGGATCGCCTTGGCCGATCAGATTCGGGCGATGGAGCACTTACTCACGTCGTCGGTGTCCGGGCCGGTCAACCTCAGCGCACCGAACCCGGCGCGCAACATCGAGTTGACCAAGGCGCTGGCCAGTCAGCTCGGGCGTCCCGCAGTGTTCCCGGCGCCGAAGTTTGGACTACGGCTGGTGCTCGGCGAGTTCGCGGCCGAGCTCACCGCCTCACAGCGCGCTATTCCGCAAAAGCTTCTCGACGATGGGTTCGAGTTCACCCACTCCACGATCGATGAGGCCGCCGCGGCACTGTTGGGTTAGTCGAGATCACTGGGCTAAGCGGCCCGGTGATTAGCAGTCTCGAACGTTCCACACCTGCCACTGCCCGGCGGAGTTCACCACGTCTATCACCACGCATCGCGACGTTCCGCCCTGCGGGCGGGTGTCGGTGCCTTGCTGCACGATGTGCTCACCGGACTCCAGGACCGCCTGCACGCTGCGGTAGGCCGTTGCCGAATCCGGTAATACCTGCGCGTCGGTCATCGAAGTGCTCATCCCCTGCGCTCGTAATCGCCCGGAATCAACCTGGCGGATCAAGTCCGCATCGCCGGACGCGGCCGGGGAGCCGGCGGCGCTCAGCGAACGCAGCGCGCCGGCATCGGCTGTGTTCAGGGCTTCGTCACGCGCGGCGGTGAGGTCGTCGACGACGCCGATCAGGTTCTCCTCATCGGTAGCGGCTTGGTCGTTCGTGGTTACCGCCTCTTCGGGGTGTTCGGCCGCTCCACTCAGTTTCGGGTTGGCAACTCCGGCGCTGATCCCGGTGTAGATGCCGGCCGCCGCAATCGGCAGGGCCACGATCGCCGCTGCCACCACCAACCACCGGCGCGAGCGGTCCCGGCGATGCCGCGGTTTGCGGTCACGCAGGGTTCTGGTCGGCTCCCGTGTGGCGCGCTCGCGCAGGCTCAACGCGGCCAGGTTTCGCGCGTCGGGCAGTTGGACCTGCGCCCGCTCAGCGCGCAGAAGCGCCTCGCGTACCGCGGTGGCAGTGGGACGCCTGGCGGGGTCGGCTTCCAGAGCAGTACCGAGCAGGGCAGCCAACTCGGCCTGCTCCCCCGGATCTACGAGCCAAAGGAGCAACCGGGCCAAGGAGTACACGTCGGCAGGCGGTCCGGCGGCACCGGTTTCGGCCTCCGGTGCGGCAAAACCGGGGGTGCCGGCTATCAAGGAAGGCTCGGTTCCGACGTCGACCAGCACCGGGATCCGGCGCTCGCCGCGCGTGGTCAGCACTACGTTGGCTGGTGCGACATCACCATGGGTAATTCCGGCGTCGTGCAGTGCCCTCAACCCCGCGGACAAGTCGGCGCCCACCCCACACGCTTCCGCAAGGCTGAGGTGGTGGCGCGCCGCTCTCACCGTGGCGAGCGTGGGGCCAGCGATCGCTTCACTGACCACCCCGCACCCGCCGTCGTCGAGCGGGATCACCTCGATGGTCCGCACTACGTACTCGCTTGTGACCTGCATGAGTCGGCGCAACCGGGTGGGCAGATCGGGCTCGGCGGGGTGGAGTTCTGGTTCGAAGACGCGGATCGCGACGGTACGGCCATCCTGGCTGCGTCCCAGGCGCACCTCGCCTTGCGCCCCGAAACCAATCGGGCCGCCAAGGCGATAGCCGGGTATGTCCATCGGCACAGATAAGCACAGTGAGCGAGCCACGCCCCTGAGTTATCCACAGAACCCACTCATCAGGTGGGCGATCTGGGTCGGATCAGCCTCCCAAGGCGGATAGGCTTGGCCCCACCATGGCGAAGAAAGAAAAACCTGAGAAGGCCCCAAAGGTCAAGAAGAAGCGCTGGTATCACCAGGTCTGGGACGTCTACAAGATGGTCGCCAAGGCCCGCCCGTCGATCACGTGGTGGATCCTGGCAATCATCGTCGGCGGTACCGGCATCGGTGTGGTCATCGGGCAGCTGGTCGGCTTCCCGATCTACATCCCGGTGATGGTGTTCCCGTTCACCCTGCTGGGTGCAATGTTCCTGCTGTCCCGTTGGGCGGAGCAGGTGGCCTATGGCCGGATCGAGGGGCAGCCGGGAGCCGTCGGGGCGGCGCTGGGAACGATCCGACGCGGATGGAACATCGAGGAAGAGCCCATCCACGTGGAACCGCGCACCATGGACTCGGTTTTCCGGGCCGTTGGCCGGCCTGGTGTTGTGCTGATTTCCGATGGGCCGCCGAACCGGGTGGAGAAGATGCTGGAGGATCAGCGTCGGAAGGTTGCACGCGTGCTGCCCAACGTCCCGATCGTGCTCATGCAGTGCGGTCGCGGTGAAGGTCAGATTCCGTTGCCGAAGCTGGCCTCGCGGTTGCGGCGTAACAAGGCGAAGCTGACCCGCGTTGAGGTGGCCGAGGTGTCCAAGCGGTTGCGCGCGCTGAAGTCCAACCGACTGCCGATTCCTAAGGGTGTGGACGTCACGAAGATGCGTCCGGACCGCAAGGGGATGCGCGGTCGCTGAGGTGGCCGCTACCTGAATCCACACCCGCTTGGTTTCTTGGCGGGAAAGGGCCCATTGACTTCGGTCGGTGGGCCTTTGTGTTTTCGGTGAGTCGGGATCGCCTGGAATCGAGTGGACGACGGCGGTGCGGTCGTTGGCCGGGGCGTCCCGGAGGGCGGGGCTGCTTGGGGGGCCGGGCTGCTTGGAAGGCGATGTTGCTTGGGCGGCGATGCTGCTTGGGCGGCAATGTTGCTTGGAAGGCTGTGTCGGCGTGTGATCCTCGAGCGCGCCCTAATGGTCGTGAATCGTGATCATTTGGGCGCGCTCAAGGCCAGCGGTCGGCCTTTCGTCGAGAGAGATGTCCCGCGACGACTCTCACTCAATGGGCTCGCTTACCCGGCGCCTGCCTCGCGCGGCGCCTTTATCACGCGTGTGCTGACATTCGGTGGGTTATCCACAGGTATCGGGGTTGTCGAACGGCCGTTGGAGGAAATGTCAGTGGTCGGGTTTAGCGTGAAGTCATGGCACACACCACCGGACCCACCACCCCCGCCACCGGCGGCGACGGGGCACCCGGTAACGCCTGGGAACACCTCACCAACGCCGCCACCAGCACCCAGGACATCCCCACCGAGAAGCGCCTAGCACTCATCAAACAAGCCCTGACCCACCT
>JBMDWZ010000038.1:0-9956 GCA_048594865.1 Beutenbergiaceae bacterium
GCGCGCTCGGGTGTGGTCTTACCTGGCTGCGGCGTGCGACCGCACAGGCGGGGCGGCGTCCAGCAGCAGACTGAGCACCACCAGCGCTCCGCCCTTGTCTAGCGGTGAGTTGCCGTTGCCGCACTTGGGCGAATGGATGCAGGCCGGGCAACCATCGGCGCACGGGCAATCGGCGACGGCGGTCCTGGTCGCCGCAATCCAGGTGCGGGCGGCCTCAAACCCGCGCTGGGCGAACCCGGCTCCTCCCGGCAGCCCGTCATAGACGAACACGGTGGGTGCGAAGGTCCCCTCGTGCAGCGCCGTGGACAGCCCGCCGATGTCCCACCGGTCGCACGTGGCAATGAGGCCCAGCAGTCCGATCATCGCGTGCTCGGCGGCGTGCAGCGCACCGGGGATCTCCCCCGGGCCAATGCCGGCCTCGGTCAAGATCCGCTCCGGGATCGTCCACCAGCACCCCGTCGTTTGCAGGGATCGTTCGGGCATCTCCAAGGGAAAAGACCCGATGATCTCCTGGCCCGGCAACCGGCGCCGGTCATATCCGGTGACTTGCGACGCTACCTCCACGTCCCCAACACCCCAGGTCACCGGCCCCCATTGCGCGGTCTCCCGGGTGGCGAGGATCCGGATGTGCTTCGCGGTCCGAGCCCGGGTGCGGTAGGGCACGTCCACCTCCGCGGCCAGCGCGACGTCGTCGGCTAAGGACTCGATCCGGAACGTGCGGCCCTGGTGAATGTAGATCGCACCGGGATGCACGCTGGCATCCGCGCGGGCCTCATCGACACTTCCCAACACCCGCCCGGTGAGCGCCTCGACCACCTGAACGTCGGTGGCTCCGCTGCCGCGCAGGTCGGTGAGTTCGGTGGGGCGCTCGGGGCGGGCAAAGTTCCAGTACCAGCCCAATGCACGACGGCGGAGCAAGCCTCGGGAGGTGAGCGCGTCCAACATGGTGGTGTCCTTAAGACCGAACAGCTCAAGGTCGGCTTCGGTGAGCGGGGCCTCGGAGGCTGCGGCGCACAGGTGCGGGCCAAGCACATAGGGGTTGGCCGGGTCGAAGGTGGTCACTTCTACGTCAGCGTCGAAGATCGCTTCCGGGTGTCCCGCCAGGTAGGCGTCCAGAGGGTTGTTATTGGTCACCAATACCGCCAACCCATCGGCCCCGGCACGCCCGGCGCGGCCCACCTGCTGCCACATCGACACCCGGGTTCCGGGCCAACCCGCGATCAGCACCGCGTCCAGACCCTGAATGTCGATGCCGAGTTCCAGGGCGTTGGTCGTCGCCAAGGCCAGGAGCTCCCCGGTTCGCAGTCGATGCTCCAGGTCGCGACGCTCCTCGGGTAAGTAGCCCCCGCGGTAGGCGGCCACCACCTCACCAACCGCGGCTCCGCCGTCGTCGGCTCTCATCGATCCGCCGCCCATTGGCAGGCCGCCCAAGTATTCACGCGTCGTTTGGGCGACCACCTCGGCAGCCAGCCTGGACCCCACGAACGCGAGCGTGCGGTGCTGTGCGCGGACCAGGGCGGTGAGCAGCTCGGCGGTCTCGGCCAGGGCTGAGCGACGCGGGCCATCTTCCTCGTCGCGATCGGGCAGGTAGTCGAACTCGGCCTTCGCCGGGCGCCACAGGGCGATGGTGCGCTCCCCCGCCGGGGCGCAATCCTGGGTGACCGCGTGCACGTCTTGGGGGTCGACGCCGATCATCCGCGCTCCGGTGGCGGCCGGGTCGCCGGTGGTGGCCGAGGTCATGACGACGGTGGGATCGGCGCCGTAGCGCCGGGCCAGGCGCAGCAGCCGTCGCAGCACCAGGGACACGTGGGCACCGAATACCCCGCGATAGGCGTGACATTCATCGACGACGACGTAGGTCAAGCCCCGAAAGAGTCGGTCCCACCGTTGGTGGGAGCCGAGCATCGAATAGTGCAGGAAGTCGGGGTTGGTGAGCACGATGCTGGCGTGCTCACGGGCCCAATCACGCTCGGTCAGCGGGGTATCGCCGTCGCAGGTGGCGGCGCGCACGTCGCTGATTGCGCCGGCCTCCAAGATCTTCATCAGCGAGTGCAATTGGTCTGCGGCCAGGGCCTTGGTGGGGCTGAGGTACAGGGTGGTGGCGCGACGGCGCAGGCTGGAAATCTTGGTCGTGACCTCATGGGCCCGGATCGCAGAGATCGCAGGGAGCCAGGCCGCGAGGGATTTACCCGAACCGGTGGAGGTGGCCAGCACCACGTGCTTGCCGGCCCAGGCCGCCTCTGCGGCCTCGACCTGGTGATGCCACGGCTCGCTCACACCGCGCAGATGGTAGGCGGCGACCAACTGTGGGTCAGACCATTGCGGCCAGCTCCCGTGCTGCCCGGTGCGTGGGGGCACCCGGTGAAGGTGGACTAGACGGTCGGCTCGACCAGCCATCACCACGTCTAGCGCTGCAGAACTCACCTCGTAAGTATCTCAGGGATGGGGACTTCTACCCCTGTTGCGGGCGCGACAGGGCCGAGTTGATCGTGCCACGATTGCGCACATGAGAACACGCAAACTAGCAACCGTTGCCGCTGGGGCTGCTGCACTGGGCCTGTTCCTCTCCGCCTGCGGCGGCGGAGATGACTCTGACGATTCCACAGACCGCACCGATGAGAGCTCGGAGCAGCGGGAGGACACCTCCGACGACGACGCTGACTCCGAAGACACCTCCTCCGGGGACACCGAGTCCGAGGATGCCGAGTCTGACGACACCGCCTCCGAGGACACCGAAGCCGATGACGCCGCCGCCGGCGGCGGGGGTGCCGAGTGCCTGATCGGCACGTGGACCGCGAGCGGGGACGACCTCGAAGCTCAGGTCGCTGGTATGACTCAGGGCGCCGGCGACATCACGGTCGAGGGCGAGGCGACCGTAACCATTGATGAGACCACCTACACCCAAGAAGCAGACATGGAGTCCGAGGGTGAGGTGCAGGGCCAGGAGTTCTCCACCGACTTCGACGGCTTCTACGCCTTCTCCTACACCGCCACCGATGACACCATCACCTGGGACGCGTTGACCGACTCTGAGGGTTCGGTCCAGATGGTCATGGGTGGTCAGACCATCGACATGGATCTCGCCGAGACTGCGGCCGCACTGGAAGGCCAAGAGGTCAATTACGAGTGCACCGATACCGAACTTTCCATCACCGTGGAAGGTAGTGGTGCGCAGGTCTTCACTCGGGTGAGCTGACCTTCCCATCCACCACCGCAACTAACACAGCGGAGCACGAGCCCTTCGGGGCAACGACGACCCAGTGAGCCATTCACTGGGTCGTTGTTCTGTTGCTCGGCGGCGTCGTCGTTCTGTCGCTAGGCGGCCTGTTCGCCACCCGCCACGAACATTGGCCAATCGAAAGAGACCCCGCTGGGTTAGGGCTGTGTCACTATCAGCGCATGAGAACGCGCAAACTCACCGTCGTTGCTGCTGGGGCCGCTGCACTGGGACTGTTCCTCTCCGCCTGCGGCGGCGGAGATGACACTGAGGAACCCGCCGGCGGCACCGATGAGGACACCTCCGAACAGGAAGACGAGGGAGGCGTCGAAGAAGAGGCCGAGGAGGACGACGCCGAGGTCGCCGAAGACGAAGCTGCCGAGGACGAGGCCGCCGCTGGTGGCGAGGGCGCGGAGTGCTTGATCGGCACCTGGTCCGCGACCGGGGAGGACCTGGAGTCCCAGATCGGCGATCTGGGTGAAGGCGAGGAGTCCGTGGCCGTGGAGGGCGAAGTCGTGCTCACTATCGACGAGACCACCTACACACAGGTCAGCGACATGCTGGCCGAGTCTGAGGTTGAGGGACAACCTGTCAGCTTCGCCTTGGACGCCACGGTTACGTTCTCTTACACCGCCACCGACGAGGCGATCACCTTCGACGAAATGAACGACGTACAGGGCACTTTCTCGGCGAGCCAAGGCGACGAAACGATGGATGTCGAAGCCAACGAGCTCTTCGCCGAGCTTGAGGGCACCTCGGTCAACTATCAGTGCTCAGACACCGAACTGTCGGTTCAGGTTGATGACACCAACGCCCAGGTGTACACCCGCCAGAGCTGACTTCCAGCTGAAGCACGTGAGGTTGCGGCACCACCGAGCTATTACTCCATGCCCACCGGCCCGGCTCGCGCGGCCGCGTTAGCGACACCGCGCCAGCCGGGCAGGATCACTAGTTCGATTCCGACCTCCACCTGCACCATCACCCCGTCCGCCGCGCAGGCACCCATGGCCGCATCGTGCTGCGCGACTACCTCAGCAGCGATCTCGCACGCCTGACTCGGGTTGCCCGGGCTTGCCAGCCCATTGGGCGAGCCGCCGTTACTGAGGTGATCGGCGGCTGCGAGTGCTGCCAGGTCGGCTGCGCCTTGAGCTCGAGCTTGGGCATTCGATGCCCGAGCTAGTCCGCTGAGGACAACGGCCAAGACCAGGACGACGGCGATCACGCTCACGGTCAGGACGCTTCCGGACCCGCGATCAGAGTCGCGAACGGATCCGCGATCGGTGTCGTGGTCAGAGTCGCGAACGGTGTCGCGAACGGTGCCGCGAACCCGAGGCCGCCCTGTGCCCTGGGCTGTGTGCCGCGCCGTGCCCTGGGCTGTGTGCCGCGCCGTGTCGGATGGCCCAGCGTGACTCACTGCGGCGCTCATGGCTCGGGTTCCCTGGTGGTGGCGAATTGTGCGGTGACCTGCCACGACCCCCAGGCTGGGCCGAGGATGGGCCGGGTCACCGAGACCACTGCCTGATCACCGGCATATCCCACTTGCACAAGGGCGCCCTCCCCGGCTCGCTCGGTGACGATCTGGTGGACCTGGTCGTTGCTGTGCCCGATCGCCGCCGCTCGGGCGCCGGCCCGAGCAGCGTCCGTGACGCGCAACTGCGCCACGGACACCGCTCCGAGGGTCAGCACCAACGCCAGCACCAGCACAACTGCGGGCAGGGTAATGGCCAGTTCGGCCGTCACCGAGCCCCGGTCACGGGCTGCCCGCCAGCCGGCTGGAGGCTTTGCCGCCCTACCCATCCGACGGCGGCAACGCCCGCGGGCTAGGTCCTGACCCATCGGCTAACCCACGCTCAGGGCCTGGCGAATGATGCCCAGGAGGAACCCCCGCACCTCGTCCGAGCGCAGGATGATGAGCAGCAATCCCGCGAAGGCTGCCGCAGCCAGGGTGGCGATTGCGTACTCGGCCGTCGCCATTCCGGCGTCGACCCTCCGGCGCACCTTGGCCCAGCGACGCGCCAACACCGCCCGGAGTCGTTGATCTGTCATCTCTCTCCTTTCCGACCGGGCCCCGATGGCCCGGCTCTGTGCCCACCGTGCTCCGTCTAGCGAGCGCGCGTGCTGTGACTTCGGGGCGCTGTGGATGGCCGGAGTTGGGATGGCCGTTGTGTGGACAAGGTTTCGAATAGCACCGCCGGCGTCTAAAGACCATTGGCACCTAAGAACCACAGCGACGCCCCGGTACCGAGCAAAACCGGCACCAACCCCAGCAACACGAAGGCCGGAAGCCAGCACAGCCCCATCGGCAGCACCAGCCGCACCCCCAACCGGGCCGCCGCCTCACGTGCCGCGTCGGCTCGCCGCAGCCGGACACCGGATGAGGCATGCGCCAGCAGCGCACCGGGTGCGATCCCATCGGTCCACGACGGTCCCAGGGCACTCGCGAGCGCCTCCAGTTCCTTTGGGGCGCCTCGCCAGGCCGTCTCCCAGGAACCACCGAGTCGCAGCGTTCGCACCACCCTGAGCAATGCCACTCCCTGCTCCCCCGGAAGGGCCGTGCCCAGCGCCGCGAGCGCATCGGGAATGGAGGCCCCGGAACCGATCACGGCCGCGGCAATATCGACCACCAGGGCGCTATCAATCCGTTGTGCCCGACTTGCGCCCAACGGTGCTGCCCGTGTGGGAGGCTCCCACCTGCGCCGTCGGACACTCCACGGCAACACCGCCAGGACAGCGAGCAACGGAATCCACCACGTCACGGCTCCCGCCCTTCGGCCGCCCGCACCAGCCGGCTCGCCCACACGTGCCCCGCGACCATGAGCGCGGTGCCTAGAACCAGGCACATCTGCCCCCAGCCACCCCCAAGGAGCACACCGATCGGGTCGGCACCCAGGAGCACACCAAGTCCCACGCCCAGCACCGGCAACCACCCGAGCAGCAATGCTGTGGCTTTGGGGCCGGCGAGTGCCGCCCGGCGGGCCGCCTCCGCTCTGCCTGCTTCGGCCACCCCATCCGCGCAGGCCTGCAACACCACCGATAGCGGCGCCCCGACGCTGTGCGCCACCTTGCACGCCACTTGCGCGGCAGCGATCTGGCTCGCCAAGGCTGCCTCGGCGTGACGGTAGCCGCGCCATCGGCGCCGAGCAGGAACCAAGCCCGCCAACGCCGTCGGGACCCCGTCTTTACTCAGAGCTTCGGCACCGTCGCCCGCGGGCAGCGCCCCAGACCAGGCGGCGGCCAGCGGAGCCCCGGCGCGCAGCCGCGCGGCTACTTCTGTCAGCACCCGGCCGACGTCGATCGGCGGCTCCTTGCCGCGCCGCAATAGTGCCCAGCCACGGCCGCGCCATGGACGCCCCGCGGAGTCACGAGCGCCCAGCGTGTCTGGCCTCGAGGGCTCCCGAGGCGCCAGCGTCATGGCCCATGCCGCGATCGCCAGGAGGGCAGGGATCACCGCCAGTGCCGGCTCGAGCGCCAGATCGAACGGCACGTCAGGCCCGATCCAGGCGGGCGGCGAGCTCCGACCAGGCCTCGGCCGGCTGCAGCTGCCCCTCGCGGGTGTGCATCGCAACCCGGGAGGTGAGCCGGCCGTGGTCGTCGGTCCCGAGCACAGCAATCTGCTCCAGCCGGCGTTGGCCCCGATCGCGGCGGATGTGCACGATCGCATCCAAGGCGCTGACCGCTTGCACGGCTACCGTCTGCGGGTCCATGCGCGCCAGCGCCCCGAGTGCCACAAGCCGGGCCGGGACGTCGAGGGCCGCATTGGCGTGCACCGTGGCCCATCCGCCCTCGTGCCCGGTGTTCAATGCTCCGAGGACTTCACGCACCTCCGCGCCGCGACACTCCCCCAACACGAGCCGGTCGGGCCGCATCCGCATCGCCGTGCGCACCAGGTCATCCAGGCCGATCGCGCCGGCGCCCTCCACGTTCGGGCGCCGCACCTGCAGATGCACCACGTGAGGATGATCGGGGGTGAGTTCGACGGCTTCCTCGATGCACACGATCCGCTCGCTGTGCGGCACCAGGGACAACAGTGAGGCCAGCAGCGTCGTCTTGCCCGCGCCGGTCGCTCCAGACACCATCACGTTGGCGCGCACCGAGACCAGGCGTTCCAGCACCTGGTAACCAACGGAGTCGACGAAGCCGAGAGCCCGCAAGTCCGTTAAAGACATTGCCCGACGGCGGAAGGTACGTAGCGAGATCATCGCGCCGTCCGCGGCCACGGGTGCCAGGACGGCGTGTAGCCGGGTGCCGTCCGGGAGTCGGCCTTCCACGATCGGCGCGGCGTCGTCCAGGCGTTGACCGGCCGCGGCGGCCAGCAGGGTGGCCAACTCCCGCACGTCATGAAGGTCGGGTGCGGCAACCTGGACCAAGCCATTTCCGCGATCAACCCACGCGCTTCGCGGGGCGTTCACGAGCACATCGGTGACGCGGGGATCCTCGATGAACCGCTGCAGCGGGCCGAGTCCGGCCATGTCCGCGGCGGCCCGGCGCAGCAGTGTCCACCGCTGTGCGTCCGACCGCAGGCCCGGCACCCCGCGGATCGCTTGCGTTAGGCCGGCCGCCGATGGCGCATCGACGAGGTTGGCGCGCACGCGCTCGCGATCGCCCTCAGTGCGGGACGTGGCGGGTTTGGAGGTGGCGGCGTTGGGGGTGGCTGCGTTGGTCGCAACCGCGCTCGTGGCGGCCGGGTGGCCCGCAATATCGTCGGACTCATCATGACGCAGCGCCCCACTCGCCGCGCTCATCCGGCTTCCTTCAATTGGTCCAGTTCCAGTGCGCGCATCATCGCCCGGCTGGTCCTCAGCAGCGATCCCGGGCGGTCCCCCGGCGCGACACCGCGCTCCAATGCCGAGGCCATGGACCGCTCGGGGCGCATCTGGGCTGCGAGGGTGAGCCCGCACGCCTCGGCCACTTCCTGGGCGCGCAAACCACCCGGGGAGGGGCCGCGCACCACCAGATGCGTTGGCGTGGCCCCGAGCATCCGGGCGGCTGTCTGGGCGCCCGCGGCGGACATTACGTCGCACCCCGCCAGCACGATCACCTCATCGCACACTTGCGACCATCGCTCCCATCCCAGTTGACGCGGGAGATCCAGGACGAGCAGGTCCGCAGCACCCGCGAGCACTCCGATCACCTCGTGGGCTTGCCGCGGTTCGAAGCCGCCGCGCCAATCCGCTGACAGCACCCGAACCGACCGCCAGGTGGGTAACGCGGCCATCAACTCTCCGCCGTCGTATCCATTGCCGGCATCAATGAGATCGGGCCATCGGACGCCGGGTTCCTCCTCGATACCCAGAACCAGGTCGATTCCGGCCCCGGCACCGTCGAGGTCGACGAGTACCACGCGCAGGTTCTGCTGCGCGTGCACCCGTGCGAAGACGGCGGCGAATGACGAGGCGCCGATGCCCCCTCGGGCGCCGAACACACCCGCGATGCGCGCGGTCCGACTCACGCAGGCACCGCGGATCTTGGTGAGGAGCTGCTCCCCGTCGGTCGGCAGTATCAGGACGTGTGTGGTGCGATCGCGAGCCCAATCATCTGTCACGCCAGCGACCGGGACCGCGAGTGGCCACGGCTCGTGACTGGTGGAAGTCTCGGTGACCGCCTCGATGAGCAGGTGCGCCGGTGGAGGTCCATAACCCGGAGGGCACACCAGCAGTGCGACGCCCACCAGTTCGGTAAGAAGGCGGACGTGCTCGATCAGCTCCGCATCCGCTGAGCGAAGCGCGATGACCCGCTCCGGCGGCTGCCCGGCGTGCCGATCGTTCGTCGCTTGCCGCATCGAATCTCCTCCTGCCTGGTCTCACTCGTGGCCCGCGAGTTGGGCTGAGCAGCACCATGCCTGCTGGCTCGGTCACGAATGTGTTGCTCGCGCGCCGCTGTGGATACGTCATCTCGGGAGGGTCGTTCTGTGGACAGCGCTGGTTGCCGGGTCTGCGGTTGCACTGTCACCTGAACCTGCAGCAGACCCGCCCCTCCTGGGTGCGAGCGAGGGGCCGACGGCGGAGCCTGGGTCTCCCGCCCGGTACGGGGTGGCTGTGCACAGGTTCGGGATGGTTGTCGAACGGGTGGCGGGTGTTTTGTCAGTGGGTCGATCTAGATTGGAGACATGGCCACAACAAGCGGCACCCCAGACCCCGATGACTGGTTCCGCCGCGCCCAGGAACTATCGGCCGCAGTGGAAGCAGACCTCGCCTCACGCGCTGACCCGGTAGCGCTGTTGGGTCGGCTGCATGAGTACAAGGGCTGGCAGGAGTTAACCGAGACCAAGGAACACGCCGGGGCATTCGTTGAACTGGTGGCCGGGTGCACCCGGGTGATCTCCCAAGCCCACGCCCTGCAAGCCCACTTCCTGCAGCGCGCCGCCCGCGCCTACCCCGGTAGCGGGCTGGCTGAGGAGCTCAGTGGTCAGTTGCGGATCACGACCCGCGCCGCTGAAACCATGCTGGGTACTGCGGCAGCGTTGGAGGACTTCCCCGAAGTCCATGACGCCCTGGGCACCGGGCAGATCGACACCAAACGGGCCCAGGTGTTTATCGATGCCACCACCACCCTGACCCCAGGGCTAGCGCGCACGGTGCACACCATGTTCCTACCCGGCGCCCACCTACTCACCCCCACCCAACTGAAGACCAAGCTGCGCACTGCCGCCCTGGCCGTGGACCCCGACCTGGCGGGGAAACGTCACGAGCAAGCGAAGACCGACCGGTATGTGGGTTTGGTGCCGGCCGATGATGACATG
>JBMDWZ010000380.1:0-11613 GCA_048594865.1 Beutenbergiaceae bacterium
CATCTTGTCGATGTGAGCAGGAGTTTGACGAACTCGACCGCTGTACTGGGCCACCGTGGAGTCTGGCCAACGATGAATCTGGCCACCGGTCTAGCGGTCCGGCGCGATGGCGGTCTGGCCGACGGTCTGGCGGTCCGGCCCGATGGCGGTCTGGCCGACAGTCTGGCGGTCCGGCCCGATGGCGGTCTGGCCAACGGTCTGGCGGTCCGGCCCGATGGCGGTCTGGCCAACAGTCTGGCGGTCCGGCCCGATGGCGGTCTGGCCAACGGACTGGCAGCCCGGGTCGACGGCGTCTCACTGGGAGCCGTAGGTAGTTACCCATCCGCACTAGGGGTCGCGTCCGATCCCGCACCGCACGCTCCGGTTCCGTCGCGCGACGCGATGTCGACCCGACCGGTGCCGGAATCATCAAGCTCGATGGACCTCGCCCACTTCGTCAAACGCCCGCCGACGTCGTCAGGATGCGCGCCACATCGTCAACCGCAGTGACTCGCTCGGCGGGAGTTTGACGAAGTCAGCGGAGTGTCAAAGTGCCAACGCCGGGCACGAGGTCCCGCCTAGACTGACGCCGTGTCCACCAGGACGTTCACTCACTCATCAACGTTGGATGACTCCGGGCTCGCGCTCGCGCTGAGCGACGCCCTGACACCCTCCGGCCTGGTCGCGAATCCCACATTCTTCTCTGGGTTCGCCACCCACCCGCAGGTCTTCGCGCGCGGCCTCATCGTGCTGGCCGACATCACCGCCACCCGGTACTTCAACTACACCCCGGTCAGCCAGCGTGACCCGGTGCTCAGTGCCCAAGGTGACCGCATGCGTGCCGAGGTCTTCTCGGCCTGCAACGGTGTCTACGCCCGGCTGGACCTGCTGGCGGACGGCTTTGACGGTGGCGACATCACCCACGGCACCACCAACGTGGACATCGGCCCCGGCACTCGGGTCGCCCTGGGGTCCGTGCGTGCCGACCACCTGCTGCACCTGGCCGTGGGTTCCGAGGGGCTGACCGTCTCGGATCTGGACGCTACCCACACCGAGCGCCCCGTTCAGATGCCCGACCGCTGGGTGCGGGCGCTAGGCAACGTGGCCCAGATTCACCACGAGCTGCAGCCACGGTTGACCCTTGACGCCGCCGAAACACGTGCGTTTCTCGCCACCGTGCCATCGGCTACCGGAACTGGCCGCAACGGTTGGCTGACCCCGATCCCCGGCCGCGGCGTCCGGGTCTCGGCACGGCCGAGCAAGGACGCGGTTTACATCAACGGCCTGCACCGGCTGAGTGCGGCAAAACGGCTCCTTCCGCACCTGCTTGGGATGCGCGCCTACGGGACCGAACCGGGAGAGCCGGGACACGCCGTCGTCCAATTCGACATCCCCGGTGCGCGGCTCACGCTCGGGCTCACCGAGGAGTCCTGGCGCGGATATTCCGGTGAGGGAGCGCTCTTGGAGTCCCTCGCCGAACCCAGCGCTATCGAAGATGCCGATCTCATCTCCGCCCTCCTGGCCTTCGATCCCATCATCGACGTGCCCCGGCTATCCAAGGAAGCCGCGTTGACACCCGGCGCGGTCACCGATGCCCTGGCAGTGCTCGCGGTCTCCGGCCGGGTGGGGTGGGACAACCAAGACGGCGCCTACTTCCACCGCGAACTCCCCGACGACGACCAGCGCGTCACCAAAGACAACCCGCGCCTCGTCGGGGCTCGCCAACTCATCCAAGCCGGGGCAGTGACTCCGTCCGGCGACGGTAGTTATCTGGTGAGCAGCACCGGTAGTTCCGGCGTCACCGAGTACACGGTGCGCCAGAACCCCGACCGGTGCACCTGCCCCTGGTATCTCAAGCACGCCGACAGTCGCGGTCCGTGCAAACACATCCTTGCCGTGCAGATTTTCCGGCGGTGACTTCCCAACTCACCGCTGCATTAGCGGTCTTCGAGGAGTTGGGCTGGCCGGGGGCCGGCATCGATGACGTGATGTCCCTGCCGCTGGGCTCTGCAGACCAACGACGCATCGCCCGCACCGGTTTGGCTAGCGGCGAGTGGGACATGGACCACGGGCAGGACCGGGATTTGCTCTGCCTATTCGCGATCAGGGTGGGGGTGCCCGCCGGCCGAGCGGCGCAGCTGATCGAAACTCACCCGCGGGCGGACCCAGCCACCGTGATGCGCGTCCTGATCGACCGCGGCGAGCGCTTCGCGGCCGGGTTCGTGCGCGAGGCGACCCGGCCTAGGCGCAGTCGCGGGGTGAGCAGGTACGCGATCGGGGTGCGTTCGCATTTTCGACTGCCCGTGCCCGACGACGCGGTGTACCTACGCGAGTGGAGTTGGGTGACGTACGGACTACTCCATCCCACCACGAGCGCTGCCACGACGGCCACGGCTCCCACCGCCGGGATGGCGCCCCTGATCGGTCTGGATGACCTCGAGCGGGACTTTGCCCAGCACGTACGAATCGCGGCCACCAGCAGTGGGCAGTTCGGCGGGTTCGGCGACCTCATGGTGCTCGGGGTTCAACGCGACTGGCTGGACCGGAGCGAGGCGCTTGATCTGGCGTTTGTCGCTCTGGACAGCGCCCAACGTCCGGGTGATCGCAAAGAGTGGTTGGCGGCGCTTACCGCTGGGCTTGGTGTCACCGAATCGGAGGTCCTCGGTCGCTCGGATTCGGTCCTGACCATCCTGAGCGTGTCTGATCCAGGCACGGTCGAGGCCTTCGCCCCGATCCTCATTGCCTCATCGGATGATGACATCGGCGGCCAGGCGCTGGTCTTCGGTTTGGCTGCGAGCACCAAGAAGGCGCGCCGAGCCGTGCTCCGGGCTGCGAAGGAGCGCTCCACACCACCGGACGAGGGCACCGTCGCAGGCGTCCAGGCTCTCACCCATGACCGTGATCCGGCGATGGCCAAAGCCGCCCAACAGGTGCTGGACGCATGGGGCGTGGCAGACCCACAGGACCAGGAGCCCGGTGCCCGGGCGCTCGATGGGGACGCGGCCGATGATCCGCCGGTGCTCGGGCTCTGGCAACCCACTCCGCCGGTATGGGCCATGCCACCGTTCGACGTAGGCCCGGTCAGCGAAGAGTCTTTGACGCAGGCTGCCGCCGAACTCAGTCAACGCACGGCCGTCGTGGTCGACGTTGCCGTGGAGCGATTCTTGGCGTTGGCTAACGCCTTGGCCTACACCGATCCGCCAGCCGCGCGACGGGCGCTGGCAGGCCTGCGCGAAACGTGGTCGCCCGGACTCAGTGCCGTCGCCGCCTGGGTGAACGGCCAGGACCCGACGGCGGATAGGCACGGGTCGTACAGCGCGCCGCTGTTGCCAGCTCGCGAAGGGAACGCGGCCGCACGCCTGGGGCTGGTACCTGAGTTGTTGTCCACCCCGTCGTGGCAGGACTTGAGCATCGAACCTGCGGCTCTGGTGCAACGCCTGAGCCGCTACCGCGAGGATCGGGTTAGCGCGACCGAGGCGGACCTCTTCCTCGCCCTCACCAGGCTTCGCGTGGACTCGGCCGATGCAGGGACAATCAAGAAGCTCCAAGCGTTGCGGGTCCCGGTTCTGCGTTCCGATGGAACCCTGATGGCCGGGACTGCAGGCTCGTTGGCCGCTCAATATTGCCGCGACCCCTTGCGGCCTCCGGCGCTGACGTTGAGCGATAACCGGCGGTGGATCGCCGGCGGAGTGAGGTTCGCGCGGTCAGTAGAACAATTCCCGGACCGGATCATCACCGCGTGGGAGCGAAACATCGACCAGGCGGCGTTCCCCACGTGGGGCGACGTCACCGGACCGGTTGCCGGCTGGGGCACCGATGCCGAGATGGGTCTAGTGCTGCGGCAGCAAGCACGCAGCGCTGAGCCGTTGCCCGGGGGACTGGCGGTGAACATGCTCGCCGTGCAGCGCAGCCCGCATCCGGCGGCCGCAACCGACGCCGCGTTGGCGGTGACCGAGGCTTGGGAACGCGGCCTGTTGGTGCCGGGGATTGCCGATGTCACCTACTTTGGCTGGGATGCGACCCCGGCCGGGCTAGCCGGGTTTGCGACCGCGGCGCAGGAGTTGGCCCATGAGGGGCTGCTATCGGTGCTGTGGCCAGTGCTAGATGACCTGGTGGTTGCCAGCACGAGGGCTCCTCGGCTGCTGCCCGGCACCGCTGAGATCGTCGCGCTGATGACCACGCTGCTACCCGAGGTGCAGGCCGCCTTGCGCCATCAGTCGGCTCCGGCAGGCGCCCTTGACCTGCCCGGGGTTCGCGCGCTGGCTGCCAGGTCGGGCTCCTCTCTGGCGCTGACCGCGGCTCGCGATCTGCTTTCTCGGCTTCCGGAGCCGGCAAACAACGCCGGCGCCGTGGACCCCGAACCGATAGTTGACCTAGAGCAGGTGTGGCTGCCGGGTGCAGGTGGGCAACCAGTGATCGACGACGGCGCCACAGTCTCCCTGTCGGCGAGAGATAGCGAGCACAAGAACCTCTACGTCGACCTGGAACTGCCTGCTGCGCCCGGGCGCCTGTACCGGGTCAGGAACCCGATCCATCCATGGCTGCGCCAGGGAATGCTCGCCACGGTGGACCTCGGTGCCCTGCCACCCACCCAGGACCCGTACCGCGCGACGGAGAGCGTCACACTGGCGTGGGAGCAGCGGGCCGGTGCCCTGGTACCGAGACCGATGCCGCAATTCGGTCAGCCGTGGCAGCCCCGCACCGGGCCGATCACCTCCTCGATGGTGGCGGTGTGGCTGGTGGGACTGGCCCAGGCGACTCCCGGCACCCTGGCACTGTCGGAGGTCAGCGAGCAGGTCGGCGCGCCGGCCGTGGGGGTGGCAATGTCACAGCTCCTTGGTCACGAAGATTTCAGCCCCACGGGGATCATGAAGCTGATCGAAACACGTCAAGACCTGTTGGCTGTGCTGTGGCCGGTGTTGACCGAATCCATGGCCTATGCGGCATCCGTGCCTGCGGTGCCAACCTGGCTCAACCGGGTCTTGGATGCCGCCCTACACGTTGCTCCGACCTTGGCAGCGGCGGGCGGGAGCGGGCGGATTCCGGATCCGGCGGCGTCTTGGCACGGAGCCTCAGAGGTGGCACAGCGCGGGGGATCCAGCGCCGTGGTGCGCAAGGCCGGGGAGCTGTGGGCGGCCCTGGGCTTGGACGCCACCAACGTCAGCGACGCGCAAGCCGGTGAGGGCAACGAACCGCCACCACCTCAGAACGCGAAATCGTGGTTCAAGCGCGCACTGGGGCGCTTTCGAGGCTAAGCCTGTGCGCCTGCCTCGGGCCGCAGTTCCTGCAACCGCTGCGTTAACCGATCGACGACGATTGGGACCGGCACCTCGTTGGCGCGAGTCAAGGCACGCTCGAGCTCCGCTATTCCCTCGTTGGTGCGACCCAGGCCGACGAGAGTTTCGGCCATTCTTTCGCCGACATAGGCCTGCCCCCACAGGTCGTTCATGCGCGTAACGAATTGTGACACCCGGTGACCCAACCTCAGCGCCTCGGCATACTCACCCGAGCCGATACGCATCTTCATTTCGGCCATATCGATTTGTGCTGCCCACTGCAGTGAGGGTGGGTGGCCGAACGTAGCTCGAGCGTGCGCGGTGGCACGCCTCAGGTCACCTGGGTCGTGAGAGAGGCTGGCCACCGAGGCCCAGTTTGCGATCGATTCGGCCACCACGTGCGGGTTGGGGTACTCGGAGGCGATCTTCACGCTGCGTTCAACTTCTGCCAGCGCCTGAGTCTCACCCGGGAGCTCAAAGTATGACCGCGCCACTGCCAGCCGGCCCATCGCGTACACCTGACCCGGTACGTCGCCCAACTCCTGGTACAGCGCGAGGGCCTTCTCCAAACACTCCCGGGTCCAGTCAAACTCGCGGACGCCGGTGGGATCGAAACCCGCCAGCATCAATGCGGTGGCTTCACCGCGGCGATCGCCCTGCAGGCGGGCCTGTGAGACCAGGTCATCGACCACGCGGCCCGGATAGAACACATCCTTACGCCACCGGCACCACAGCAACGTCATCGCCGGCCAGATCCGACCGACCGGGGTCACTTCAAGTGCTCTGGCTGCCCAGGCGAGGAGCCAGGGTGTGGTGTCTTCGAACCACGAGTCCGGGTCGGTGACCAGCGCGCGAAGGTCGGCATCGGCGGGGGAGGTCGGTGGCAACTCGGCGGGCTGATCGGCGGCGATCGGCAGTCCTTCCAAGGCGACCACCGCCAGCGTACGCAAGCGGTCCAGCACGTTCCCCAGGCGTTCGCCTCGCGCAGCGCTGGACGAAGACTCCCTGGAGCGTTCCGCGGCATAAATCCTCGTAAGGTCATGGACCCGATAGGAGTGTGTGGCTCCGCCGCCTTGCGTTTGGACCATGCCGGCCTGCGCCAACTCCTCCACCGCGACGAGCGTCTCGGCATGATCGAGGCTCAACGCCGCAGCGATCGCCCACGTCGGCCCGAAGGGTTCGCCCAGATCCCCGATGACGTCCAAGGCGTCTCGGGCCACGGACGTGAGCGATTGATAGGCGGCGCCGAGGGTGGTGCGCACGCCAACATTGCTCGTCGTCAGTAGATCCAGTCTGGCCCGCTCGTTCTGCAGGTCGGCGACGGCGTCGGCCAACAGGCGGTGCGGTTGGGCCGCAAGCCGAGAGGCCACCACGCGTATCGCTACCGGAAGGTGATCGCAGGACTGCACCAAATCCCGTGCCGCACCGAGTTCGTCATCCACGCGGGCAGACCCCACGACCCCACGCAGCATGTGCACGCCCAAGGCGGTGCTCAACGCATCCAGTCTCACCTGACGTGCCATCGGTAGTGAGATCGGACTGACCCGGGAGGTGACAATGATGGCCGAGGTGCCGTCGTCGGGGATGAGCGGTGAAAGGTCGATCTGGCCGGGGGCGTCGTCGAAGACCACCAGCACCTTCGATGCGGCCAGACGCGAGCGCATCAACGCCGAGAGTTCTTCGGCATCCTGAGGCAGAGCGCTCTGCGGGATCCCCAACGCACGGAGCACCTGCTGTAGCGCCTCGGTGACCTTGGCCTGGTCCGTTGGCGTGGCGCCGCCTTGCAGGGAGATAAACAGCTGGCCACCGGGGAAGGAATCACGCAGGGCGTGTGCCACACCGATGGCGAGCGTGGATTTGCCGACGCCAGGCGGTCCGTGCACCACCCAAACCGCCGCCCCGGAACACCCGGTGAGGTAGTCCACGGCCGCCGATCGCAGGTCCTGTCGATCGACGAGGTCCGGTGTCAGGGTGGGCAGCTGGCGTGGCGCGTCGGGCACAGGGTGGCTCAAGGGCTCCGAGTCGCTGTGCTCCGGTGATACCAGCGCCTCGCGCTCGGCCTCGTTCAGGTCGAGTCCGTCGGCCAGCGCCCGCAACGTGCTCACTCGGGGATGGGCGACCATCCCCAATTCCACGCCGGCGATGGTGCGGACGCTCACCCCGGAGGTCGCAGCCAGCGCCTCACCGGTGAAAAGTTTTGCTTCGCGTAGTGCCCGCAGCCGTGCACCCACCGCAGCCATTGCCATGGGCCTGAGTGTAAGGAGGCTTAGTCCGAAACTGCATCTGAACTTCATGGTCAGATGTGCCCATCTCTCGCCACGATGACTCCAATCGACCCCGAGAGCCACAGCATGTGGCAGGAGAGTGAGACCCCATGCGCCGAAAGAGCGTTGCCTTGATCGCTGTTGCCTCCGCCGTCGTTCTGGTTGGATGCGGCTCAGGGGAAGGGGGCGCGGACTCCGATTCGGGCGGTGACCAGGCCGCCACCGAGATGCTCGAGGTGCCCGACGGCGGTCCGGAGTCGATCACTGAGTTCCCGGCCCCCGAGGGCAGTGAGATCACCGAGATTGGCGCTGGTCTAGGCAACTGGGCATTCGTGGTGGTCACCGATGATCCGGAATCCGTCATCGAGTTCTATGCCAATGAGTTGCCGAACTACGACTTTGACGTCACCGAAGACGTCACCGTGACCGCATTCCCAGACCAGACCGCTGACCTCGGGCTGTCCGGGCCAGCGAGCGGCATCGTGATGATCAACGATCCGCTCGGTGGGGTCAACATCATGCTCGATGAGAACGAAGACTTGTGGGAGTAACGGCCTCGCGGCTAACCCTGCCGCAGCCCCACGATCAAAGGAGCAGCGATGCGTGAGGAGTTCACCCCACGGGTCACCCTCGGCGGCGTGCTGCTGCCGATGCTCATCGGCCTGATCGTCATCTGGCTGCTTGGAGCGGTGCTGGTGGGGGCGCTGGTGGGGTGGCAGGCCCCGAACTTGAGGTCCTTTGCCTTCTGGATCGGACTGGCGATCATGGCGCCATTGTGCGCGTTGCTGGTTGCCGGAAGGCTGGCGTTGTCTCGTAAAGCGGCGGCGAAAGCGGCACTCGTGGTCGATGACACCGGAATGCTCGTGCGTTATGGCGGAAGCGAGAGGCATTTGGCTTGGGCGGACATTGAAGGCGCCGGCCAGATCCGGCTACCGGCTCTACAGGCCAGCACAAAGGTCGGGGGTGGCCGGGGCGTGATTACCGCGACTAACGCACTCAATCGCGCGACCGCAGGCACCGCCAGCGGCATCATCGGGCCCGGGTCGTGGTGGCGCACGCCGGAGAGCACCTTCTTGGGCCAGCAGTTCGACCAGCTCATCCAGTCACAGTTTGGGATGGCGCCCGATGGCCGTCCGATCGTGCCGATCTGGTTCCACGAGTACGGCGATGAGGCCAAAGGTCGGTTGGAGCAGGTGGTGCACTCTCATCGGCCTGATCTGCAAGCCGGCCAAAGCACCGCGTAGTTCACCGGCCCCGCCCCGCAGTAGAGCGAGCAGCAAGCATCGATCAGTCTTGCGCTGCGTCGAACCACTCCGTGATCGCGCTGGGCACCGAGGGGTCTACCGCGGTGCCAATGTCCGCTTCGGTGACAGCGGCGGGGTCGTCGGTGCCCAGGTGCGTTAATGCGTGGGTGATGTTCGGCAGGATCTCAACGCCCCCGGCCTCACCGAGGTCTTGCTCCCAGGACTCCACATACTGCGGAGGAACCTGCCAGTCGTACTCACCACCCAGCGCGAGCACCGGGATGTCTGCATCGGCGATCTGGTCCGGTGCTCGGTCCGAGGCGTCGAGCCATGAGGCCCAAAAGGCCCGCGAGCTGCCGCCGATATCTGATCCTTCACGGTCACCCCCAGCAACCTCATCCACCTCATCGGCGAGGTCGCGGATGGACTGTACTTGCTGTTGGTCGGCCGCGCCGTCGTCGTCGATGGCCTCGAGTAGTTCCTCGAGTTTGTCCGCCTGGTAGTGCAAGACGTCGTTGATCGGCTCCTTCGGGGCCGCCAGCAATACCGCGGCGGATACGTCAGTACGCTGGCTCAACGCATCTGCGGCGTACGTGCCGCCTTTGCTGTGACCGACGATGAACAGTTCACCCACGTCCTGGTGCTCCGCCATGAAGTCAAGGGCGGCGCCGACGTCGTCGGTGAGGTCGGAGAACACTAAATCCGTGTCCGGCTCGGGGTAGTCATTCTCGGCGCAGTCGTTGAACTCGCCACAGGTGCGCTTGTCCCACGTCAGCACCGCGTAACCGGCGGCGTGCAACGCTTCGGCCAGTTCCCGGTAGCTTTCCACCGGTTCGGGAAGCATCAGGCCTAGTTGACCGGGCAATGCGCCATCCCGAGAGTGCGGTCCGGAACCCGAGACGATGACGACACCCGGGACCGGGTTGTCGCGCTCGGGGAGGTACAGATTCCCCTGCAGGTCAAGGTCGCCGGAGGGGAAACTAACCTCGTGAGTCTGCCACGCCAGAATCTCTTGCTGACCTGGATCCGGGCTGGTCTCGACCGGATCTTCCTCGGCACACGCCGCCAACACGAGCGCCGCCCCGCAGATTGTCGAGGCCACCGACGCTGCCCGCGTGGCTCGCGGCCGGCTCGAGGTAGGAGTAGACGTCGATCGCATCGATGAGGTGAACACCCGCATCACCCTATGCTCACCGGGCGGCGCTCCTGGACCGCGCGCGGCTGGGTGATGACTATGGGGGTGATGACTACTGGGTGATTACTACTGGGTGATTACTACTGTGGTGGAGATGGCAGCGGCCTGCGCCGCGGCGGCGTTGGTTCCGCGGAAGGAGTGAGTAGTGTCCGATTCGATTCCAGATCTCGGTGCTCAGGGCGCGCTGTTCGACGAGGGCCAGGCCGCCCCGACTGTGGCCCCGGCGGGTACGCGACTGCCGGCGGGCGCCGTTCATGTGCCTGGGTGGCTCACGCTCGAACAACAGAACTGGCTCATCGGGCGCTTCCACGAATGGGCGAACGGTCCCGTGCCGATCCGCTCGGCGAGCATTCGAGGCCACCAAATGAGCGTCAAGACCGTCTGTTTGGGTTGGCACTGGCGCCCGTACGCCTACAGCAGGGAAGCCCTCGACGCCGGAGGTAAGCGCGTGCTGGAGTTCCCTGAGTGGATGGGCCGGTTGGGTCGCAAGGCGATCGCCAGCGCCACCGGTGATTCGGCGGCCGCCGCCAGGTATGCACCCGACACGGCCCTGGTGAACTATTACGACGACGACGCCAAGATGGGAATGCATCAGGACAAGGACGAGCATTCCTTGGAGCCGGTGGTGTCGCTGTCGATTGGGTCCACGTGCAAGTTCCGGTTCGGCAACACCGAGACCCGCACTAAGCCGTACACCGACGTCGACTTAGCCTCCGGAGACCTGTTCGTGTTCGGTGGGCCGGCCCGGCTCGCGTATCACGGGGTGCCGAAGGTGTACCCCGGAACCATCCCCGCCGGTTGTGATCTGCCCAACGGGCGCATCAACATCACGATGCGCGTCACCGGGCTGCGGGACTAGGGGTATCCACCGCCCACGGCCGGCACGAGGCGGCCGCCCCGATCAGCACCAGGGCACAGCTCAGGAGCAGGATGCGGAAGTCCACCACGGTCACCAGGCCGGCGGCGATGATCGTGGCGGCGGTTTGTGGCGCGTTGAGAGACATGTTCATGGCTGCCGATGCTCGCCCTTGCCTATTGGCAGGTGTCACTCGGATCCGGTAGTTCGCCGCCCCCACCACCATCCAGGGAATCCCAACTCCGCCGATCGCCATCCCTAAGCAGGCCAAAATCAGGCCTAACGGGTTGCCAGCGGGGGATAGGTGGACGACCGCCTGAATGACGAGCATGGCCCCGCCGAGCAGGGCGATGCCGAAAGCCACCAGACGTCGCTCTCCGAGGGCTTTGAGCACCGCGGCGCTTGAGACTCCGCCGGCTAGCGCGCCGACGCCCTGAACGGTGACGACCAGTCCGATCGCGGCGGCGTCCACTCCTAAGCCATCTTCCAGTAATGGAAAGACCAGGACGTTGAGGAACCCGGCGGCGCCGAACGCCACCGCCAGCGCGCAGGTGATCAGGCGCAACGTCGGATCGGACCACAGCGTGGAAAAGCCTGCGGTGATGCCGCGCCACCGGGTTTCGGGTTCGGTATCCCGCGGGCTCTCGGTAAGCCGAACGCTGGTCAAGATCAGTGCGGTGGCCCCAAAGCAGATGGCGGTAAGGACGACGACGGCGTGGGCCCCGGCGAGTACGTACAGTCCGGTCCCAAGGAGTGGGCTGACCAGGCGCAACCCTTGGTCGATGGTGGTGAACAGGCC
>JBMDWZ010000039.1:0-8999 GCA_048594865.1 Beutenbergiaceae bacterium
TCGCGCCCTCGGCGGCTCCAGCACCCACCAGGGTGTGGATCTCGTCGATGAACAGGATGATGTCGCCGCGGGTGCGGATCTCCTTGAGGACCTTCTTCAGGCGCTCTTCGAAGTCACCGCGGTACCGGGACCCGGCCACCAGGGCGCCGAGGTCCAAGGTGTACAGCTGCTTGTCCTTGAGGGACTCGGGTACGTCACCGCGGACGATGTCTTGGGCCAGGCCCTCAACAACAGCGGTCTTACCCACACCGGGTTCACCGATGAGCACTGGGTTGTTCTTGGTGCGCCGAGACAGCACCTGCATGACCCGCTCGATTTCCTTCTCGCGGCGGATCACCGGGTCCAGCTTGGCGTCGCGGGCGGCCTGGGTCAGGTTGCGCCCAAACTGGTCCAGCACAGCCGATCCCGAGGGGGTGCCCTCGTTGGGGCCACCGGAGGAGACGGGCTCCTTGCCCTGGTAGCCAGACAGCAGCTGGATGACCTGCTGGCGAACCTTGTTCAGGTCGGCGCCGAGCTTGGTCAGAACCTGAGCGGCAACGCCCTCACCCTCGCGGATGAGACCGAGCAAGATGTGCTCGGTGCCGATGTAGTTGTGGCCCAACTGCAGCGCTTCGCGCAGCGATAGCTCCAGGACCTTCTTGGCGCGCGGCGTGAAGGGGATGTGCCCCTGCGGCGCCTGCTGGCCCTCGCCGATGATCTCTTGAACCTGTTGGCGCACGGCCTCCAGGGAGATGTTCAGCGACTCCAGCGCTTTGGCGGCAACGCCCTCACCCTCGTGGATGAGACCGAGCAGGATGTGCTCGGTGCCGATGTAGTTGTGGTTCAGCATCCGCGCCTCTTCCTGGGCGAGGACGACGACGCGGCGGGCTCGGTCGGTAAATCTTTCGAACATGATTCGCTCCCATTGGCACGGGACCAGGTACAGCCCGGTCGTGGCGTGTTACGTCAAGGCTAACGGCGACCGGTGACCAAACCTGCCCGTGTTCGCCAGGGGCGTGATAGCGCCACCGGACCTGCCGGCACCGAGACGGGGTCTAGGTCAGCTCTCCAGGACCAGGGTGACGGGGCCGTCGTTGACCAACGAGACCTTCATATCCGCCCCGAATTCACCGGTGGCCACGGTGATTCCGCGTTCGCGTAGGTCCGCGGCAACGGCGTCCACCAGCGGCTGCGCCACCGGCCCGGGTGCCGCGTCAGACCAGGTGGGGCGGCGGCCCTTCTTAGCCTGCCCATAGAGGGTGAATTGGCTGATCACAAGCACTGCGGCGCCGGACACCTCGCTCACCGAGCGCTCCCCATCCAGCAGGCGCAGGTCGGCGATCTTGCGGGCGATGAACGCAGCATCGGCGGCGGTGTCGGTGTGCGTCACACCCACCAGCGCCACCAAGCCGGTGCCGATTTCGCCGACCACTTGGCCATCGACGCTCACCGAGGCGCTGGTCACGCGCTGCAACACGGTCTTCATGGCTGCGACCTAATCCTGCGCCGGCGCCCCGGCCGGGCGTGTCGACATCGGCGCGTCGCCGAATGCGGCTTGTACCGAACCCACCGGCTCACCGTGCCCGAGGACCGAAACACTCCCCCAGTCCCACTGCGTCCCTGGCGCGGGCGCAGCGCCCAACTGGGCCAATACGGCAGCGAGCACCACCGGCCGGGGCCGGGCTGCGCCGTCGGCGATCTTGAATGCAAACGCCGCGCCGGACGGTAGTGCCCCGGCGTAGACGCCCTCGGCACCGTCCTTGGCGATCAGCCCGGGGACGTCGCGCATGGCGCCGGTGACGTCCCGCCCGGTGCCACCAACCAGGTCCGGATGCGTAGACATGGAATGGACGACGGCGGCGGCGTTGCTGCCCGTAGGTGCCTGGGCCAGAGCGGCGAACGCCCGAGCCAGCCCGAGCAGGCTGGTGGAGAACAGGGGTGCGCCGCAGCCGTCGATGGTGGCGTGGGTGACGGGGGTTCCGGTGAGCTCGGCCAAGCCCTGGCGGATCGCGCGCTGGAGCGGGTGATCGGGATCCAGGTAGGTGTCGGTGGGCCAGCCCTTGTGGACGCAGGTGGCGAGCATCGCGGCGTGTTTGCCGGAGCAGTTCTGGGTGATGCTGGCCGGTTCGGCGGTGCTGCGCGGGTTCGCCAACGGGAGCGAGGGGGTGTTTTGCAGGTCTGCCGCGGTAAGGCCAGCGTCCTGCAGCATGCCGGTGACCACTTCGATGTGCTCCGGCTCGGCGTTGTGGGAGGCGCAAGCCAACGCGATCTGCTCGGGCGCGAGGGACACCCCGAGGTCCAACATCACCAGCGCCTGCAGCGGCTTCAGGCTGGAGCGGGCGAACATGTCCACCTCGATGGCACCCACGCGTTCGACAATCTCACCGCCAGCGTCCAGGGCTACCAGGTGCCCGCTGTGTGCGGACTCAACCACGTTGCCGCGGATCACCCAGGCCAGTGGCTCTCCGAAAATCTGCGCGGGGTTGGGGATCTGCACTGACAAAACGGGGTCTCCTGGTGAGGCGTGGGTGATCGGTGGTGCGAAGGATGGCGCTAGGAGGTGATGCGGGGCGGGCGGTGCCGTCGCTTAGCGGCTGGCCGCTAGGACCAGGGCGATCCGCCATTGCCACGGTCGCGGTAGTTGCGCACGGCCGGGCGTACGTCGGCAAGGTAGATCCCGGCTGGCACCACGGCCACCACGAGGAAGATGAACAAGCCGAACTGGCCCAACGGCGGCGGAATCCCCAGGAACGCGAACACGAAGGCCCCGGCGAGCACCGCGGCCCAAAAGCCCTTGGTGCGCTTATCGGCGTAAGGGAATGCGGCGGAGGGTCGGCGCAACACGTCGAACAGCGCGAACACGCAAATGCCCACCACCACCAGCGAAATGCCAAGGAAGAGGTAGGTCTGGATGAGGCCGACGAAACTCACACCCCGAGCCTAGTTCAGGGCGCGAGTGGGGAAAGCCATAAGTTTCGCGAGTCGGTCAAACGATGCGCGATACCAGCGCGTCCACGGCCTCCTCGGCGCTAACGCCGGTGCCCAAGGGCACGGTGAGCTGGTCAAGGATCAGGCCATCGATGGCAAAGTGCAGTAGCGCGATCTCGGTTCGCCCTCCGGGTAGCCCGGCGCCGTCATTGAAGGCCACGTCCTGTTCAAACATCCGCTGTCGCCACGCACCCAGCGCGCTGGCCACCTCCGGACGACGCGATCCCTCCAAGCGCAACTCAAAGAGCGCCAGGGCCACGTGCGGATCACTGCGAAGCCGGCGCACCACGTCGCGCAGATAGTCACGAAACAGCTCGCGGTCGGGTGTGCGCGATGCCATGGCGGTGAGCACGCCTGGATCTGGAGTCAATCGCTCTTCGATCCGGTCGACCAGAGCAGAAATGAGGTCGTGGCGCCGCGGGAAGTAGTTCGAGGCGGTCCCCTTCGGAGTCTGCGCGCGGGCGTCGACGGCGCGGTGCGTGAGCCCCCGTGCCCCCTGTTCGGCGAGCACCCGGATTCCGGCATCGGCCAGTGCCGCGCGCCTCTCATCGTTTCGGGCCATGGTGGCACCGTATCCCAACCACGACAGATGTTGTACATTAACCACGACATCTGTAGTGAATGGAGTGCCCGTGCGCAGCTTGGTCTATTACGTCGCCGTCAGCATCGACGGCTTCATCGCCGACCCCGACGGCGGATATGACGCCTTCGCTGTTGAGGGCGATCACATGTCGGTCGTCTTGGGCCAGTACGCCGACGCGCTTCCCGCACACGCGCACGCTGCCGTCGGAATCCAACCTCCGAGGACCCTCTTCGACACGGTGATCATGGGGTGGAACACCCTTCAGCCCGCACTGCTCGCGGGAGTCTCCAGCCCTTACCCCCATCTACAGCAGATCGTGGCCTCCAGGCGCGCGCCCGCGGTTGATCCGGCCATCACCGTCACCACCGATCCGATGAGCACCGTCCGCGAGGCGAAGCGCCAGGAGGGCCTGGATATCTGGTTGTGCGGCGGCGGCGAACTCGCTGGCGCTCTGCTGCCGCAGATCGATCGCTTGATCATTAAGCGCAACCCGGTGTTGTTGGGCGCCGGCATCCCGTTGTTCGGTCACCGGCACAGCGCCACCATGCCGTTCGCGCTGGCCAGCACCCGGGCGTTTGACTCCGGGGTGGTCATCGAGGAGTACGAGTCCGCACCGGCCGGCGCCCAGCAGGCAGGTGGCTAAAGACGCCGAGCTAGGCCTTCTCGGGCGCGGGCAACACCCTGAGCCCGAGCGAGGTTGCCACCCCGCCCAGCCGGGCGTCGGTGCTCGCGAAGATCGGGGCGGCCGGGGCGAGCAGTTGTGCCGAGGCCAACTGGATGCCGTCGCCGGCGCGCAGCCCGTGTTCCTGGGCTAATGAGGCCGCAGAATCGGCCAGCCCCGCGGTGATCTCGACCTTCCGCAATGCCGGCCACAGCAGCCGCCAGGCCTCGCTCGCCTGGGCGGCGGCCGGCTCTGGCAGCCGGCCGCTCAGTTGGCCGGCGCGCAGTACCGCACGTACCTCGGCGTCGGCCAACCGGGAGGCGAATACGCCATCGGCCCGGTCCCACAGGGCGCGCATCAGCGCGGTGGATCGTTCCGAGTGCACCAGCGCCAGCAGTGCACTGGAGTCGAAGTAGACCAGGCTCATCGGCGAAACCGGCGCACCAGGTCTGATACCGCCGAGTGCTTACCTTCCACTACCGGCGCCTCGGGGCGCTCGGTCTCTGGGCTGGCCAGCAGCCCGTCGCGTTCCAGGGAAGCGATCAGATCCGATCCCTGCACGCCGGTGAGCCGGGCCACCGGGACCCCGCGCTCGGTAATGATGAGGTCTTCGCCCTCACCCACACGCTCGATCCACGTCTTGAGTTGAGAGCGAAATGTACTGACCGGCACGTCCATGCTGTACAGCGTAACCTCGCGAGTGCCGCAATGGAACGGAACGCTCGCGAACCTTGATCCCGTGGCTCAGCGACGCGCGCGGGGCTCAGCCTCGATCGCGCGGATCAGGGACGACGACGGAGCGCCGGGTTGGGCTTGGGGGTATCGCGGGGCGGTGGCCGGTTCGTGCCAAAGCCCTCGGGAGACACGATCGTCTCCTGGCTGGCGGCGACCCCACCGGCGGTCAGTTCCGCCTCCGGATCGGTGTTGCGCTTGATAATCCCCAGCGCGATCGGACCCAGTTCGTGGTGACGCACCACGGTGGTGAGTTTGCCCACCGCGCGGCCGCCTGCAATCAACTCGGCACCGGCGTCGGGAAGGGTGTGTTCGGACCCGTCCAGGTGCAGCAGCACCAGGCGCCGCGGCGGGCGGCCCATGGTGAACACCCGGGCGATGGTCTCTTGCCCGCGGTAGCAGCCCTTTTCCAGGTGTACCGCACTGCGCAGCCAGTCCAGTTCGTGGGGGATGGCGCGCTCATCGACGTCCATCGCCAACCGCGGACGGTAGGCCGCCACCCGCAGCGCCTCCCACGCCCACACCCCGGCCAGCCGGGCGCCGGTGTACTTCGCCAGCGTCTCGCGCGGCACCACCCACAGGGCCGCCTGCCATTGCGCCCCGGGGTGCTGGTGATCGGGTGGCCCGTATCGGGTGGAACCGGCGCCGGTCACCGGCCACGGATCGCGCCACTGCTGAACCGTGTCGTCCTTCAGCGATTCGGCGAGCTCGCCGGCATCGGCGCTGGATCCCAGCACCGCCAGGTCCTCGCGCGCGCTGACTTCCACACGCATCGCGAACCGCATCGACTCCAGGTATTGCACCAGCCCCTGCGCGCGTGACCCTTCGGTCAACAGCCACGTGGTGTCGCCATCATCGACGACGGCGGCGGCGTGCTCGATCCGTCCGTGCGGATCGAGAACCAACAGTTCTGTGCAGGTACCGGGTTCAAGACCGGTCAGGTGTTGGGAGGTGATGGCGTGCAGCCAGGTCAACCGGTCCGCACCGGTGACGGTGAGGACTCCCATGTGGGACAGGTCCACCAGGGCCTTGCCCGATTCCAGGGCGCGCTGCTCGCGCAAGGGTTCGCCGTAGTGCGCCGCGACGCCCTCATCTACCCCGGTCGCGGCGACCGCGCCGGGGGCCAAGAGCAGGGGGCTGGTCACTGCGGGTCATCCTGACGCTGCAACCGGCCCGAGGAGTAGGACTGCATCTCGTTGCCGTAGGCGGCCATATCGGTGGCCCACATCAGTTCACCGCCGACCAGCCCGTACATTCGGGCGGCAGCGGAAATCTCGGCGGCCTGCTCGGTGCGCGCCACAACGTCGGTACCGAGTTCAATTCGCGGGCCCTTGACCGTGCCCAGGTAAACGCTGACGTGCCCGCTGGGTTGAGCCAACAGCACTTCCAACTCCCGGGTGGGCGCCTCGGTGCCGCCCGCACTCCGGGCGGCATTCGCCGTCGGGCCGGCCTGCTCGGACCCGGCACCATCGCCGCCCCCATGACCAGATGCCGTGGAACCCGCGTCACCGCCGGCGCCTTCGGTACCGGCCGATTCCCCGGCACCTGCGCCGGTGAGGCTACTGACGTCGTCGGGCGTCTGAGCGATTACGCGCCAGTACCCGGATTCGCTGTCGAAAACCTCTCCGGCGTCCAAGGAGTCCACATCGATAGGCCCCTGGAGGGATTCCAGGGACGAGTTCAGGCGCCAGGTGGTGGACCGGTAGGTGAGGTAGGGACCGCCGTCGCTACCGAACTCGACCTCCACCATCACCGGCTGCTCGGGCGTGCCGGGGTAGTGCACGAAGCCAGCGCCACGCCACCGGCCAAAGAGCCACGCGATCGGGTAAACCTCGCGGGACAGTCCATCGGGAATCTGAAAAGCCATCACTACCGATGGTATCCCCTACAACAGCAACAGCACCCGGCCAAGGACGTAGACCGGCACCCCGCACACCAGCACCGGCAACAGCGCTGAGGCGATCGCCGGCAGGGTCCGCACCGAGGCCGGGAATTGGCCCAGCACATGGTGCACCACGGCGGTCAGCAAACCAGCGCACAGGCCAACGATCGCGGCGGTGATCGGACCAACCGAGACGATCGCGTACCCCGCCCCGGCACCGGCGCCGGCCGCTACCGCGATGGTGAGAATGGCACCCCACGGCTGCGGGATCGGGATCGCCGCACCGATCGCGGCCACCGCCAAGGTCACCGCGCCCACGAGCATCAGCCCCACCGAGACCGGCCCGGTGCCGATCGCCAGCCAGCCCACTCCGCTGAGCACAACCACCGCGCCAGATACCGATCCTGCAACAGATTCCATCAGCCGCGGGCGACCATCGCGGCGCAACATCTGGTGCACAAACGCCAGCGCCACCACCACACCGAAGGACGCCGCAACGTAGGCCAGGTCCCCGGTGACCACCTGCAAGTAGACCCCGGCAGCGGCGCTGAAGATGAGCAGAATCGAGGTGCCCAGACGGGCCGGGAGGCCCAGCAATTCGGCCCATCCGGCGGCAAACAGCCACGTGAATCCGAGGATGGTGATGATGAGCAAATACCGGTCACCGAAAGCCGTCAAGGCAACACCGGCGGCCGCGGTGGCGGTCACCACGGCACGGAAAGATTTGTTCAACACAGCAGGGTGATCCTCTCACCAGCATTTAGACTTGCGGCTTCGAGCCGAACGCTACCTGCAATACAGTAGGGACACCGGCCGGGAGGAAATGTGTATGGCGCAGATATTGCTGCTTACCGCAGAGCCAGGATCGTCCGCGCAAGTGCTGCCCTCGCTCGCTTTGCTGCGGCACCGAGTACGTGTTGTGCCGTTGGAGCCTTCTGCGCTTCTTGAGGCCGGCGAGGACGACGTGTTGTTCGTTGACGCGCGCCGTGACTTAGCGCGCGCCCGCAGCACCTGTCAGTTGGTGCGCAGCACCGGCCTGGGTCTGCCGGTGATTTTGGTGCTCAGTGAAGGTGGCCTGTCGGTGGTGGCCGCCGACTGGGGTGCCGATGACGTGATGCTCGCCGAGGCCGGTCCGGCCGAGGTCGATGCCCGGGTGCGCTTGGTGTCTCACCGGTTGCAGCGGGAACGCGAGGCCGATGAGCCCGGCCGGATCGAGGCCGGTGAACTCATCATCGACGCCGGCGGGTACACCGCGAAGCTGCGCGGGCAGGGCCTGGACCTGACCTATAAGGAGTTTGAGCTCCTCAAGTACCTGTGCTTGCACCCGGGCCGAGTGTTCACTCGTGCTCAGCTGCTCCAAGAGGTGTGGGGTTATGACTACTACGGCGGTACCCGCACGGTAGATGTGCACGTGCGGCGGCTGCGGGCCAAGTTGGGGCCAGAGCACGATTCGATGATCGGGACCGTGCGGAACGTCGGCTACCGGTTCGACCTGCCGCGAGACCGCCGGGCCCGGGGTGACTCTGGCGCAGCGTCGTCCGATGACCCCTCCCCCGATGACGCCTCGGCCGATCACCCTGCGTCCGACCACCCTGCGTCCGATCACCATGAGGGCGCCCTGGATCCGGCCGTGCTCGACGACGACGGCACCGGCGAAGGCGCAAACAGCCCCCGCCCGCTGGGTTCCGTCAGCACCTAGCCCCCCCCCCCCGCTGACTTCGTCAAACTCCCGCCGAGCGCGTCACGGCGGTTGACTACCTCGAGCGCATCCTGACGATGTGGGCGGGGAGATTGACGAAGTCGACGGGCTGTTCGGCGACGCTTCGCAGGGCCCCTGGGTAAGGCTTTGGCTGACCCTCGGTGCCGGGGTGAGGCGGCCTGCTGGGTCCCCGGTCACGGCGGGAGCCCTTGGCCGCGGCGGAGGTTGGACCCGATTCCTGGTCACCGGTCATTGGCCAAGGCTGGGCTGACCCGTTTCCTGGTCTTCGGGCGAGGGGACTTGCGGATCTCGGCCCCGGCGTGCGGCGTTTGCCGGCGCTCCGGGCCGACCTTGCCCTGGCGCACAAGCTGGCTTCGGCCCGGCGTGGGTTTGCACGCCCCGCCGAGGTCGTCAAACTCCCGCCGAGGTAGTCAAGCTGGCGTCCACTTCGTCAACGAACGTGACTACCTCGGTG
>JBMDWZ010000004.1:0-21384 GCA_048594865.1 Beutenbergiaceae bacterium
CGGGAACGTAAGGTCGTCTCAGGTCCCAGGAACCGCCGTCGGGCCTCCCGAGGTGGGTGGCACTCCGGTGCGGCCATGGGGCGCCTTTTCACCCGCGGTGACCGCGAGCGGCAGATGGTTTTCGGCAACCGGCCGTGGGCAGGTGCCGAAGTCGGTAAAGACGAAGGGGAAGTTGATCGCGCGGTTGAAGTCGATGCTGGCTTGGCCGTCGTCGTCGATCCTTACCGGCACCGCCCGCCAAGCGGCGGTGGAGTCCCCGGAGGTCTCATCGGTGAAGGAGATCCGGGGTTCTTGCGGTGTTCCGCCGGCGGCGAGTGGGTAGCTGTTCTCGCCGATCTGGACGTGCACGGTGCCGATGATCCGGGCCACCTGCGCGAGCCCCGGGGCAGCGGTGCCGATCTCGCGCTGCTGCGGCTCGGCGAAGAGCTCCAGGCGTGCCGGGCGGACCCAAGCCGGGTCGTAATCGAAGATGGGAACACCGGTGAACCCGGTCCGGGTCGCAGCGCTGGGGTCCCGCAGGCGCAGGGCATAGAAGCCGGCCCGTCGGATCACCTCGATCAGCACATCAGCGGTTGGGTTATCGCCGATCAGCGCGAACCGCGCCGAGCCCGACTCCGGCAGCGTGACGTCACTGCTGCCCGACGCCGCTGTGGTGATGGGCGCAGCGCCGTCCAGTAGGTGTGCGGGGGGCTCGCCGGACTCGGGGTCAAAGTGCACAGTCAATACGCCATCGCGCGCGCTCCAGCGGCCCGGCACCCCATCGAATTGCTGATCGGGCTCGGTGATCCACAAGAATGCGCTCACCGAGAGCCAGTCGTGCGGCGCGGCGAGGTCGTGTTCCCTGGTGGAGTGCCACTGGGTCCATTCGTCCTGGGCGGTGGTGGTGGTCATCGGGTGCTCCTTAGTTGGGATTGTTAGTCGAAGTAACCGGCAACGTTCAGGGCGCCGCCGTGGTGATCAAAGTCGTCCTGGACGGCGGCGCGAAGGTCGGCGTCGCTGAGCCAATCCAGTGCAGTCAGGGCCAGGCCGATTGCACCATCGACGACGGCGGTGTCGGCCCGCGAGGAGGTCGCGGCGGCAGCGAACTCTCTTGTATGCAACGCCACCTCAGGATCGGAGATCGCGATCATCGGGTGGATGCCGGGCAGCCGCACACTGACATTCCCAAAGTCAGTCGAAGCAGCCAGCTCGGCCGGAACCACGCCCCCGGCACTGGGATTTCGCCCACGGCCTTGCTGATGCTGTGCCCATCTGCGCGCCAACGGCTCGTTGGTACGGACCGGCAGAGTGAACGGTTGGGCATCCCAGGTGAGTTCCACGCTGGTGCCGGTGGCCTGGGCTACCCCGTAGGCGATCTCCTCGAGACGTTTTGAGAGGTCTTTCAACGTGGGCGCGGTGGCCGATCGCACGTAGTACTCCACCTCGGCCACCTCGGGCACGATGCTCGGCCGGGTGCCACCTTCACGGATTACCCCGTGGATTCGGTCGCTGGGTGGCAGATGCTGCCGCAGTTGTCCCACAGCGTGATAGTTCAGGGTCACCGCATCGAGTGCGTTGCGGCCCATGTAGGGCTGTGCCGAAGCGTGCGCTGCGACGCCGTGGTACCTGGCGCGCAGTTGGCGCCTGCCAAGGAAGGGGTGATCGACCACGTCATACCCAAAAGGGTGCAGCATGATCGCGGCATCCACCCCGTCGAAGAAGCCCTGCTGCGCCAAGAGTTCCTTACCGCTATTGCCCTCCTCGGCCGGCGTGCCCAAGAGTAGGACCCGGCCCGGCAAGGCCTGCGGGTGCCGGGCCAAAGCGAGGAACGCGCCGACTGCGGTCGCTGCGATCACGTTGTGACCACAGGCGTGGCCGATGGCGGGCAGTGCGTCATATTCGGCGATGATCGCGATGGTGCCGACGCCGGGTGGCCCAGCTTCGGCCCTCAAGGACGTGTCCAATCCGTGCGTTCCAACCTGGACCTCGTGGCCGTGATGTGTGAGCGCCTGCGCAATCGCGGCAACCGATTGGTGCTCGGCGAACGCCTCCTCGGCGTACTCGAAGATGCTCCTCGACAACCGCACGAGTTGCGGCCCGAGCTCTTCAACGCCCTGGCTCACGCGGTGCACTTCGTGGGCCTCTGAGCCCCTATGCGACGAGGTCAACGGCTTGAATTGCTCGAGGGCGCGTTCGGTGCGCTCGCGTAATGCATCGAGGTACGCGGTGCTCGGCTGTGGGGGTGTGGACACCTCACCACTCTCTCCAGATCGGTCATCACGAGGCTAAGAATCGCGGTATATCTCATTTAGTGGATGGTCTGGATTCATAATGTGAGATGGATTCCGGGTCTCAAAGGGGTGCGATGGGCCCCACCTACTGTCGCCGCCATGGCGACTTCGACTCAACCTTCCCCGGCCGCACCCGCACCGCATGGCGGCACCGTGATCCTCAGTGGCAATCCCAGGCGCGGCTCACGGACCCTGTCTGCGGCATGGGCCCTGGCAGATGCATTGGTTCCACTTGGGGCGCCCGAGCAGGTCACCGAGGTCGAACTGGCGGACGTCGCTCGCTATCTCTTTGGCCCCAGCACCGCAGAGGTCGATGAGGCCCTTCGCACCGTAGCTGGCGCGCGCTTGCTGATCGTGGCTACTCCAATTTATAAGGCGAGTTACACGGGGCTTTTGAAGTCCTTCGCTGACTTGTACCAAGCCGGGGATCTGCATGGCGTATTGGCCCTCCCGCTGGTTGTCGCGGGCACCTCGGCACACCTATTGGCCGCCGAGGTGCACCTGCGCCCTCTGCTCATCGAACTCGGCGCTACGGTGCCGACGGCTGCGGTCACCCTGGTACAGGACGACCTGCAGGACCTAGACGCCGAGCTTCAGCAATGGCTGGCCCCGCATTTCGATGTGCTGCAGTCGGCGCTCGCCGGGCAGGCCATTCGATGATTGCTCGCGCCAGCACCACCAACGCAGCCAGCACCACCAACGCAGCCAATACCCTGACCCGGGATCACTACAAGGCGCTGTTCCGTCGTCACCCCGCCGGGGTGGTGACCGTGACGCTCGCCGAACCCGTGGGCTCGCGTCCGGTGGGCTTCACCGCAACGTCGGTGATTTCGGTGTCGCTGGACCCACCGGTCATCGCCTTTGCCATCGCTCGAACATCGTCGTCGTGGCCGGCTCTCAGTGCCGTGGATTCGATCGTCCTGAACTTTCTTGGTCCTGATGCTGTGGACCTGTCCACCCGGTTCGCGACCCCCGGGATCGAGCGATTCGACGGTGTGGACTACACGGTTCTGGCCGGAGGCGAGCCCGTCCTTACCGATGCAGCCTCGTGGGTGCGGTTGGGGGTCACCGACCGTCACGTTGCCGGCGACAGCTACCTGATCGTGGGTCAGGTGGCCCAGGCCGTTATCGACCCCGAGCGCGAGGCGCTGGTCTTTCATGATCGGACCTACCACAACCTGAGCACCGACACCCTGATCCAAGACGTCCCGGCGCACGTGGTTCGGCACTGAGGCGGCTCGTTGTGACCAGATACTTCGTCAGCAGACTCGGACAGGCGCTACTGGTGCTCTGGGCCTCATTCACGATCACCTTCTTCATCCTCTATGGACTCCCTGGTGATGCGGTGACCCTGCTGGTGGGTCAGGACGCGGGCAGTGACCTCACCCCTGAACAGTTGGACGCGGTTCGCGCTCAGTACGGTCTGGACAAGTCAATTGGGGTCCAGTATCTGCACCAATTACTTGCGCTGTTCCAAGGCGACCTCGGGAACTCCTTTGTAACCGGCCGTCCGGTTATCGAAGTGATAGCCGAGTCGATTCCGCACACCGCCCAGATCGCGGTCGCTGGTCTGCTGCTCGGCGTGGTCGTCGGCGGAGGTTTAGCGATAGTGGCTACCTACACCAAGGTCCGTTGGCTCTCCCGCCTCTTGATCGCACTGCCACCGCTCGGCGTCGCGATCCCGAACTTCTGGTTCGGTTTAGTGCTGTTGCAATTCTTTAGCTTCAATCTCGCCATTTTCCCGCCGATGGGGAATCAAGGCTGGCGAAGCGTCGTGTTGCCGGCGGTCACGCTGTCCATCTCAACCGCCGCAATCATTGCGCAACTGTTGTCAAAGGGCCTCGAAACGGCATTGGACCAACCTTTTGCCGACACCGCGCGGGCCAAGGGCGCCTCCCGGCTTCGGGTCCACCTGGCGCACGCGCTACGCACCGGTTCCCTCCCGACTATCACCCTGACGGGACTGATGGTCGGTGGAGTTCTCGGCGGCGCGGTGGTCACCGAAACGGTCTTCTCCCGCAACGGCGTCGGTCGACTCACTGCCACAGCGGTCTCGGATCGGGATATACCGATCGTGCTGGGCGTGGTGATCCTCGCGGCCACGACTTTCGTGCTCGTCAATCTGGCAGTGGATCTGCTGTACCCGCTCATCGACCCCCGTATCACCCAGGACACCCGAAGAGCCAAGCGTCAGCCAGGACCGGGTGTGGCGAACCCGCCAAACCCGCCGACACCCACCCTCGAACCCGCTGTGAGTACCCGGAGCAAGATATGACGCAACTACAAACCGCGGCGCCCGAGGAACCCGTTGCAGCACTGACGGCACCTGATCGCGAAGAGGAACGAACCGTTGCCAGCCGTACCCGCGATGGCCTGAGGGCGGGCGCGCGACGTCCCGGCCTGCTGGCATCGGTCGCGGTCCTGGTCTTGGTCGCGCTGTGGGCGTTGGTGCCCTCGTGGTTCGCGCCGATGGATCCGCTTGCCGCAACGGCAAACTCCAGTCTGTTGCCGCCGTCGAGGGAGCACTGGTTCGGCACCGATCAGATTGGACGCGATCTGTACACCCGGGTGGTCCACGGTTCGAGGCTGTCACTGTCCGCAGCGGGTCTGGCTGTGGTCTTTGGACTCGGCGTGGGCACGGTCATCGGCTTGGTCGCTGGCTTCTTTGGTGGGTGGGTCGACGCAGGTTTCATGCGGTTTGTGGACGTGCTGCTCGCGGTCCCAGGAATTCTGCTGTCGTTGGCGCTGATCGCTGCGCTGGGTTTCGGCACGTTGAATGTCGCGATCGCCGTCGGTGCCGGATCGGTCGCCTCGTGCGCCCGAATCATGCGCTCACAGGTGCTGTCGATCCGGTCCAGCGACTTTGTCGAGGCGGCGTACGCCGGCGGTGGGACCAAAGCACGGGTGCTCCTGCGCCATGTCCTTCCGAACTCGGTGGCGCCGGTTCTCGTGCTCATAACCCTGGACCTGGGCACTGCAATCTTGGCGGTGTCCTCGTTGAGTTTCCTTGGTTTCGGGGCTCAACCACCTACTCCCGAATGGGGAGCACTGGTGTCCCAAGGCCGGGATTTCTTGGTCTCCGCTTGGTGGCTCACCACCCTGCCCGGTTTGACTGTGGTGCTCACTGTGCTTGCCTCAAACCACATCTCGCGAACGCTCAGCGGCCGAAACGGGGCCACCCGGTGACCGCGGCCGATGAGTGTGGCGTCGTGTTGGATGTCCGTGATTTGGTCATCCAGTACCGGACCGCGCGGCAGGTGGTGCACGCCGTCCGCGGGGTATCACTACAGGTGGCGCGGGGGCAGACCCTCGCGCTCGTTGGGGAGTCCGGATCGGGAAAGTCGACCACCGCGCACGCGATCAATCGGCTGCTCCCGCGGTCTGCCAACGTGAGCAGCGGCTCGATCAGCCTCAATGGGCGCGAGCTGGGCACGCTGTCGGACCGAGCGTTTCGCAGGGTCGGGGGACGGGAAATCGGGTTCGTGCCCCAAGATCCGACCGTCTCATTGAACCCCGTCCTGCGCGTGGGGGACCAGGTCGCCGAAGTGCTGCGGATTCACTCGTTGGCGCCCAAGTCGCAGGTCGCCTCGCGCGTGATCGAGGCCTTACAGGCCGCAGGCATCGATCGCCCGCAGTTGCGTGCGCGCCAGTACCCGCACCAGCTCTCCGGTGGTCTACGTCAACGCGTGCTGATCGCGATCGCGATTATTGCGCGCCCTGCGCTGATCGTCGCTGATGAGCCCACGAGCGCGCTCGACGTCACCGTTCAACGCCAGATCCTGGATCACATCGAGCACCTCAGCGGCGAGTTAGGCACCGGTGTGCTGCTGGTGACCCACGACTTGGCAGTGGCGGCCGATCGAGCGCACAAGATCGCTGTGATGTCCCAAGGGCTGATCGTTGAGACCGGCGATCCAGACCAAATTTTGGGTGACCCGCAGCATCGCTACACCAAGGATCTGATCGCCGCTGCACCGAGTCTGAACTCAGGTGTCACCCCCAGGCGTTCCACACGGGCACGAGTGCGCGAGTTCGTCGGAGTGCCCGGGGACCCGTTCGATACCCGGGGTCCCAAGCCAGATCTGCCCCAGAACGGCTCCACAACCGATCCCGTGCCGTTACTGAGCGCGGTCGGATTGGTGAAGGACTTTGCCGTGCCACGCCTCGTAGCACCCGATGGGTTGCTGCGAGCGGTCGATGACGTCAGCATCGCGATCGGCCGTGGGGCGACGCTGGCCTTGGTTGGGGAGTCGGGCTCGGGGAAATCGACCACCGCCAGGCTGGTCTTGCGGCTCCTGGAGCCGACTGCGGGCGTCGTCTCCTTCGACGGTCACGACGTCACAGGCTCCGAAGGTAAGGCGTTACGGACCCTGCGCAGAAAACTCCAGGTGGTGCAGCAAAATCCCTACACCTCCCTGGATCCGCGCCTTACCATCCAGGCCGCGATCAGCGAACCCCTCGCGGCATTGCGATTGGGGACCCGAAGACAACGATTGTCGCGTGCCGCTGACCTACTGGACTTGGTGGGCTTGCCGGCATCCTTTGGTCGGCGCAAGCCCTCGGAACTGTCCGGTGGTCAACGGCAGCGGGTTGCGATCGCCAGAGCCTTGACCGTGAATCCCGAACTGATTGTTTTGGACGAACCTGTCTCAGCACTAGACGTGCGTGTCCAAGCCCAGATTCTGGACCTGGTGGCCGATCTCCAAACCCAATTGGGCGTCAGTTACCTCTTTATCTCCCACGACCTTGCGGTCGTTCGCCAAGTGGCGCACGAGATCGGGGTGATGAAGTCCGGGCGCTTACTGGAGGCCGGCCCAGCAGATGAGGTCTTCAACTCACCGCGGTGTGACTACACCCGTGAGCTCTTGAACGCCATCCCCGGATCGCGAGTCCGGACCTAACCAACCCCACTGTCACCACTACACCAGGAGCATTCATGTCTCACTTGACGTTTCGGCGTCCAACCGGTTCCCGCGCCGTCACCCTCGGCGCGCTCGCTGCAGCCGCGAGCCTAGTTCTTGCCGCGTGCGGGGCTGCGCAGTCGACCGATCGAGCCGGCGACGGCGAAGCGGCCACCGGTGGAAGTCTGAACTTTGCGATCGGTACCGACCCGATCAGCATCAACCCTGGAGGTGCAGGTTCGGGAAATGACGCCCGCTACGTCACCCGACAACTCGTAGATTCGCTCCTCGACCAAGATCCGCAGACCGGTGAGATCGTTCCGTGGCTCGCAACCGAGTGGGAGGTGAGTGCTGATGCGACAGAGTTCACCTTCGAACTTCAAGAAGGCGTGACGTTCTCAGACGGCAGCGATTTCAACGCAGATTCGGTGGTGGCGACCTTCGCCGACATCATCGACAACGGTGCCTTGGTGGGCAACACCCTCAGCTTCTTCAACCACTACGAGGGCTCCGAGGTGGTCAACGATCACGAGCTGATCGTGCGCTTCAGTGAGCCGAATGCGCCTTTCCTGCAGGCGCTGACCGAGCCACCGTTGGCACCGCTAGCGCAGGCGACACTCGATCTGCCGTTTGAGCAGCGCGACACCGACGGCGTCATCGGTACCGGTCCGTTCGTGCTGGAGTCCTACACACCCAACGACTCGATCCTGCTCAGTAAGCGTGAGGGGTACGACTGGGCATCGCCCCTGAGCGACCACGATGGCGAGGCTTGGTTGGACGAGGTGATCTTCACCGTTGCCCCCGAGGCCAGCGTGCGTACCGGATCACTACAATCTGGCGCCGTCGATGTCATCGGCAGCGTTGCGCCCAACGATCAGGACACGTTGGAGCAGGCCGGCTTCGAACTGATCGTGAGGGCCAACCCTGGCAACACATTCGGGCTCACCCCGTACAACGCTAAGCCGGTGCTCGCCGAGGCGGCGGTGCGCCAAGCGCTCTCGGCGGCTATAGATAGACAGGCGCTTGTTGCCGCAGTGCTCAACGAGCGCTACGCCGTGGCCCGCAGCGTGTTAGCCGATACCACTCCGGGCTTCGTCGATGTCAGCGAACACTTCGCTTACGACCCAGATCGTGCTCGCGAACTACTCCAGGAGGCCGGTTGGCAAGAAGGCACCGACGGGATCAGGGAAAAGGATGGTGAGCGCTTAGCCCTGGTGCTGGGCTGGCAGACGAACAACGTCACCAACCAGGCCGTGGTCGAACTCATCCAGCAGCAGGTGCGCGAGGTCGGAATCGACATCGAACTGATTTCTGGGACGGTACCCGAGACCACAGAACGCGAAGAGGCCGGAACTCTGGACCTGCGCTTCGGGAACTTCTCCCGGTCCGATGGCGACGTGCTGCGCACCTCTTTTTCGTCGGCCACCCTCGCCCCCAACCGGGAAGCAGATCCCGAGGTTGACCGGCTCGTCACCGAGCAGTTGGGCATCATCGATACCGAGGAGCGCAATGACGTGCTCGCCCAGGCCCAGGAACGGATCGTCTCGGCGGGGCTGCATATCCCGGTTCATCAACTCACCACCGTGCTGGGCACCACCGACTCGGTGCACGGCGTCGAATTGGGCGCCGACTCCCGCCTGAGATCCCTCGTTAGCGCCACCATCGAGGACTAAATCTCGCGACAAGTAATCCTGTCCAACCTACCCAGCCTGCAGACAAAGGAAGCGTTCCACCATGAGATTTCTACTCGGAGACATCGTCCCCTACCAACCCATTGGAGTGGATGGTGAGCCGATCAGTCCGACCGACCGACTTGAGCGGGTTGTGGCCAATGCGGTGCTGGCCGAAGACCTCGGATTCGACGCTTTCGCAGTGGGGGAGCGACACTTTGGCGACTTTCTCTCCTCAGCTCCTACGGTGCTGCTCGGCGCGTTGGCTCAGGCCACTGAGCGGATCCTGCTCTCAACAGGAGTGACCGTGCTCTCCCTGCACGACGCGGTGCGGGCCGCAGAGGATTACGCCACCGTGGACGTGTTGTCCGGTGGCCGCCTAGAGATCGTTATCGGCAAGGGCAACGAGGTGGAGCACTTCGGAATCTTCGGTTTGAAAATCGAGCACCAACATGACTACCTGCAGGAGAACTTCGAGCTACTGCGGGCGCTGCTGGCCCGTGAAGACGTCACCTGGTCCGGGACCTTTCGATCACCGGTGCGCGGGGTCACCACACTGCCGCGTCCTTTCGACGGACCATTCCGAATCTGGCATGGTTCGGCTGTCTCAACTCGATCGGTAGACCTTGCGGCAAAGTACGGAGACCCGGTGTTCTCTTCGCACTCGCTGCAGCCGACGGCGAACTACAAGCCATTGCTGGAGCGTTACCGCGAGAAGTATCAGGCTCATGGGCACGACCCGGCCAACCGGTGGATCGGGGCGGGGTCTGGAGGCCTCTTCCTGGCAGAGTCCGACGCAGCCGCCATCGATCAGTACCGCCCGGTCTGGGAAGCCCAGTTGGCGCGGATGAAAGCACGGGATCATGGCCCAAACACCTTGGGCAAGGTGTTCAGCTTCGAGACCGTGGAGGAAGCGGTGAGCGTTGGGACGGCGTTGGTGGGCTCTTCGGAGACGGTCGCACGCAAGATCCTCGCGTTCCACGCAGAACTCGGCCACGACGTCCAGTCCGTCTCGGTCAACCCATTGCTGCCCCATGCCCAACAGCAGGACGTGCTGCGACAGTTCGCCGAAGAGGTCATCCCGCTCGTCAACGCCGAGATTGGAACCGATCTCTGGAGCGCCCACGATCAGCGAAGGGCAGCGGGGTTCACCGCCGAGCTACAAAGGGTCGGGAGCCGGGCCGCAAGTTAACTCGACCCGGGCTTCGGATCTGGCGGTGGCTTAAGGAGGTCCGGCCGGTAGGTGGCGAATAACTCGCCCAGTCTGCCCTCGCGCCAGTTCGACTCATACGGCGCCAGCGGGATGACGACTTCGCGGCGGCCTTGATCATCCATCCGCCGGGTGCGCATCGTCTGCTCGATGCGGTGCGTGGCCATATCGGTCAAGCCCGCCTGGTTGGGTACTTGCGCGCCGAAGCCCATCACCGACTCGACTGAGGACGCCAGGTTGGCGGCGGACGGTGTCATCCCAGCGGTGAGCTTGATGACGGTGTCTCTGCGGCCGGCATCGAGTGCGTCGACTTGAGAGATTCGGCGGACCTGCGTCATATCGGCCCAGGTGATCACCGTGCGCATCTGCGCGGTGGCCTCCACCATCCCGTGGGCGTCCACGTGCAGTGTGGCCCTGTCCTTGTCCTTGCCGGTGAGAGTCGTGGACACGATGAGCGTCGCGATCACCAACACCACCGCAGTTGCGAGCACAGCGACGGAGAACTGGGTGAGTAGCGGGGGAGTGCCGAGGGAATCTGAGATCGAGTTGGCTGCCCGGCGCAGAGCCAGGAACATGATGAGGACCACAGGCACGCTGGCACCGAGGATGAGGATCCACCGAACTTTGCTGCGGCTCTTCTCAAGTACGGTGAATACTTCCGTTTCCACCGGTCGACCCGGCCGCTCATCCCCGTACATCGTTCCCCTCTCGATGAAGCGAGTGTAGGTGGAGCTCGTTGAGATAGTGGGTCTACGCGGCGCGTTTCGGACAGGAAGTCACCCGCAATACCCATGCAGGGCGAGTTCGGACTCAGCGAGATCCGCGTTAACTTCTGGTGAACTCTGCTTTCAGGTAATTCCCACCGCGTGCTTAGGCGCTTAATGTGCGGCTGAAGCATCTGCAGCGACGCACGGCGTCGTGGGGAGCCGTGTGCCGCTTAGTGAGAGGCATGACGGATGGTTCAAGTGAGCCATGAAATTTCCCCACCGCAAAGTACGCGCCGGAGTCTTCGCGAAAGCGCTCCGACCGTCAACGAGTTAGCGCTGCTCTCGCGCAATCGCGCGCGGGAAACCGAGGACGCCCGCACCATCGGTGCCGACCTGGCCAAGGACGCACGCTCGCCGTCCCTGATGCTGGTGATCTTGCTTGCCACCCTGGGTGTCATCGCCTACGCGGTTTTCCTGCTCAACCCCGCCAACCGCGGGGATTGGCTGCCGTACGTACTGGTCATCACCGCCGAGACGATCTTGGTGCTCAACGCCTTGGTGGCGATGTGGACCATGCTGTCCAGCAACGACAATCCCCGGGACTTTGCCTACTTCAACGCGGCCGACCGGCTCTTTTCGCCGGTGGACATGGCCAAGGACGCGGGTACCCCGCACCGGTGGCCGATGCACCTAGGTGAACGGGAGATCAGCGTGGACGTGTTCATCACCACCTACGGCGAACCCGTCGCCGTGGTGCGTCAAACGCTGCAGGCCGCGGTGAGCATGCACGGCAAGCACTTGACCTGGCTCCTGGATGATGGCCGCAGCGATGAGATGCGCGACCTGGCCGCGGCGCTCGGCGCCCGGTACGTGCGCCGGCTCTCCAGCGGCGGGGCAAAGGCCGGCAACGTCAACCACGCGTTGACCATCGCCCGCGGGGAGTACTTCGTTATCTTCGATGCCGACTTCGTGGCCAGCCCGGATTTCCTCATCGAAACCGTGCCGTTCTTCACCGACCCGGGGGTCGCATTTGTCCAAACCCCTCAGGCCTACGGAAACATGAAAAACGTCGTCTCCCGCGGCGCGGGCTACATGCAAACCGTCTTCTACCGATTCATTCAGCCGGGACGCAACCGCTTCAATGCAGCCTTCTGCGTCGGGACCAACGTGATCTTCCGCCGTCGTGCAATCGATTCGATCGACGGCATGTATACCGACTCCAAATCTGAGGACGTGTGGACCTCGATCAAGCTGCACGAACGCGGCTGGCGCACCGTGTACATCCCCACGGTGCTCGCGATCGGCGACACCCCCGACACCATCGAGGCCTACACCAAGCAACAGCAACGATGGGCCACCGGCGGGTTCGAAATCATGCTGACGTACAACCCGCTGCACCCCAAGCGCCGGCTCACCCTGGACCAACGCCTGCAGTACCTGGTCACCGCCGGGTTCTACCTCACCGGGATAGCTCCGGGAATCCTGCTGTTCGTTCCCGCGCTGCAGATCTATCTCGACTTGGCACCGATGGATCTGACCATCACCGCGAGCACGTGGCTGGTGTACTACCTGGGCTTTTATGCGATGCAGATCGTGATCGCCGCGGTCACGTTGGGTTCATTCCGCTGGGAGACGCTGCTGCTGGCCGCGGTGTCCTTCCCGATCTACATCCGTGCGCTGCGCAACGCCATCACCGGTAAGGAACAGAAATGGCACGTCACCGGTGCCTCGGGGAAACGATCCTCACCGATGACCTACGCCACCGCGCAAACCTTGACGTTCGTGTTCCTGCTGCTCACCTCGGTCGTCGGCGGTTGGAAAGCATGGATGACCTCTAACCTCGATCTAGCGCTGGCCTGGAACCTCACCAACACGATCATCGTGGGCGCGTTTGTGATCACCGCGCTGCGCGAAGGGGCGCGGGCAAAGACAAACCGCGAGTTGGATCGCGTGGCCGATGAGTCGGGACCGCCTGGTGAGGCGCTACTGACCGGGCGGGACCTGGAACACGACCTGCTGCTGCAGGCCGTGGGCGTTCGCCGACCGGAGCCATCGGCACCCTCGACCGAGGGGAGCGGGTCATGACCTGGGTAGCGCGAGTGCGCCTGAGCCTCGGGGTGATCGCCGTGTTGCTGGCGGTGGCGGGGTTGACCTTGCTGCTCAGCCAACGTCTGGCTCAAGCCACCAGCGTCGCAGCGACCATCAAGGCCAGCGAGATCGTGGTGGGCAGCGACTACGCAGGGCACGTGGTGACCTTGGACGTCGAGGCCGGCGAGCACGTCGAACCGGGAGACGTGGTCGCGACGATCTCCAGCCCGATGCTGCAATCGGAGGTGGCCAACGGGCTGGTCGACCTCGACGGCTCGGCCGTGTCGCTCGATGAGCAGGGGTACACGGTATTGCGGGCTACCGAACCCGGTCTGGTCACCGAAGTGGGCACCCGCGCGGGTAGTTTCGTCACCGCTGGTTCCACCATCGCCGTCATCGAGGTGGACGGGACGCGCTTTATCGAGGCCACCGTCGAACTCGCGCCACGGGACTATGCCCGGCTGGTTCCCGGCGCCGGGGTCACCGTGATCCTTCCCGACCAGCGCACACTCAGCGGGCAGGTGGGACGGTTCGCGGTCACCAATGACGGCGATCATGCTGAGGTCACCGTGCAGATAGTGAGCCCCGAACTGACCCGAACTGACTCGGCGGTGACCGCCTCTGGAACACCGGTGGTGGCCAGCATCGAGCTGAGGGACGACGGCGCCCTGGCCTATGCACGCGAAGGTCTCGAAGGATTCCTGAGGAAAATCGGGTTATGACGCCCATCCGGCGCTGGGTGGTTGCCTTGAGTGTGGCGGCGCTCGCGGTCGCTGCCGGATGCACCGCGAACACCCCTCCGGATGGGCAGCACACCGAGCCCGAAGGAGTGGACTCCGAAGGGGTACTGAGTGGTGTCGATGCCCAATCGATTCCGGCGCAAGAGGTCTCACCTCAGGTTTCGATGCGGCTCGGTGACGGGCTCCTACCGCCGACCAACCGGTGGTTTTCCGGTTTGGTCTTTGGCGACGAACCACAACCGGTGTTCACCGGGCCGCTGTCCTTTGCTCCGACGGACTCCGGCTTCGCGGTCGGGGTTCCCCAGGTGTCCACCAGCGCCGAGACGATCGCCGGCCCGGCTTCCACCGACGTGGTGGTGGACGTGGGGACCACCGATCTCGAGGTCAGCGCTTATGACGACGCCTCGCTTGCGCTCACCCTGTCCGACGGCGATCAAACCGTTGGTACTGCGCACCTGGCCTCGGGTTCTGGTGCCGTGGGGTTCGTGGCAGAACGGGAAGTCACCGTCCGGCTCGGGGTCATCCCGAGCCAAGGCGATGACGGGCAGTGGATGGTGAGGGGCGCCTCCGGGCGCACCTACCTGCTTGGGACCGACGGCGAGGTGACCGGCGATGAGGTGATCCTTGCGCAGGGCCAGGTGCTGAGCGTGCTCGCGGTGCCTGATGACGCCCCGCCCCTGCGCGAGCTAAACGATGCCGCCGGGGCGTTCATCGCCTCGACTCAGACGGACTTCGGCGTGGCCGATTCGGAGATCACGACCGACATCACCTACACCTCGGGTTCGGGCGCAGTGCCACTGATCGCCCGGATGCCGCATCAAGGAGCGCAATGTGAGCATCCGGTGGGCACCTACCCCAGCGTGTACGGCCAATTACAGGCCTGCCTGGATGCCGATCTGAGCTGGACAGTGCCACGGCAGGAGAACCCCTTCGAGTTGGACCTGAGCGACCTGAACCGGGAGTTTCGCCAGGACCTCATCGATCAGGTGCGCACCGATGCCGCCAACGCCCAGCCCTATCCGGCCGACACCTACTTTGGAGGCAAAGCGTTGGCCCGCGACGCCACCCTGATGATGCTCGCCGATCAGCTCGACCTCACCGAGGAAGCAAATGAGCTGGCATCGCGGATCAGTACCGAACTGGAGCAGTGGGCCACCGCGGACGCGTGCCAGGACCGCGATCACCGCTGTTTCGTCTACGACCCACAGTTAGCCGGCGTGGTCGGCATGCAGCCGTCGTTCGGCTCCGAGGAGTTCAACGACCACCATTTCCATTACGGATCCTTCCTCTACGCGGCGGCGTTGCTGGTGAACCGTGATGAGTCGCTGGCGCCGCGGCTGCAACCGGTGATGGACCTGCTCGCCGCCGACATCGCCTCCGCGGCCCCCGGAGAGGACTTCGTGCGGCTGCGGGCCTTCGATGTGTACCGCGGTCATTCCTGGGCATCGGGGCTATCGCCGTTCGCCGACGGCAACAACCAGGAGTCGGCATCTGAGGCTGTTAGCGCCTGGGCCGCATTGGACCTGTGGGCCCGAGCTACCGATCAGCAGGCCCTGGCACGTGAGGCCACCTGGCTGACCTCGCTGGAGGCGCACTCCGCGCTTAGCTACTGGACCAACCCGGACCTGAGCGACCCGGTCTACAACGGATTCGATGCCCCAATCACCTCCCTGAACTGGGGCGGTAAACGGGACTACGCCACGTGGTTCTCACCCGAACCCAGCGCCAAACTGGGGATCCTGGTGCTCCCGCTGCGCCCGGTGGGTACGTACCTGGGCGAGGATCCGGAGCGAATCAACCAGAACTTGGATTTCACCGTTGGCCCGGACTCCGACTACGACGTGATGTTCGGTGATTACCTGCTGATGTACCGGGCGCTCGCGGGCCCAGATGAGGCAAACAGGGCCCTGGAGATCGCTCGGGCTCTGCCGGCCGACCGCATCGACGACGGCAACACCGCCAGCTACCTGCTCGCGTGGATCATGACCAGGACCGGGTAGCGGCCCGATCGGGTGTGGATCACCGTGGCTCACCTGGCCTTACCCTGGAACCTATGGTTCCTCCCACCGCCACCCCCGACATCGACGTCGAACGTGACGTCGAACGTGACGTCGATTCGGTCGTCGAATTGGACAAGGTGTGGCGCACCATCGTGTGGAACGACCCGGTGAACCTGATGAGTTATGTGACCTTCGTATTCCGCTCCTACTTCGGTTACTCCGAGGAGAAAGCGAACGAGTTGATGCTGCAGGTTCACAATGACGGCAAGTCGATCGTGTCCTCCGGTTCCCGGGAAAAGATGGAAGTGGACGTCAGCGCGATGCACTCCTATGGACTGTGGGCAACCCTGGATCAGGACACCTGATGCGCGCATTCGTGCACCGCCGCGGCCGGTACATTGCCGAACTGGACACCACCGAACGCTCCATCCTGGCTGGTGTGGTCGGGGACGCGATCAAGCTGCTCGGCGCCACGGTCTCAGAGCAGGAGCAGGAGACTGAACCTGCGCCGTCGGGCCCTCCCCGCAGCGCCCAGGACATGCTCGCCGAACTCGACCAAGAAGTTCCCGAGCCCACCGACCCGGCCCTGGCGCGACTCTTTCCGTCTGCGAGCCCCGATGACCCTGAACTGAGTGCGGAGTTTCGCCGGTTGACCCAGCGCGACCTGCAGGACCAAAAGGTGCAGGGCCTGCGGATGGTCTGGGCGGCGCTGTCGCTTCCCGGAACGAAACTGACGGTCGATCCCGATGACGCCATGACCTGGGCCGCGGCGCTCACCGACGTGCGGCTCATTTTGTCCTCGCGTTTGGGGATCGAAACCGACGCCGATGCCGAGGAGATCTACGCGCTCAGCGCGGCCGCCGACGCCAGCGGTTCGGAAGACGAATTGCGGCTCGCGATGGCGAGCGTGTACTCGGCATTCACCTGGTTGCAGGAATCGTTGGTTCAGGTGATGCTGCCCACACTCGGGGCACCAGACACCTACTGATAACCATCCCCGGCTAGTGTGGTGCGCCAATGAAGCAGGCACCGATCGGGATCTTTGACTCCGGCGTTGGTGGGTTGACAGTGGCCCGCGCGGTGATCGACCAACTTCCCGCAGAGTCGATCAGGTACGTCGGTGATACCGCCTTCGGTCCCTACGGTCCACTGCCGATCGCGCAGGTGCGAGCGCACGCCCTTCGGGTCATGGATGACCTGGTCGATTCGGGCGTGAAAATGCTCGTGATCGCGTGCAATTCGGCCTCTGCGGCGGTACTGCGCGACGCCCGTGAGCGGTACACCCTGCAGCGCGGCATCCCGGTGGTGGAAGTGATCGCCCCGGCCGTTCGCCGTGCGGTGCGGTTAACCAGAAACAACAAGGTGGGGGTGATCGGCACGCGCGCAACGATCTCCTCGCGCGCCTATGAGGATGCGTTCGCAGCCGCCACCCACTTGGAGCTGATCGGTGCCGCTGCACCGCAGTTCGTGGATTTCGTTGAACGCGGGATCACCGCCGGTGATGAGGTGCTGGCCGCCGCCCAGGAGTACCTGGCGCCGGTGCGTGCCGCCGGCGTGGACACCCTGGTGCTGGGCTGCACCCATTACCCGCTACTGGCGGGGGTGATCTCCTACGTGATGGGCGATGAGGTGACCCTGGTTTCCAGCGCTGAAGAAACGGCCAAGGACGTGTACGGGGCACTGGCCGCCGCGGACCTGTTGCGCTCCCCGGGCGCCGTCCCGGAGTACCGGTTCCTGGCGACTGGGAACCCGACGGCGTTCACCGCCTTGGCGCACCGGTTCTTGGGGCCGGAGGTCGGTGCCCACAGCGCCGCAGAAATCACCGGGGAGATCCCCCGAATCGTCGAACCCACGCAGGGGGCCGCAGGATGAGACTGACAGTGGTGGGCTGCTCCGGATCGGTATCCGGACCCGATTCGGTGGCCTCGTGCTACCTGGTGGAGGCCGACGACGGGGTGCGCACCTGGCGAGTATTGCTCGACCTGGGGCCCGGTGCGGTCGGGCAAGCGATGAAGTACGCCGATCCGGCGGGTGTGGATGCGGTGCTGCTGTCCCACCTGCACGCCGACCACATCGCCGACCTTGCCGGCCTCGAAGTGCTGCTGCGTTACGGTCCGGGCGCGCCCCGCCCGGCGGTGCCCGTGTACGGCCCGCAGGGCACCATGGAGCGGATCGATCAACTCACCGGCGACACCGATGACCGCTCCGGAGTCTTTGAGTTCACTCCCTGGGAGCCAGCGACGCCGGTGACTATCGGTCCGCTGCGGATCGAGCCGCACATCGCCGATCACCCGGTCACCGCCTACTCGCTGCGGATCACCGGGCCGGGCGAGACCGCTGACCACAGCGTGACACTTACCTACACCGGTGACACCGACACCTGCGACGGCGTGCAAAGCGCGGCCTGGGAGGCAGACCTGCTGCTCTCGGAGGCCGCGTTTCAGGAGGGCCGCGATGAGGTCCGCGGGATCCACCTCACCGGCCGGCGCGCCGGGGAACTGGCGACCGTGGCCGGGGCCAAGGCCCTGATTCTGACCCACATTCCGCCGTGGACCTGCGATGCCACTGTGCTCGCCGAGGCGTCCGGGGCGTACTCGGGGCCCATCGAGATGGCCAGCGCCGGAGCCACCTGGGAGCTGTAAATCCCGTCAGGTAGACACCAGTGCCGCGGGGTGGGTTTACATCGTTACGCTGGGCTCATGCCCAGTGAACCTGAAGCAACCACCCCTGACCAAGAACTAGCCTCCGGCTCGCGTTCCGGGGCTGCCCTGGAGATGCCCGAGGAGTTGCGCCACGACGTGCGGCTGCTGGGCGACATGCTCGGGACGGTGCTCACCGAAGCCGGTGGCCCCGAACTCCTGCGCGACGTTGAGCGGCTGCGGGAGTTGACCATCAAGGCCTACTCCCAGCCCGGCTCCGACGCTTTCGAACAGGCCGAGGCCCTGGTGGACTCCTTCACCTGGGAACGCGCCGAGGACGTGGCACGGGCGTTCACCGCCTACTTCCACCTGGTCAACCTCGCCGAGGAATTCCACCGGGTGCGGGTGCTGCGCGCCCGCGACCAGATCGCCGGAGGCAATGACTCCTCGGCGTCCCGCCCGCCGGAGGATTCCCTGGCTCGGGCCCTTGAGTTCCTCACCGAAGAGGTGGGTAGCGATGAGGCGCACCGCCGGGTTGAGGCACTGGAGTTCCGCCCGGTCCTGACCGCCCACCCAACCGAGGCACGCCGTCGGGCAGTCGCCGCCAGCATCCGCCGGATCAGCGACTTGATCGCCAACTGGGACGACCCCCGACTGTCCAGCAGGGAACGCGCCGACCTGCACCGGTCGATGCTGTCGGAGGTGGACACCCTGTGGCGCACCTCGCCGCTGCGTAGCGACAAGCCGACGCCGCTGGATGAAGTGCGCACCGCGATGGGCGTGTTCGACGAGACCCTGTTCACGGTGCTGCCGCAGATGTACCGCCGCCTGGATGATCTGGTGGGCGGTTCGGATTCTGCTGGCCGCCCGCCGGTGGTCAATCCGTTCGTGCGGCTGGGGTCCTGGATCGGCGCTGACCGGGACGGGAACCCCAACGTCACCCATGACGTGACCCGGGCCGCCGTCGGGATCGCCGCCGAACACGTGCTCCTTGGGCTGGAGCGTGTGGCTCAGCGCATCGGCCGCGGTCTGACGCTCGATGCACACACCACGCCCGCCACCAAGGAACTGGAATCGCTGTGGAAGAAGCAGCGCCAGAACGCCTCGGAGTTGGCCGACGACATCGCTACCCGCTCACCGGGTGAGCCTTACCGGCGGGTCATGCTCATGATCGCCGAACGGATCGCCGCCACCAGGGCCCGCAATGCCGACCTCGCCTACTCCGACCCGCAGGAGTTGCTGGAGGATCTGGGCGTGGTTCAACATGCCCTGGCGCAGGTTGGGGAGGAGCGTAAGGCCTACGGCGATGTTCAGCACTTCATCTGGCAGGTGCAGACCTTCGGCTTCCACCTTGCCGAGATCGAGGTGCGTCAGCACTCCAAGGTGCACGCCAACGCCCTGGCAGAGATCGACGCCGGTGCCGGGCTTAGCGAGATGAGCGAAGAGGTGCTGGAGACGATCCGCTCGGTTGCCGCGATCCAGCACCGTTACGGGCAGGTCGCCGCGCGGCGCTACATCATTTCTTTCACCACCGCCGCCTCCGACATCGCCGCGGTCTATCGCCTGGCGACCGAGGCGCTGGGGTCGGAGGAAGATGCCCCGGTCCTGGACGTCATCCCGCTCTTTGAAACCTTCGCCGATCTGCAGGCCAGCACCACGGTGCTCAGCGAAATGATCGAATTGCCTCAGGTGCGCGAGCGGCTGGAGGCAACCGGACGCCGTCTGGAAGTGATGCTCGGGTACTCCGACTCCTCCAAGGACGTGGGACCGGTCGCGGCCACCCTGGCGCTGTATGACGCGCAGTCCCGGATCACCCAGTGGGCCAAGGACAACGACATCACCCTCACCCTGTTCCACGGCCGGGGCGGTGCTCTGGGACGCGGTGGCGGCCCGGCAAACCGGGCCGTGTTGGCTCAGCCTCCGGGCTCGGTCGATGGCCGGTTCAAGCTCACCGAGCAGGGCGAAGTGATCTTCGCCCGCTACGGGGACCCGGTGATCGCCGCTCGGCACATCGAACAGGTCGCGGCCGCCACGCTGCTGGCCTCCACCCCGCACATCGAGAACCGCAATGCCAGCGCCGCCTCGGACTTCGCCGAGGTAGCCAAGGTGATGGACCAGGTGTCCCGGGACCGATTCTTCGAGCTGGTGCACGCCGAGGGGTTCCCGGCCTGGTTCGCCGAGGTCACCCCACAGGAAGAGGTCGGCTGGTTGGCCCTGGGCTCGCGGCCCGCGCGCCGTGGTCTGAGCGTGGAATCGCTCGATGACCTGCGCGCGATCCCTTGGGTGTTCGCCTGGACCCAGGCCCGGATCAACCTCACTGGCTGGTTCGGATTGGGCTCGGCGCTCGCGGGCGTGGGCGACCTGGCATTGCTGCAGGACGCCTACAAGCGTTGGCCGCTGTTCGCCGCCATGATCGACAACGTGGAGATGTCCCTAGCCAAGACCGATGAGCGGATCGCTCGCCGGTACCTGGCGCTGGGGGACCGGCAGGACCTGTCGGATCTGGTGTTGGAAGAGATGGCCCTGACCCGGCAGTGGATCGTGGACATCACCGGCCAGGAGCGGTTGCTCGCGGGTCACAGCGTGCTCGGCCGGGCGGTGCAGCTGCGCAGCCCCTACGTCGATGCGTTGTCGCTGATCCAGTTGCGGGCGCTCGGTGAACTGCGCGCCAGCCATGAGGACGAGCCCGTCGATGACCAGTTGCGGCGGGTCATGCTGCTGTCCGTGAACGGTGTGGCCGCCGGCCTGCAGAACACCGGCTGAGGACCCTCGCGGCCGGCTTCCTCATCCCGCTTGGGCGAGGGGGCGCGGCTAGGGGATGATCACGGTCATCCCGGCGACGGGAGCATCGGCCATCGTCGCCAATGCCGCCGGTGCCTCATCAAGGGACAGCTGGCGGGTCACCAGGTCCGCTGGGCGCAGGGCGCCACTGGCGATCGAGTCGAGCATCGGGCCGTAGCTGGCCGCAGCCATCCCGTGGGAGCCCAACACGCTTAGCTCTTCGCCGATGATCCGGCTCACGGGCAGTGACGGCTCGGTGGCGAACAGGCCCACCTGAACGTGCCGGCCCCCGGAAGCCAGGGCCAACAACGCCGCCTGCGCGGTCGCTTCGGCTCCGAGCGCTTCGACAGTGACCTGCGGACGGCCGAAGTCCTGCAC
>JBMDWZ010000040.1:0-7949 GCA_048594865.1 Beutenbergiaceae bacterium
GGTGGAAGGCCGACTTTGAGCCGGACACGTACTACCGGATGTAGAGCTACTGGGCGGTGACGTCCTCGACGAGTTGCTTGCGCAGGAAGTGCCGCTGGTGCTTGCTCCGTGACGGGATAGCAGCCCATCGGGAACCCACCTAAATCACCCGCCACGACTCGCCATCAACCTGCTACACTCGGACCAAGCGAACCGCCCGGTTCCCTGTAAACACAAGGGAATCCGCGAGTTTTCGAGACGATCGGCGGAGACCGGAAATCGACCGGATCCTCCAAGGGGGCGCAGGTTCAAATCCTGTCAGCCCGACCGCCGAAAGTCCCGGAAACTCAAGGGTTTCCGGGACTTTTTCGTTGGTGAGGATTGGTGCGGTCATCGAAGATGGATCACTTTGGGCCCCTCGCAGCACTCATTGGCTATTGGGCTTTGGTAGCCCGCCCCTCTTGATGACGGGCCCGCTCGCGGCCTGTCATAGTTTGCGGCATGGCCGTTCTCACCTACTACTTTTCCGCTCCGACAGACGTGGACGCGGCGGCGGTTATCGACGTCGGCCCGACTTCCTCGGGCATCGTCGATGTCGTCGAGCTCACGAACCTGGACCCGGCTGTCCAACTGGGCACTCTCGAAGAGATCCTCACGAGGCGTGATTACGCCGCCATCGCCGAGGATCCGCGCAACGGTCATGCTCTCGCAGTGCGGGACGGCGGTGAACGCCTCGTGCTCACGGTGACGGACAGTCTGCATGTTGCACTCGCCGACGCCCCCCCGACGCGGCAATCACTGCTGCGGCCGAGCCGTGGGCGCGGACCGAGGAGTTCGCTGGCGTCGATCCGGTCGACCTTCGGCAGGTCATCCTTGCCCTCGCCACCTTGGCACGCCGCGCTACCTCCGCCGGGCACAGGCTGTACTGCTGGGTCAGCGCCTAGTTCTAAACAGGGGACAGCTTTCGTCGCGATACGGTCCACAATTTCGAGTCGGGTACACCTCTACTGGTCCAGAAGGCTAAAGCCCGCGGGCCGGTAGCACCGCCATCATGCCCTCTCGTGGATGCTGAGTCAGCGCTCAGTCGGCCGGTCCTAGACCAGGGGAGCAAGGTAACCGCCGTCGCCGTCGAGTAGGCCGGTCAGCAGGCGGGCGGGACGCCAGTCCTCAACGCGGTCCTCGTGGTCGTCCTGGGCGAGCCAGATGTCCAGATCGCGGAGCTGATCCAGCACCGAAGCGCCCAGCATGAGCACGCGACCATTGGTGGGGTCCATGTGACGGGCAGCGATCTCCACCGCCACGGCACCAGCTCGTGATTCAACGGGCAGGCCATCGTCAGATACGCGCGCTTCGCACACCAGCCGGGCCAGATCGATCTCGACCGGACCGAGCACGGCGAACTCGAAGTCCAGCAACGCGACCACCTCGCCATCCCACAGGGCATTCATCAATGCAAGATCGCCATGGTTGACGACCTGCCGCACCGCTGGCGCAGCCCGGAAGTAGCGCGCGATGATGTCGTGGAGCCGAGACTGTTGAGCCGCGGACATGCCGAGCGCGACCTGTGCGCGCCGGGCCGATGCTAGAGCATCGCCGAGCGATGCCGGTATGAACCCGCCGTGCGACTCAACGTGCTTCCGTAGGGAAGAAGGCGCATCGTGGACCGCCCGTGCCCGAGCCCAAAGTTGGCTAACCGCATGCTGTTGCTCCGCAGATGTCAGCGTGGGCCACACCACGTGAAGGTTCTGGCCGCGAACCTCTCTGGTGACGATCCAGCCATGCCCTTGAGCGCTGCCCTGGCCGAGGACCTGCGGGTGCCCGACTTCGGGCGGCAGGGCGCGCACGAGTGCCGATTCGCGAGTCATGCTGCCCGGGATATGCGTGACTTTCACGGCGATGCCACCACCGACCCACGTCGCGTTCGAGTGCCCGTTCGCTCGCTCCATACCCACCAGGTCGCCGCCGAAACGCGCTGCCACCTCGGCGGCTAAGCCTCGAACGAAGGCTGCCTTGGCCGGGTCCCGATGCCGGTCCAGCAGATGGCCGTTCGGATCGGCGTCTGACAGCATGCAGCAATTCTGTCAGGAGCGCCGGTCTAGGTGCTGACGTTGGATCGGGAAACCTGTATCGCGCGTGGCCGCCGAGTGAGTCTGCTGGGCGTCATTCGGTCAGCGTGTAGACGCGGCCATTCGTAGCAGGCCGTCGGTGCCGAAGGCAGTCTCTGCAAATCTCTGACCTATCAATCGGTGCGTCTGAGCATCCGGGTGCAGGCCGTCGGGCAACGGATGGGCACCGGTGTCGCCCGGGCCGTACAGGTCCAGTCCGTTCAAGAAGTGGAGGTTTGGGTCATTGGCACGATCCGCGATCACCTGCGTCAATAGTGCACGGATTGGCTCCAGGGCTAGTTTGCCGTTTTGAGTATCAGCCGGATCACCGACGGCCACGAAGCGTAGGCTTCCAGTCTCCAGGCCCGCAGGATCGATAGACCCAGGCCCAGGGGTGGTCTCATGTATCCCACAGTGAAGGGGCGATACGAGTACGAGCGGCGTTTCCGGGTGCCCCTCGCGAATGGTGTCGAGAAATCCATGCACGGCGGGGACGAAACTACGTGCTCGCATCGCATCGAGGTTGACGACATTAATCCCGAGCTTGACGCTGATCATGTCCGCGTGAAGATCTCGCATGACTCGTGCCATGAACGGGTCAACGACCGCACTACCGCCGAATCCGAGATTATGGAGCTGGACATCGGCGAGTCGCGCCGCGACCGCAGGCCAGGTCTGTAGTGGCGTCGCCGCATTAGACCCCTGACTGATCGAACTGCCGTGGTGCAGCCAGACGGGGCGCGTGTCGTCGACCGGGTCCAGGGGAGCGTCGGAGCTAAGTCCAAGCAGATCGACTTGCTCGTTATGCGGCAGCCAGATCTCGATCAGTTTGTCTTGGGGCGCGAGGTTGTCCAGGTGGACCAGGTCGCAGTCGCCACCACGCGTTGAATGAGCGCCCGTTGCCATATCGATCTCAAGCGCGTCGCCGTGGACAAGTTGGTGACTAGCACGCGGCTCCCCGCTCACGGTGATATCGACTGCGCCGCGCTCCCGAGTGAAGTTCGTGTAGACGACGCGCGTGGCGCGGAGCTTAAGAGAGACCGTTGTGGCACGGGTTCGGAAGGCGAGCCGAACACCAGCTGGCTGAGCCTCCACGAGTCTGAGCTGGCTATCAGCCTCGCGTTCGCGGTAGGGCAGGGGAAGGCGGTGCAGTCGAATCCCATCGGCCAGTGTTTCGAGCTCGGCGGCGCCCTTCACGAGCGGTGCGGTAAGGGCAATGTCCATCATTACTGTTCTCCTTGGTTCACATGAGCGCCTTGCTCGTTCCAGGACGTCAGCAGCAGATGGAGGCGTCCAACGAGCTGCTCCCACGACTGCTGTGTGTCCGGCTGGCTGCGCGAGAACGCCCCGGTGCTCTCCAAGCTGACGAATCCGTTGAGGAAGGATGCGACGAGGCGTATTGCATGGACGGTGTCCGTTGGTTCGATGCGGTAACCACGAAGGACGGCGGCGATTGATTGCCCAGATCGCGCCGCCTCTTCGCTTTCGGCGACGTCGTCGCCCACTCGGCGTTGCAGCGCGTCCCAGCGACCGGGATGTGCCCGCGCGTAGCCGCGGTAGACGTCACACAGCGCCCGCAATGCATCCTGTCCCGACCGTCCGGCAACTGCTTCGGTTGTGCGTTGTTCCAGCTCACCCATGGCGAGGATGCTCACGCCATCCCTCAAACTGGCCAGATCGCGCACGTGGCTGTAGAGGCTCGGTGTCTGAACTGACAGTGATCGTGCTACTGCCGATAGGGATACTGCGGCAAAACCGGCGGAGTCGGCGAGATCAGCGGCCCGCCGAATCACGGCTGGGCGGCTAAGTGGTATTCGGTTCACCCACCAGAGCCTACGCTATTTAGTTGTCAGCCTAAAGACCTTAGGGGGCAGTTCTCGCATAGGTGTAGATTCCTTTGAACTCCGTATGCCGGAAACCGGCAAGATCGAGCGCCTCTAGGGGTAACGGAAGGCACTCGACTGCCTCTCGTAAGCACTTTGGTACCACCCAGCACGGGCCACTAGCTCCTCGTGAGTCCCCGCTCTGCATTGCGAAGGGCCGGTAATCTCAATGACTCGCGCCGCACGCAGAGCCCACTGCAGTCGGTGCGTGACCAGGACGATGGTCTTGCCCGCCAGGTGTCGCGCGGCGACGTCGAGCAAGTCGGCTTCGGCCATGGCATCAAGCGCTGCTGTGGGTTCGTCCAGCACCACCACGTTCTTGTCCTTGGCGTGCAGCAGGGTCCGGGCCAATGCGAGCCGTTGCCACTGGCCGCCGGATAAGTCGGTGGCATCGTCGGTGCTGTCGCGATACAGGGGAGTGTCCAGACCTGCAGGTAGCCCGCGAATCAGTTCCGCAAGGCCGACGTCGTCCAGGACCGTCCACGCGTCGTCGTCTGAGTCCGTTGTGGTCTTGCCGGCGTGGAGATTCTCGCGCACCGTGAGCGGGAACGTCGCAAAGTCTTGATACATCGTCGCCCGAGCAGCGTCGTGCCCCAGTGACGCGCGCCCGCTAGTCGGCTCATACAAACCGGTCAACACCTTCATCAAGGTGCTCTTGCCTGCACCGTTGGGTCCCACGACGACGTTCAAGGCACCGGGGACGAAGGTGAGGGTCAGGCCGTCCAACGCCAAAGAGTCCGAACCGGGGTAGGAGAAGGAGACGTTGACCACCCCACCCGGCGGCTCGCCGTCGTCCTCCGTCGTCGACCCGTAGTGGCTTGCACCGACCGAACCTGACCCGACGTCGGTTGGGGACTCGTCGGCGTTCACAAACGCGAGATACCTCTGCAGGGGTCGGCGCATCTCCGCAAGATCGGCGGTGGTCTGCACCGCGACGCCCAACGAGGCGGTCACTTGGAGGAACAGGCCAATGAGCACGGCCAAGTCCGCGGCACCCATGCTCTGGCCTCGACTCACCAGAAACAGGGCCCCGATGGGCAACAGTGTTCCGATCAGGGACCACGCCACGATCCGCACGGTCACGCGGCGGCGAACCACGGCCACACTGCCCAACAGTTCCTCATTCGCCTGGGTCCACTCATCGATGAGCCAGTTAGCCATCGTGAACCCGCGAACATCCTTCGCCGCGCGACCCTCCGTGGCAGAAGCGGCCAACCCTCCGATCCGGAGCATCAGTGGCATGCGGATGCTGCGCGCATCCCACGCGGTGCGGAAGAGGCGGGTCACCCCGATGGCCAGCGGGAGGCCGCCCACCAGGACCGCGATCGTTAAGAGCGGATACCGGGCCACGGACACGCTTGCCACCGGGACAATCGCAGCAATCGATGAGGTGATGATCCCCAGAAGCACGACCGCCGGAAATAGCTCGTTGATCGCGCGCTCAGCCTCCGCTCGGGCGCGAACCAACGGTGGGTCCTCGAACATCCTCAAGTCCCGCCATCGTGCGGTCTTTTCGATTCGGTGACGCTCCAGAACAAACTTCGACCGATCCAGAATCTGGGCACGAATGCCGGGGCCGGCCGCATCAACAACCGAGGCGATCGCGACCAGAACCCCGACCCACACCACGGTCGACAGGGCCGACATCGGTGCATCGCCGACCACATTGGCAATGAGCAACACGAAGCCCGCCGGAACAAGGCCGCCGCAGGCTTGGAGCAGGACGTAGAACCCGCTGACCCAGCCGGCCTCCCTCAGCAGGGAGAACAGACCCACTTTGGCCATAGCGTCATTGCTCATCCCACCACGGTAGGGAGCGGCGCAAGGAAATAATGTGTGCGGCTAGATTCTGTCTCGCAAGATTAGGCGCACTCGCTTCGAAGCGCGTGTCCTTCGCAGGGCAGCGGCGAATCGTTCTAAACGAACCGCTGGAGTTGCGCCGCCCACGTCGTCAATCGCCGCATCGAGGTAGTCAAGATGCGGTCCAGATCGTCACGTGCGTTGACTCGCTCGGCGGGAGTTTGACGAAGTCGGCGAAGGGGTGGGGGTGGGGGATCCGTGCATAGCGATGAGGAGAAGCGCCAGGGCCACCAGGGCCCCAGTGTTGATCAGGCACACCAGGCCCACCACGAACGGGGCGGCGGCCCATCCAGCCAAGGCAGCGATGAGCCCGAGCCCGCCGCTGGCCATCAGCACCACGCCACCAACGATGAAGGTGCGCTCAGCGAACGACAGCCCGATCGGAATGAAGTGGGCGCCCACGATGATCGACCCCAGGATGGGGATGTAGGCATACTCCCCGAGCGCGATGCACACCGAAATCGTCACGGAAAAGAGGATCGCCTGAGCCGCGTTCGTGACGATGAAGACGGTCCGCCGTCGCTGCGGCGTCATCGGGGCGAGGCTCTCATCGGTCGGTGCGAATCGCCGTCGGGCAGCCCCCACATTCAGCCCCACCGCGGCCACCACTGTGATCACCGCAGCCGTGATGCTCACCCCGAGCGGCAGCGAGGACAACCCCACCGCCGCCACGGTCCAGACCACCGCGAACGCGCTCAAGATGAGCACACCAAGGCGTGAACTCTCCACAAATGACGTTTCGCTACCACTCACTATTCGACCCCTCCCGCTGTGCACTGTACGGGAGGCAGTGGTCGGGCGCCGTGGGACGCCCGGCTGAAACGCCCACGGATCGCCGCACGTACGCAATTGAACTTCGCGGGGCGAATTGTCGATCCATCTGGTGCTCCCACTCATCGAGCCGCCGGCAACCCGGCCGCAACCACCAGCACTAGGGCACGGTGTACCCGGCTGCCTTAGAGAGTTCGTACCACTCCTAGCGCGTCAGGCGCAGGTCCGATCCGGCTGCCGCTTCGGTCACGCGGGCTGGCGTGGTGGTGCCCAGCACCACCTGCATGTTCGCCGGGTGCCGGGTGATCCAGGCGGTGGCGATCGCGATCGGCCCCACGCCATACTCGGCGGCCAACCGGTCCACCACAGCGTTCAGTTCCGGATACTTCTCCGAGCCTAAGAACACCCCGGTGAAGAACCCGGACTGGAACGGTGACCACGCCTGCAGGGTGATCTCATTGATCCGGGAATACTCCACGAGCCCGCCGCCGTCGAGGGTCGCGGACTGCTCCAGTCCCTGCATGTTCGCCGCGATTCCTTGGGCGATGATGGGGGAGTGGGTGATCGAGAGTTGCACCTGGTTGGCCACGATCGGCTGGCGAACGGCCGTTTTCAGCAGGTCGATTTGCCGGGGCGTGTGGTTGGAAACCCCGAACGCCCTGACCTTGCCCGCCGCTTCCAGATCATCGAATGCGCGGGCTACTTCCTCCGGTTCCATCAAGGCATCGGGGCGGTGCAGCAGCAGCACGTCGATGTAATCGGTGTTCAGGGCCTCCAATGAGGCGTTGACCGACTCGGTCAGGTGCTCATAGGAGAAGTCGAAGTGCGGGCCATCCTTGACGATCCCGGCCTTGGTCTGAATGGTGATCTCATCGCGCTGCGCCGGCGTCAGCCCAAGCGCCCCCGCAAACCGGCGCTCACATTCGTGCAGCGGGTCACCGTAGATGTCAGCGTGGTCAAAGAAGTCGATTCCGGCGTCGCGCGCGGTGCGCACCAGTTCGCGAATCTCATCATCACTTTTACCTGAGATCCGCATCATTCCGGCGACGACGTTGGGGGCTTGTGCGCCTTGCGGGCCCAGCGGGACAGTCTTCATCGAGGCTCCATCTTCGGTTCCGGTTTGCCACGTGCAGGACGACGACGGCGTCACCCGATCCTGTGCGCAGGCTTAGTTCTCACATGCTAGCTACTCGTAGAAGCCACTGGGCGCAGGGTCTCATCCCATGGGCGTGCAAGGGGCTCCCTGAGTTCCTTGCGTGAGTAAAGGAAAGGTGCCACGATCAACTCATGCAGCGTGGCAACACGATCGCCGCACTTGGCGCGACAGCGCGTGCGGTGATGAGCGAGTTGG
>JBMDWZ010000041.1:0-26849 GCA_048594865.1 Beutenbergiaceae bacterium
GGCGCCTTCGAAGTGCTTGCCGGTGAGACCTGGACCAGCGAGTCCTACCCCGCCGGCTCGGTGGTGGAACTGGATGAGAACATCCCCACGCAGCCAGACGGTGTGTCCTGGGCGCAGCCGGTGTTCAGCCTCGACGGCGCGGACATTGGTGATGGCTTCACCCTGGAGCAGGGCACCGAGCCCATCTCGATCGTGTTGACCAACGAAGCCAGCGAGCCCACCGAGCCAGCGGCGCGTTCTCGATCACCAAAGAACTGACCGGCGATACTGGCGCGGTGCCATCGGACCTGGTGTTCACCGGTTCCTACCTGGTGACCCCACCGAGCGGCGAGCCTCAAACCGTGGAGTTTGAGATCGGCGCTGGTGAGACCTGGATCAGTGAGTCCTACCCAGTCGGCACTGTGGTGGAACTACAAGAGGACCTCCCAACCCAGCCGCAAAACGTGGCCTGGGCGGATCCGGTATTCACACTCGATGGCGCCCAGCTCGACGGCCCGCTGACCCTCGGTGAGGCTGATGGTCTCAGCGAGGTGCTGTTGACCAATGAGGCCGAGCTGCTCACCGGGTCGTTCTCGATCTTCAAGGACTTCGAGGGCGATGCCATTGACCTCGTTCCCGATGACGCGATCTTTACCGTGAACTACTCCTACCCGGAAGGACTCGGGTTCGAGGCGGGCTCAGGCAGCCTGGAACTCCCGGCCACCGGCGAGACCGTACAGAGCCCTGTGCTGCCGGCCGGTGCCATCGTCACCCTCGAAGAGGTCGACGTGCCGCAGATCGAAGGCCTGGAGTGGGACGGTGAGGCGTTCTCCTCGATTTCCTTTGAGGTAATGGCAGGCGAAGTCGTTGAGCTGGTGTTGGTGAACTTCACGTTCGAGATCCCTGAGGAGATCGAGACGCCCGGCGAACCGACTGAGCCCACTGAGCCCACCGAACCCACTGAGCCCACCGAACCAGTAGAGCCTGGCGAACCTGGCCAGCCGGCGCAGCCCGGGGGCTCGGCCGATCAGCCGAAAGCGCCTTCGCTGCCGGCGACCGGCACCGACCTGCAGGCTGGCCCGCTGGCAGCGGCTGTGGCGTTGATGCTGATGGGCGCCGCGCTCGTGGCAGCACGCCGCAAGGTCACGCTTTAACAGCAGGCATTTGAACTGGGCGGCGCCCGGATGTCGACTCGGAGTCGGTGACCGGGCGCTTCGCCTTTTCTAAGGGGCGCTTCTAAACCACTGTCAGCGTGATCACGGTGCCGCGCGCGACCATGGAACCGGCCGGCACATCCTGGGCGCGAACGGTGTTGAAGTAGCCGCCAAGGACCTCTTCGCGCTGCACCTCGAAGCCGGCCTCGCTCAGCGTTTCGGCTGCGTCGGCGTAGGAGCTGCTCACCACGTTCGGCACTTCGAAGAGTTCGGGCCCGAGTGAGACGGTGAGTTCTACCGTGTCACCTTCCAGGGCTGATCCTTCGACACTTTGGGAGATCACCCGACCTTCGGCGACATCATCGGAGTATTCCTCATCCGTCACTTCCGCGGTGGCTCCGGCGCCGGTGATGTCTTCTTCGGCGTCGGCCACGGTGGCGCCCACCACGCTCGGCACCGAGATCGGCGCCCGGCCGGCAGACACGGTCACGGTGATCGCGGCGTCGTGTTCAACGCGCTCTCCGGGCTCGGGGCTGACGGAGATCACGAACCCTTCGTCGATCTCCGAAGAGTGCGCGGTATCCACCGACGGCTCGGTCGTGAAGCCGGCGTCCTGGATCAGGGCGATCGCAGCGTCGGTGTCGGACTCCTCGGTGATATCGGGGACGGTGAGCATCTCGATGCCCAACGAGATCGTGAGGGTCACGGTCGTCTGCTGGGGGAGCTCGGTGCCGATAGCCGGATCGACCGAGATGACCTCACCGGCAGGCACCTCATCGTGGTAAGTCGACGTCGTCGTCGGACGCAGTTGTGCCGTTTCTACCATCGATACCGCTTGTGCTTCTTGCGCCCCGACCACGTCTGGGACGGGGGTATAGGAACCCGGCCCGACCATGAGGTACCACCACCCGGCGGCCGCGCCACCGAGGAGGAGTAACAGGATCGCCAGCACGCCGGCGACCCGACGGCGTCGCACCCGTTTGCGTGGTGCGGCCACCTCGGGCCTGGGTTGCGGGGCGGTTACTGCGCCGATCGGCAACGAGATGGTGCCACTGTGATGGGAATCGTTCACCGCCCGGGTCTCATCGCCGTCTTCGAGGTAGTCAGGTACGTCGATGCCCTCGGGCAGCCCGGGAACGTCCGCGCGCAGGTACAAGTCATCGGCCCGCAGGTCCAAACGGGTCTGGCGTAGCAGCTCAGCGGCGACGGCGGCGTTCTCGGGCCGGTCATTCGGGTCACGTGCAGTGAGGGCGCCGATGAGATCGTCGACGACGTCGGGCAACCCGATGATCGTGTCCGCGGCCAGGGGCAGGTCGTCATTGACGTGCTGGTAGGCGATCTGAATGGGGGTTTGGCCGGTGAATGGCTGGGTACCGGTGATGAGTTCGTACAACAGAATGCCGACGGCGTATACGTCCGCGCTGGCGTCCGCGGTGCCGTCGGTGACGATCTCGGGGGAGAGGTAGGCAACGGTCCCCAGGAGGTTGCCGGTGCTGGCCGCCGTCGCCTCGGTGACCGCCCGGGCCAACCCGAAGTCGGCTACCTTGACCCGCCCATCGTCGGCGATCAGCACGTTCTCGGGCTTGATGTCGCGGTGAATCAAACCCGAGCGGTGCGCCGCGGCCAACGCATCCAGCACCCGGGCGACCACGCTAAACGCATCTCCCAGGGCCAAGGCGCCCTCTTGGCGCAGCACTTGGCGCAAGTTCGCACCGCTGACGTACTCCATCGCCAGGTAGCTGGTCTCACCCTCGGTGCCCTGGTCATAGACGCCCACCACACCGGGGTGGGTGAGCCGGGCCGCCGCCCGGGCTTCGCGCCTAAACCTGGCGGCGACCTCCCGTCCCTCGGCCAGGTGCGGGTGCATCACCTGTACCGCGACCTCACGGTCTAGTCTGCGGTCCACGGCGTGATAGACCGTGGCCATCCCGCCACGGGCGATCCGCCTCGTGATCTCATAACGACCCTCGACGAGTCGACCCAGCATGGGGTCAGTCGTCGCGGTCGTCATGGCCGGATTCTAAGCGCTGCCGGGCACCGGGCCCGGGATCAGGAGAAGCGTGTCATCAGGGTCTGCACGTTGGCGACGTACCGGCGAGTGTCGTCATACATGCCATTGCTGCGCACCGAACCGGCGCCTTGGTAGTAGGAGGCGATGGCGGTTGCCCGGTCGGGGCTGGTGCGCTGGAGCTGGCGCAGGATCGCTACGCCGGCCACTGCGTTGTCCCGCGGGTTGAGCAGGTTCAGCGGGCGCCCGACCAGTTCGCTCGCCCACAGGCCCGAGCTTGGAATGACCTGCATCGCACCGACCGCATTGGCGGGGGAGACGGCGCGGGCGTCGAAGCCGGATTCCTGCTGTGCAACGGCCAACGCCAGTGCCGGGTCTACCCCCATATCCCGTGCGGTGCTTCGGATGATCTGCTGCATTTCGCTGCGGCTGGGCACGCTCATCCCGTTGAGGGTCCGCTTGTTCTCATTGGCCGCGGCCACCACATCATCGGAGTAGGTGTAGTGCAGGAAGGTGTTGGGCACCAGCTGCTCACCGGTGTTGCGTTGCCCCGCTGGGATGCTCAGGCGCTGGCCGATCTGCAGCGCGGTGCTGCTGAGGCTGTTAGCCGATTTGATGCGGTCCCAGGAGATGCCATACCTGCTGGCGATGCCGCTGAGAGTGTCCCCGGACTTCACGGTGTGGGTGGTCGCCGATGAGCCGCTTGAGCTGGAACCGCCAGAACTTGAACTGCCTGAGCTTGAGTTGCCTGAGCTGGAGTTACCCGAGCTGGAGTTACCCGAGGAATTGGAGCCCGATCCGGGGATGGTGAGCTTTTGTCCCACCCGAATGAGCGCGGCCGAGTTCAGGTTGTTGGCCGAGATGATCCGGCTCACCGAGACGCCGTATTGACGCGACAGTGCGCTGACGGTCTCACCCGAGCGCACCGTGTGCGTCTTGGCCGAACCGGAGCTGGAAGAACCGCTCGAGGACGAGCTGCCAGATGACGAGCTGCCAGATGACGAGCTGCTCGAGCCCGAACTCTGCGAACCGGAGCTCTGCCCGGGAATCCGCAAGGTTTGCCCGATGCGGATGAGGGCCGCGGAGTTGAGGTTGTTGGCCGAGACGATTGCCTTGACGGTGGTGTTGTGCCGCTTGGCGATGGCAATCACCGTGTCGCCCGCGCGCACCGTGTAGAGCGTGTCGCTGGACCGGCTCTGCTCGGCCAGTCCGGGACGTTGCTTGGTGACCGGGACGCCGTTGCTCAGCCCCATCGCGGCACCAGGTCCCACGGTTCCCGGGGTGCGCATCCCAGCCAGCGGGTCTGGCGCTATTTGAGTTTGAGGGGAGGGTGCTGGCGCTGTATTCGCGGCGGCCGGTGCGGGCGCCCCGGCCAGGCTGATCGCCGTGGCCGCGCCAAGCGCTCCAGCTGTAGTGATGGCGCTGCGACGGCGCGAGGGCATGAGGCTTTTCTTTGCCTTACGGCGACTCATCCGAGATTCTCTTCCCGTTGTGGGGCGTGCACATTGAGCACAATGTGACAAATGGGACGTAAGTTCAGGATGTGACAATACGGACATTAGGCATTCACCACAAGGCCGGTCCGCTGGATGAACGCTGGATCAGGCTCCGCGTGGCCGCCGCGGCGCCGGTCTATAGGCCCTAGGCTTATCGCGTGAGTGTTGAAACTGAACCGCTAGGCGAAGACGGCAACCAGGACCTGCAATGGTTGAGCGTTCCGGAAGTGGCCGATCTGCTCGGCGTGGCATTGCGCGAGGTCCGCGGCCTCTTAGCCAGCGATGACCTTCTTGCGATTCGCGGTGGTGAGAACCAGGCCTGGGTGATCCCGTCGTCGTTCTTCACGCGAAATGACAAAGGCGCACACGAGGTGGTGCGGGGCCTCCGTGGCACGCTCATTCAATTGAGCGACGCGGGTATGGATGCACAAGAATCGATGACGTGGCTACATACCCACAATGAGGAGTTGGGCGACCTGCCGATCGCGGTACTGCGCAGCGGGACGATCCGCGCGGTGCGCCGCGCAACACAAGCGCTCGCCTGGTAGGACTCTTGTAGTAGTCGGTGGGGCCTACGCGGTTCTGGTGACCGCGGCCTGTGCCAGGAACCGGGCGAGGTCTTGAGCGCGGTCGTCCCAGCCAGCGTCCGCGATCGCTGAGGTTGCCGCATCTAGGTAGCCGGCGATCAGCGACTCCACGGCGTCGACCGCACCGCAGGTAGTAAGCACCTCGCGCACCCGGTGGACCTCCGCATGCGTAACGCTGGTGCCGAGAGTTGACCGCAGCCACTGGGCGTCGGCATCGGGTGCTTGGGCAAGTGCCGTGGTGATTAGGACGGTGCGCTTGCCCTCGCGCAGGTCATCGCCGCTGGGTTTGCCCGTCTGCTCCGGGTCCCCGAACACCCCCAAAAGGTCGTCGCGGAGCTGGAACGCCTGCCCGATCGGTAGCCCGATGCGGTGGCAGAGTGCTAGGTCATCGGGCGTCGCGCCGGCCAACGCACCACCGATCTGCATCGGATGATCCACGCTGTACCGCGCCGCTTTGGATCGCACCACCCGGTGTGCGCGTTCCACGTCTGCGTGACCATCTGAAGACCACGGCTCCGATTGGGCCACGATGTCCAGGTACTGGCCCGCGGTCACCTCACCCATCATGTCGGTGACCAGGCGCCGGGCGCTGTGGTGTGAGGCGCTGGGCAGCGACGCGATCGACTCATGGAGTTCCTCGGTGGCCAAGACCAGGAGCATGTCTCCCAGCAGGATCGCTCCGGCCTGCCCAAACGCGCGTTCGGAGCCGAGCATCCCGGCCTCGCGATGTCCCTGTCCGAATTGTTTATGCGCCGATGGTGCACCACGTCGGGTCTCGGAATCGTCGATGACGTCGTCGTGGACCAGGGCCGCGAGTTGGAACAACTCCAGGCCGGCCCCCGCGGCCACCACCGCCTCGGACTGCTCGGCACCACCGCAGCCCAACCAGCCCAAGTATCCAAATGCCGCGCGCAGGCGTTTACCGCCCTGGCTCATCCGATCGGCAACGTCGAACAATGCAGCGGGCTCCGGACCCACATCGGCGAATCGGGTGCGGGCGTTGCTCAGCACCGCGGATGTGCGGGTGTGGACCGAGCCCCTGAGCCACTCCAGCGTCTGTGCGGGGGAGATCGGGTCGTTGGGAGGCACATCCAAGAGCCTAACGGGGTCCGGGGTGCCGGATGCGCCGCCGGGGGATCCGCTGATGCGGTAGTCCACACAATGGTGCACGGCGAATCGGCTATCAACAGGTCGGTGGGTCTTCAAGGCGCGGTGATGGTGCGCGGGTGTGAAGTGAGCGGATGAACCCATCAGAAGCCGACGACGTCGGATCGGTCACCCTGGACCTCAACGATCCTGCCGAACTACTTGCCTACCTGCCCTATCGGTTGGGCTTTTGGCCAGAAGAGTCCGCGGTGTTCTTCTCGCTCCGGGATGTGGCACCGAGCTCCGCCGGCCCGCCGGAATGGGAGCCCGGGGTAGTGGCCCGGGTGGACCTGGCCGACGTGGGGTCCAGCGACGGGGCGTCGGAGGACTTTCGAGAGAACCTTCTGGACCACCTGCTCGACGATGACGCAGCCCTGGTGTTCCTGGTGTTGTACACCAGCGAGGATCTGGGCGTCTTCGAAAACGGCGGCACCGAGACCTATGATGCCGAGCTCAGTGACACCGAGCTCAGTGACACCGAGCTGAATGGCACGTATATCGACGACACCTATCTCAACGAAACCGCTATCGGCAGTCTTCGCACCGCAGGTCCGGCGGCGAACACGATCGCGTGGTGGGTTTCAGACGGGATCGGATCAACCGACGCCACCATGTGGGTGGTGCGCGCAGACAGCTTTCGATGCGTGAAGTGCGCCAATCGCGGATGCTGCCCACCGCAGGGTCGTCCGCTAGCGGCCCTGCAGATGAGCCGAATCAGTGCCGCGATGGTGCTGAGCGGACGCGGATACATGCCCAGCCGCCAGGCCCTGGTGCCCGAGGTAGACGTTCCAACTCGCCTACGAACCAGCGCGAATCGTGCGGCAGCCCGGTGGCGCGCAAAGGAACCCGCCGGTGACTCAGCCCGCCGTGTCTGGCTGGGCGATCTGGCCAGGGAATGGGACCGGGCTTTGTCCAGCACCACCGCACCGAGCCGGCTGGCGCCCACGTCCCTTGGCGCCATGTTGGTGGGCGTGCACGACCCACGCGTGCGCGATGCGCTCTTGATCTCGGCCGCGACCTCCGAGCGGGTTACCCGAGCTCTGGGGCCGGAGAGCTCGATGCTGTTGGATCAGATCTTTGGTCCTACGGCCCCAAATCCGGGCCGCGAGCGCCACGAACGACTGGTGCAACTCGCGACCTATCTCGCCGGTGTCAGCCCCCAGGGCAAGGCCGCGGACCCGTGGGGAGTGTTGGCGTGGCTGTCCTGGTATCAGGGTGATGGCGCTCGGGCCGATTTGTGCGTGCGGCGATGCCTGGAGCAGGACCCGGATCACCGCCTGGGGATGCTTATCCGCCGTGCTGTGGATTGCGGCATCCCGCCCGGCTGGGCCCGAGCAAGCCGGGCTGCGTGAGGACGCCCCGCTGGGTGAGGACGCTCAACTGGGTGAGGACGCTCAACTGGGTGAGAGCCCGCGCTTAGGCGACGGCCACCGACCGGCCCATGACCCGATCGATGAGCAAGTCGAAGACGTTCATCCGGTCGAACTGCAGCGCGTGCACCCGAGCGCGCTGGGCCCATTGGGCACGCTGCTCTGAGGTCATATCCGCGGCCTGCAGAATCGCGCGGGCGATGTCTGCCGGGTCGCTGGCGTTGATGGTGATCGAGTGTTCCCCGACGGCTTCGGATATCCCACCAGTGTCAGTGGTAATTACCGGGCCAGAGCCGGTGAGCATGGCTTCGACCAAACTGATCCCAAAGGTCTCCACAAACTCCGGGCGCGGTTTGCTCGGTAGTACGAACGCTGCGCACCCCGCCATCAGGTGAGGCTTTTCGGCGTCTCCGACATCGTCGAGGAACGTGATCCGATCTGCCGCAGCACTGGCGGCGGCATGCTCGGCGAACTGCGCGGCTTGCGGCCCGCGCCCAGCGATGATGAGTTCGAGGTCGGATTGCACCCCGCTCGCGGTGTAGGCGTCGATGAGGTCATCGACGCCCTTGGCAGCGGCCAACCGGGACAGGAACAGCAGATATCCGCCCGCCCGTAAGCCACGGGCGGTGAGATACCGCTCGGTCTCCTCGTGGTCGAGGTCCACGTAGGCGCTGGTGTCGATGGCGGGGTAGGACACCTCGATACGCTCCACGCACTGCTGGGCGTACCTGGTCCCACCGATCTCATCGAGCTCGGTGGCGGAGTCCACGATCAGGGCCTTGGTGTATTCGCTGACCGCCAGGCACGCATCGCTGTCCAAGTAGGCATCGAGCACTTGCGCCCCGGCACCGAAGCGCTGCTCACGTACGCAAGTGCGCACCACATTGGTGATGTCGGACCCCACAGCCTCGGCGGCGGTGGTGACGTTCACGGGCAACCCGGAGCGCCTGGCCACCCGCATTGCCTCGGCCACCGCGAGGGTGTGCGGGCTCAGATACAACGACAGGCAGAGCGTCGAAACCCCGTCGGTGAACAGTTCCACCAGTCGGCCCGTTAACCCGGCCAGGTAACGCCCGTCCGGGACGCGTTCATCGCCCACCGGGGCGGGGCGCTCCACCGTGATCCCCGGGGAGTATGGAAGCACAGACTCCATGGGCTTAAGCGGGAGACCGGACTCCTCCAGTCGGTCCAGGGGCCAGGTGAGGATCCGGACCTCGGCAAAGCCCCGTTGGATCGCGGCCTCGGCCAGATTACGGGCTTCCCCGGAGTGGCCGCAGATCACCGGATCGGCGCGGACAACGATGATAAGACGCTCAAAGGTGCTCATAGCCTTGTGTCTCCTTGCTCCGGGTCGGTTGGTGCGGGCTCTACACCGCTTCGGGAGGTGGCTGGGATGCCGGGCCGGTGGGGAAGGACGGCGGAGGTCGCACCCCACGCCAGGTGGTCGGGTCTGACCCGAGAACAACGTGCAGGTGTCCGCCGGACATCAATTCATGTCCGGTGAGGTAACAACGGTCGAGTTCGGTGCCATTGAATGTGACGGACTGGACGTACTGGACTGGCCCGCCGGGCTCCGGTTCAACGAATCCGGTAGTGCTGATCACCAGCTCCTGCCCGCTGGTGTGGATCGTGGCGCCCTCAAATGCGGGCGCGTTGATTAACACAAGGTTCTGTCCCGCCACCGGGAACAGTCCCAAACTTGCCCACACGTACCAGGAGCTCAGTGCGCCGGAGTCATCGTTCCCGGGCAGCCCACCGGGACCGTTCCCGAACATTTGATGGAGACCCGAGTGCACCACCTCGGCGGTCCGGTCCGGGCGCCCGGCATAGCAATAGGCCCACGGCGCTTCCATGTCCGGCTCGTTGTTGAGCCCCTCGAAGCGGTTCAGCTCATAGCCAGCTTTCATCTCAGCGCGTCCGGGTTTCACCCCGGGCTGGGTGACCGGGTCCGCCCCGAACCCGAAGAAGGAGTCCAACATGTCCACGAACGCGGCCCGGCCGCCGGACATTTCGATTCGCGTGGCCATGTCGTGCACGAGCCGGAAGGAGTAGTTCCACCGCCCGCCCTCATAGAACGTGGAGTCACGGAGCAGGCCGGTTTCCGGTTCGAACGCGTTGACCCATTGCGCGGCCAGCGGCGCGAATTCCTCAACCAGTGCCGGATCATCGCAATGCTTGGCGATCTGCAGGGTGCACCAGTAGCCGTAGGCCAGATCGAGGGTGTGACTGATCGGGTGGGCGTACCCGTTGATGAGGAAATCCTCACCGTAGGTCCGGCGCAGATCCTGGAGCATGTGCACCAACGCCCAATCCCAGTCGATCCCGCCGTGACCCTGTTGGCACAGGTCGGCCAGGAACGTGTGGGCCAAAGCGCTGGCCTGCCGTGAGAACCGGTCCGCACCGCGGGCCATGCGATACCCGATCGGGAAATTACCCTCCTGCTCAGCGATCGTAATCAGCGCCTGGCCTAGTTCCACGGCCAAGTCCGGTCGCAGCAGCGTCAGCAGCGGCAGTTGGGTGCGATAGATGTCCCACATGGTGGAGATGTCAAAGGCGAACGCCCCGTCCTTGATCCAGAACGGGCTCTCATTGGGCGCCAAACACGGTTTGATCAGCGAGTGATACAACGCGGTCGCGAAGATGGTGCGACGCTGAGGGTTGTCGGTGGTGACCTCGATGAGGTTGAGGTTGTCCGACCACGCCTGTTTGGTCCGAGATCGGCGTTGCCCGAAGTCGCTGTCGGGGCAGTCCTTGCGCAGGTTCTGGTGAGCTTGCTCCGGTCCCCGCAAGGAGAAACCGATGGCGATCTCCACGCTTTGGCCTTCGCTGGTGGGTCCGGCCCACATGAGCCCGAAGGGCCGCAGCGTGGTGGGCCGGATGTCATCGAACTCCAGCCGAGTGCCGCCGGGCATCAACCTGCGGTCATACCAAAGCAACTGGCGCCACGCGGGGGTGTCGCATTGCATGTGCGCCGCTAACGGCGCCCCTTCCACCACGATCTCACCGGTCGCGGCTCCGCCAGGCATGGTCGCCAAGTGCGCCCGCAGCGGAACGGTGTCACTGCGCTCTAGGGCCAACCCGCCGAGTGACCAGTCCACCACGATCCGTGCGTCGCGGGCTTGTGGGAACGTGAACCGGTGCACCGCACTCTTTGGACCAACGGTCACCTCGCAGCGAATGCCGGAAGACAAGGTGGCGGCGTAATAGCCGGGCGTGGCGACCTCATCGGTCAGTGCCCACTGGGTGCCTAAGTCATCGAGGGCACCGAGCATCGGGGTGATCCGCAAATAGTTGTAGTACTTACGAATCGCACCGGTCCCGGACTGCTGGAAGTGCGTGAAACCGGACGCCACCTGCTCGTCGAAGAACTGCTGGGGGACGCCCTCGGTGCCCAGGTCATAGATTCCGTAACCGGTCGGGTAGGCACCGGAGTAGGCGCACGCCGAAACCATGCCGAGGGGAAAGCTGGCGCCGGGGTGGGTATTGCCCACCTGCGGTTTGGGCCACCACCAGGTGGCCGCCAGGCCCGTGCGCGGCGGCAGATCCGTCACGGCAGTCCCAATGAACGGGTCCACCTCGTTCACCGCTTGGTCCGGCACCATGAGGTGACGCTAAGACGCAAAGGTATCGATGAAGTGTCCCGGATATGACCGACATGTTGCCGATGCGTTCACCGAATGGCGTTCAGCAGGGTCTCCCTACCGATAGCGTGAGCGGTAGGTCACGGTGAGCGCTAGTCTCATGGCACGTCGATTCCATTGATTTTCGGAGGGTCGGGCAGGTATGGCAGTTGTAGTGGGCTTCATTGCCACGCAAGAGGGACGGGCAGCGCTAGGCGCTGCAATCGATGAGGCGAAACTCCGCTCGACACGCCTTCTGGTGTTGGTGCACGGGGGCCGAGACGCCGAGCCCGACGTCATCTCCGCCACCATGGACGAGGCCCGCGAAACGATCGACCCCTCGGGGGTCGGGTACGAAGTTCGCCATCTCCAACGAGGCAACGATGTTGCCGAGGCCCTGGTGCACACAGCCATCGACACCGACGCCGAGCTCATCGTTATCGGGCTCCGGCGTCGTTCACCGCTGGGTAAGTTGATCTTGGGTTCCAACGCACAACGAATCCTGCTCGAAGCGCCCTGCCCGGTGCTCGCAGCCAAACCGCTGGCCTAGTCACCAGCAAGCCCGCGAACGGCCAGAAGCCAGCCGCAAGCGCAAACGAGTTCGGGCCACAACGCCATGGTGGATCCCAAGGTCCGAAGTTCCGCACGTCCACAACCACGAGCTAGAGGAGCAAGTCGTGTCCACGTTGAATTCCAGCCCATTGCAACAAGTACACCAAGACGGCGGAGCACGAATGGTGGACTTCGCGGGCTGGTTGATGCCGTTGCGCTACACCGGGGACTTGGTGGAGCACAACGCGGTACGCACCCAGGCAGGGCTGTTCGACTTGTCTCACATGGCTCAAATTGACATCAGCGGCCCCGACGCGGCCGCTGCACTGGACCACGCCTTGGTCACCGAGGTTTCCCGGCTGCGTGTGGGCCGGGCCCGCTACACCACGGTAGTCAACGCACAGGGCGGCATCCTCGATGACCTCATCGTCTACCGGCTGGGGGAGACCGAGTTCCTCATCATCGCCAACGCCGCCAACCGAATCGTGGTGTTCGATGCCCTCACGCTGCGGTCCCAAGGCATGGACGTTGCCGTGGAGGACCGCACCGCACACCGGGCACTGATCGCGGTCCAAGGACCGAAGGCTGTGCAGATCCTCAGTGAATTGCTGCCCGTTGACCTGTCCACGGTCAAGTACTACTCCGCGACGACCACCAGTTGGGGATCGGTGCCGATCCTGCTCGCACGCACGGGGTACACCGGTGAGGACGGATTCGAACTGAGCCTGCCCGCGGACTCCGCGGTGGCCATGTGGCGCGCACTTCAAGAGTCGGGCGGTGATGACCTGATCAGTTGTGGGCTTGCCGCCCGGGACAGTTTGCGCCTGGAAGCGGGGATGGCTCTGTATGGCCAGGAGCTCACCGATCAGGTCACCCCCTTTGAGGCAGGCCTGGACCGGATCGTGCACCTGGACCACGAATTCGTCGGCGCCGAGGCGCTGCGGGCCCGGGCGCAGGACGGCCCCGCGAGTTACCTGGTCGGGCTGGTGGGGGAGGGACGCCGCGCGGCCCGCACGGGTTACGAGGTGCGCCTGGACGGTTCTACAATTGGCACGGTGACCTCCGGTGTGCTCTCGCCCACCCTGCAGTACCCGATTGCGATGGCACGGGTGAGTGAAGAACTGCCCGTTGGCACCGACGTGGGCGTGGATGTTCGAGGCACCGTTCTGCCCATGAAAGTAGTTGAACTACCCTTCTACCGGCGCAACAAATAGCCGCGCCTCCCGTTCGTCTCCACCCACCCCACAGGAGCTTTGCCGCGATGAGCATCCCGACCGACCGCCAGTACACCGCCGAACACGAGTGGATCATCATCGACGACGGCGTAGCAACCGTTGGCGTAAGCGCTTACGCTGCGGAGTCCCTCGGGGACGTTGTTTACGTTGAACTCCCCGAAGTGGGTGCGCAGATCAGCGCGGGGGAGACCTGCGGTGAGATCGAGTCGACCAAGTCGGTCTCGGACTTGTACGCACCGGTCAGTGGGGAAGTGCTGAGCGTGAACGCCGACGTTCAGGACAGCCCCGAGCTGGTGAATGAAGACCCCTACGGCCGCGGCTGGTTGTTCACGGTTTCCGCCCAGCAGACCCCCGAACTGCTGGACTCCCAGGCATACGCCGAACTCACAGAAGACTGAGGCTTAACAGACGTGCAGCAGCAGCAGGTACCCGAGTTCCAAGCACGCCACATCGGACCTAATGAGGCCGGCCAGCAGGCGATGCTGAGCGCCCTGGGCTATGAGTCGATGGACGCGCTGATCGGCGCGGCGATCCCGCAGTCGATTCAGAACCAGGAATTGGCGGACGTGGAGTTCGCAGCGACCGAGGCCCAGGTTCTGGGCGAACTTCGTGAGATCGCCGCGAAGAACACCGTTCGCACCTCGATGATCGGACGCGGTTATTACGACACGCTGACGCCGTCGGTGATCGGACGCAACGTGTTGGAGAACCCCTCCTGGTACACCGCGTACACGCCGTACCAGCCGGAGATTTCCCAAGGTCGCCTCGAGGCGCTGCTGAACTTCCAGACCATGGTCATCGACCTCACCGGTCTGGACGTGGCCGGATCTTCGATGTTGGACGAGGCCACCGCCGTGGCCGAAGCGATGCTGTTGGCACGGCGCGCGGTTCGCGCCAAGGACGCCAACACCTTCCTCATCGACGCCGACACGCTCCCGCAAACCAAGGCGGTGCTGCACACCCGCGCCGCCGCCGTCGGGATCGAGCTGCGTGAGGTGGACATCACCAGCGCACCATCGGAGGTCACGGGAGTCTTCGGACTGCTCATCTCTTACCCGCAGGCCAGCGGACGTATCCCCGCACTCGGCGACCTCACCGCGTGGACCACAGCCGCGCACGAGGCCGGCGCCCAAGTGGTCGCCGCAGCAGACCTACTGGCTCTGACTCTGCTCGCCGAACCGGCGTCCTGGGGAGCGGACATCGTGGCCGGGACCGCCCAGCGCTTCGGTGTCCCGATGGGCTTTGGTGGCCCGCACGCCGGATACCTGGCGGTGCGCGAGAAGCTACAGCGCCAGCTCCCCGGCCGACTGGTGGGACTGTCCAAGGACGTCGACGGGGCACCCGCGCTGCGCCTGGCGTTGCAGACCCGCGAACAGCACATTCGCCGCGAGAAGGCCACCTCCAACATCTGCACCGCCCAGGTGCTGCTGGCGGTGATGGCCTCGATGTACGCGGTTTATCACGGGCCCACGGGAATCAAAGCGATTGCGCAACGGGTTCACGACCACGCCAAAGACCTTGCCGGGCAACTCACCGCCGCCGGTGTGGTGGTTGCCCACACGTCATTCTTCGACACCCTGGAAGTGTCGGTCCCCGGCCGTGCCGATGCGGTGCTCGCCGCCGCCCTGGAACGCAACATCACCCTGTGGCGCCAAGACGCCGACACCGTCGGGATCTCCTGTGATGAGGCGACGACGCCGGAGATTGTCGCCGACGTGGTGCACGCGGTGACCGCCGGGCTGCACTCCCACCAGGAGCTGGCCGAGACGACGTTCGGCTACGACAGCCAGCTGGAGCGCACCAGCGAGTACCTCACCCACCCGGTGTTCAGCAGCCACCACAGCGAGACCGCGATGATGCGCTACCTGCGCAAACTCGCCGACCGCGATTACGCTCTGGACCGGGGCATGATCCCGTTGGGCTCGTGCACGATGAAGTTGAACTCCGCCACCGAAATGGCCGCGGTCACCTGGCCGGAGTTCGCCAAGATTCACCCGTTCGCGCCGCGCACCGACGTGGCCGGTTACACCGAGCTCATCGAGTCCCTGAACACCTGGCTGGCCCAGCTCACCGGGTATGCCCAAGTATCGGTGCAGCCGAACGCCGGTTCCCAGGGTGAGCTAGCCGGTTTGCTCGCGATCCGCGCCTATCACGAGGCCAATGGGGAATCGGAGCGCACCATCTGCCTGGTTCCCGCCAGCGCACATGGTACAAACGCGGCCTCCGCGGTGCTCGCCGGCCTGGATGTGGCGATCGTGGCCAGCGCCGAGAACGGCGACATCGACCTGGCCGATCTGCGCCGCGTGCTGGAAAAGCACGAGGGCAAGATCGCCGGGATCATGGTCACCTACCCCTCCACCCACGGTGTGTATGAAGAAGGCATCGTGGAGTTGTGCGACCTGGTGCACGCCGCCGGCGGCCAGGTGTACATCGACGGCGCGAACTTCAATGCCCTGGTTGGGGTCACCGGACCGGGCGCCTTCGGGGGCGACGTGTCGCACCTGAACTTGCACAAGACCTTCTGCATCCCGCACGGCGGAGGAGGGCCCGGCGTTGGCCCGGTGGCGGTAGCCGAACACCTGGTGCCGCACCTGCCCGGGCACCCGCTGGCCCCCGAACTCGGTGAAGGCCCGGCGATCAGCGCCGCACCTTTCGGTTCGCCCTCGATCCTGCCGATCAGTTGGGCTTACATCCGCATGATGGGCACCACGGGCCTGCGTGCTGCCACCGAGATGGCGGTGCTGTCAGCGAACTATCTCGCGCATGAGCTCGATGGCTACTTCCCGGTGCTCTACCGGGGTGAATCGGGGCTCGTCGCCCACGAGTGCATCGTGGACCTGCGGCCGTTGACCGCGCGCACCGGGATCACCGTGGAGGACGTGGCCAAGCGGCTCATCGATTACGGATTCCACGCCCCGACGATGGCGTTCCCGGTCGCCGGGACGCTGATGATCGAGCCCACCGAGTCCGAGGACCTCGGAGAGTTGGACCGGTTCATCAACGCCATGCGCGCTATCCACGCCGAGTGCGAGTTGGTGGCCGATGGCACCTGGCCGGGCGATGACAACCCGCTGGTGAACTCCCCGCATACCGCGGCAGCCGTCGTCGGCGATTGGGAGCACCCGTACAGCCGTGAGGTGGCGGTGCACCCGTTGCCCGAGGTGGTAGCGGACAAGTATTGGCCGCCGGTGCGGCGTGTCGATGGTGCGTACGGGGATCGCAATTTGGTGTGTTCCTGCCCGCCAATTGAGGCCTTCGCCGAGGTTTAATAGCGTGCCGAGCGGCTGGTGCGCAGCGTTTGGGAATGTGCCTAGCGGTGTGGGCGTTATAATGGTAAGTGCCACGACGCCGAACCGGCCGCTAGCACCTGCTACGGACGACGGTAAAGGACCGAAAAGGACCGGCTAAACCCGGAGAATCCTCTCGGGCGTTGGGGCACTCATGAACCGCCGCTTTGGGCTGCCTAAAGCGAACCTGTGTATTGCCCCCGCCGCAAGGAGAGTTACGAACTGATGCCGGACACGAAGACCGACGAGAAGCCCACCACGTCGACTCCTGCCCGCAACGGCGCGCAGGCGAAGACCGCGACCGCTAAGAAGTCGACCTCCGCCAAGACCGCGGCGACCAAGAAGCCCGCTGCGAAGAAGCCTGCGGCGTCGAAGTCGACTGCTGCCAAGACCACCAAGGCCGCCCCGAAGGCTCGCAAGGTCAAGGGCAGCGACTCCGAGGCCACACTCACGGTCGTCGAGGACAACGACACCGAAGAGACCAAGAAGACCGAGACCACCACCTCGGGTAAGTCCGGCTCCGGACAAGACGCCGCGTTCGTCTTCTCGGACTCCGACGACGACGACGCCCCGGCCCAGCAGGTAGTCACCGCTGGCGCCACCGCCGACCCTGTCAAGGACTACCTCAAGCAGATCGGTAAGGTCGCGCTGCTGAACGCCGTCCAGGAAGTGGAGCTGGCTAAGCGCATCGAGGCCGGCCTGTTCGCTGAGGAAAAGCTTGCTAACCCGCCGTACGGCGACCAGTGGGACAAGACCAAGGCCAAGGCGGATGAACGCCGTGCCTACCGCGACCTGCAGTGGATCGCTCACGACGGCAAGCGCGCCAAGAACCACCTGCTGGAAGCAAACCTGCGACTGGTGGTCTCCCTGGCCAAGCGCTACACCGGCCGTGGAATGCTCTTCCTGGATCTGATCCAGGAAGGAAACCTCGGACTGATCCGCGCGGTCGAGAAGTTCGACTACACCAAGGGCTACAAGTTCTCCACCTATGCGACGTGGTGGATCCGCCAGGCGATCACTCGCGCCATGGCCGACCAAGCTCGGACCATCCGGATCCCCGTGCACATGGTGGAAGTCATCAACAAGCTGGCTCGGGTGCAGCGCCAGATGCTTCAGGATCTGGGCCGTGAGCCCACGCCCGAAGAGTTGGCAGCCGAGCTGGACATGACCCCGGAGAAGGTTGTGGAGGTGCAGAAGTACGGCCGCGAGCCGATCTCCCTGCACACCCCGCTGGGCGAAGACGGCGACAGTGAGTTCGGTGACCTCATCGAGGACTCCGAAGCTGTTGTCCCCGCCGACGCCGTGAGCTTCACGCTGCTGCAGGAGCAACTGCACTCGGTCCTGGACACCCTGTCCGAGCGGGAGGCCGGCGTTGTCTCCATGCGCTTTGGTCTCACCGACGGCCAGCCGAAGACGCTGGATGAGATCGGAAAGGTTTACGGCGTCACACGTGAGCGGATCCGCCAGATCGAGTCCAAGACCATGTCGAAGTTGCGTCACCCCAGCCGCTCGCAGGTGCTGCGCGACTACCTCGACTAAGTCGTTCACCAGGCCGCGCCCCTGACGTAGTCTGAACCCATGGGGAATGAAACGCAGGGGAGCGGCGAGGCGCTCGTTCACAGCACATCGGTGCCGGTCGCAGTCGCGCAATCAGTGGCGGCTGGTCTAGTGACACTGATCCGCCCGGCCGCGTTGCATCCGGTGCTCAAGGCCGCCTACAGGTTGACCGCTGCGGGAGCCGTGGGAACGACGGTGTGGTGGGCGCTGGGCAAGGACGAGGAGTTCGGCGACGACGTGCAACGCCGCGTCGCCTGGACAGCCGCCAGTTCCGGTGTGGCGTTGGGTCTATGCGGTCCTGCCGAGGCGATCGACGAGGGCATCCACCGGTGGCTTGAGCGCCGCGGCGTGGTGCGCCCACGTGTACTGATGGCGGCCGGTGCCGTGGCATTCGGACTAGTCACCGCGGTTCTGGAACGGCGACTATCCGTTTATTCGTTCCTGGATCCCTCGGCGCCTGCGGACGCCGGCGATGAGAACCTTGCTGAGGACGACGGCGAACCGGACCCAGATTGATAGCCGAAAGCCGATTGCGCCTCGCTAGCGGCGCCGCGAACGCCGCGGCCGTGGGTGCGCTCACCCTCGTGGACCCCAGCGAGCTGAGCGGCGCCCGCTCGTGGTGGTACCGCGGGGCCGTCGCCGGCCTCACCGGGTGGGCCACTTTTAACTCCTTGGGGAGCACCATGGAGTATGGCTACGCCAGCCGGGTGGCGTGGAGCGTGGCTAGTGCCGGCCTCGCCTTCGGCGTGTGTCAGCCCGCCGAGGCACTGGATGCTCGGCTACAGCAGCGCCTGCGCTCCGCCGGGCTCAGCCATCCGCGGGTGGTCGTGGCTGGTGCAGTCACAGCCCTGATGCTCGCCGGTTCGGCGGTGGAGTTCCAAGCGGAGGGATCTCGGGGACACAGCGGTCCGGCGCCGCAATCTGCGGAGCTTGACGACCCGTGGCGCGGCGTGATCCTCGCGATGCTCAGCCACACGCAGGATTTCAGCGCGCCGGCGCTGCGAACTCAACTGCGGTCCACGATCAACACGCACTACTATCCCGAGCATGGCGATCTTCGGCTGATGTTCGACGACGAGGATGTCGAGCGAGTGTGGCCGAGGGATTTCTGGTTCCCGGTGCAGGGCCGGTTCACCGATGCCTCCGGCGCGCCTTGGCTGCTGCGACTGCAGGTCTCGGGCGGGCTGCTGGCTACGCTCGAACTCGAAATCGACTGGCGAGGCATCGAGGCGCGCGGGGACGGCGAATGGCACTTCACGACTGCGGGGCGGTCCGATCAGGAGTCCCCGCGACCCGCGTTGCCGCCCCTGGATGACATCACCTTCGCCCTGGAGGACTAGGTCGCGCGGGTAGCAGGGCACTACTCGATCGGCGCCGGGTACACCAATAGCGCACCCGAGGCACATGCGCTCGGGCGCGCTACCTGCAGGCGACGCAGCTTAGATACGCTGCGCGTCGCCGTCGTCTTCTAGGAGTCGTTCGCTCTCATCTTGAATGTGGGTGGCCACATCCGAGAGCTTCTCGGAGTACTTCCGGCCGTGATGCGCGCAGAACAAAAGTTCTCCGGCTTCCAGGTGCACGCGCACGTACGCCCGGGCACCGCAGGCGTCGCACACATCGGCGCCGGTGAGTTCGGGGGTGGTGTGTTCCGTGGTCAATGCAGTCACGAGAACAATGTAACCACCTACCTCCGATAATCGCGCAATCAAAAGGCGGTGGTTCGCTGTGCGCGTAGCGCGGCGGCCCCAGGGCGAGCCGTTTCACGGCATTTGTCGGTGCGCCGCCTACGATGAGATCCGTGGCCACTAGCGAATCGACGTACAGCGCACGCCATCTGACCGTCCTTGAAGGGTTGGAGGCGGTGCGCAAGCGTCCCGGTATGTACATCGGGTCCACCGACTCCCGCGGCCTGATGCACTGCGTCTGGGAGATCATCGACAATGCCGTTGACGAGGCCCTGGGCGGGCATGCCGATGAGATCGTGGTGATCCTGCACCCGGACTCCTCGGTGGAAGTGCGTGACAACGGGCGCGGAATGCCCGTGGATGAACACACCGAGATGAAGATTTCGGGTGTGGAGTTGATCTTCACCAAACTGCACGCCGGCGGAAAGTTCGGCGGTGGCTCCTACGCCGCCTCCGGTGGTCTGCACGGGGTGGGGGCCTCGGTGGTGAACGCACTGTCCGAGCGCCTGGACGTGGAGGTGGACCTGGGTGGCAAAACCCACAAGATGGCCTTCCATCGCGGTGAGCCCGGACGGTTCTCTGACGGCGGGCGGCCCGACCCGCAAGCCACCTTCAAACCGTTCGTTGATGACTCCGTGCTCGACGTCGTAGGCAAGGTGGCCAAGAAGCGCACCGGCACCAGGGTCCGGTTCTGGGCGGACCGGCAGATCTTCCCCTCCAGTGCCACTTACTCCTATGACGAATTGACCACCCGCGCCCGGCAAACTTCCTTCCTTGTCCCCGGGCTGAAACTGGTGGTCCGCGACGAGCGTGGCCTGCCCGGCACCCCTGGTGAGCAGGGGCCCACCGAAGAGGTTTTCCTGCACGAGGGTGGTGTGGTGGACTTCGTGGAGTACCTGTCCTCCGACGCCGCCGTTACCGAGAACTGGCATTTCACCGGCGCAGGCCAGTTCACCGAGACGGTGCAACAACTGGACTCCCGGGGCCACCTGCGTCCCAAAGAGGTCGAGCGCACCTGTGAAGTGGATATCGCGATGCGTTGGGGGGTGGGTTTCGACACCGAAATCCGCAGCTTCGTCAACGTCATCGCCACCACCAAAGGCGGCACTCACGCCACCGGCTTCGAACAGGGCCTGGTCAAGGTGCTGCGCAAACAGATCGAGGCCAACGCACGGCGGCTGAAGATCTCGGGAAAGAACTCCAAGGAACGCATCGAGAAGGACGACGTGCTCGCCGGGTTGACCGCGGTGGTCACGGTGCGCCTTCCCGAACCGCAGTTCGAGGGCCAAACCAAAGAGATCCTCGGCACCCCCCAAGCACGCTCGATCGTGTCCAAGGTCCTGGAAGACGAACTCACGGCCACCCTCACCTCCACCAAGCGACAGGACAAGACCCAGGCCGGGCTGCTGCTGGAAAAGGTTGTGGGGGAGATGCGGGCGCGGGTCTCGGCCCGAATGCACAAGGAACTTTCCCGCCGCAAGAACGCGCTGGAAACCTCGACGCTGCCCGCGAAGTTAGCGGACTGCCGCACGAACGAGGTGGACCGCTCGGAACTGTTCATCGTTGAGGGCGACAGCGCCCTGGGAACCGCGAAACTTGCCCGCAACTCCGACTTCCAGGCGCTGCTGCCGATTCGGGGCAAGATCCTCAACGTCCAAAAGGCGTCAGCGTCAGACATCCTGAAGAACGCCGAGTGCGCCTCGATCATCCAGGTGCTCGGCGCCGGCTCGGGACGGTCCTTCGACCTAGATCAGGTCCGCTACGGCAAGGTCGTGTTGATGACCGACGCCGACGTTGACGGCGCCCACATCCGTACCTTGCTGCTCACCTTGTTCTTCCGGTACATGCGACCGCTGGTGGAGGCCGGCCGCGTGTACGCAGCGGTACCGCCGTTGCACCGGGTGGAGACCATGGCCCAAGGGTCACGCAAGGGCGCGGTGACCTACACCTATTCGGACGCCGAATTGCATAAGTACCTGGCCAAACTCGAGCGCTCGGGCAAGCGGTATAAGGAACCCATCCAGCGGTACAAGGGGCTCGGGGAAATGGATGCTGATCAGCTCGCCGAGACCACGATGGACGTCGGCCAGCGAACGTTGCGAAAGATCACGATGGCCGATCAGGGGGCGATCGAGCAGGCGGAGGAGGTCTTCGAACTGCTGATGGGATCCGATGTGGCACCACGCAAGGACTTCATCGTTGCTGGTGCGGGGGCCTTGGATCCGGATCGTATCGACGCGTGAGATTCATCGCTGTACCGCGGGGGTGGTTGGCCACGAGGCGTTTTGGCCCATACCCTGCCGATGTACGTAGTCAGGTCCGCAAGGACGCCGCAGAGTCGGGGAGTGTGTGATGAGCGAGCCATCGACCTCGCTTCCGCAGCGCGCGAATGCGCCGATGTCCCTGGCGCTACCCGACCCGGAGTTCGGCCTGTCGTGGCGGGCAATCGGACCGGATGACGCCGCGATTTTGCACGTGCTCCTGCAGCGCATTGAACGGGCCGATAACCCGCCTTACCGGACCACCCTGGAAGAGGCGCATGAGAACTTCGCCGAGGAATGGGTCGACCCTCACCTGAACGGGATCATCGGACTCGACTCCGGCGGCGCGGTGCGTGCCTACGGGGTGGTGACGATGCCGCCGGGGGACTCCAAACTGGTGCGCTGTTACCTCGAAGGAGGGGTCGACCCGGACTGGCGCCGCCGCGGCATCGGATCGGACGTGTTGGAGTGGCAACTGGGTCGAGCCCGGCAATTGCTGGCGGCCTCCGGTAAGGACTCCGCCGCGCGGATCATGGTGCATGTGGAAGAGGGCATGGCCGACTCCTCCTCGATGCTCACCGAGCGCGGGTTTCGGCGGACGCGGTACTACACCGAGATGCGACGCAATCTCGATGCGCCTAGGCCGGAAGCTCTGCTCGCCCACCACCTGCACGTGGTGCCGTGGAGCGCCGAACTCGATGACCAGGTCCGGATCGCACACAACGACGCGTTTTTGGACCACGAAGGTTCAACTCCGCACACCCCCGACACCTGGGTGGAGGGCCGAACGTACTTTGCGCCGTCGTGGAGCTTTTTGGTACTCGACCGCACCACCGACCGCGCCCAAGTAGCCGGCTACCTGTACTCGGGGCGCTACGAGCAGGACTGGGAAGCCGTCGGCGGCTCCGAGGGGTACATCGACATCCTCGGGGTTCGTGCCCCGTGGCGCGGCCAGGGAGTCGGTACTGCCCTGGTGACCCGCGCGCTTGCGGAGTTTGAGAAGGATGGCATGCAGTACGCCGGGCTCGGTGTCGATGCTCCGGATCTGACCACGGACTTCGGACTGTTCAGCAAGCTGGAGTTTGAAGCTTTTCGCCGGTCGATCATGTACAGCATCGACATCTGATCACCGGCCGCCAGGCCGGCGGAGGACACCAGGCCAGCGGAGCACACCAGATGAGCGGGTCAGCCCAGGCCCGCGATCGGCGCCCCGACCGGGCGCCCGGAACCGTCCCGGCGATCATCTACTTCGGGCAGGTCAATGGTTTGCCCGCCGGACCCAACCGCCCGCACGGGCGAGGGAGCGGCCGCAGCCGCGTACAGGGCGTCTTCACCGCGGATGAACCGATGTGCGCGCACGCCGCCGGTAGCCCGTCCCTTGGTGGGGTAGGACGCTAGTGGGGTGACCTTGGCGCTGCCCGCGACGGTCCCCGGTAGGGCGTCGGCCGTTCCGGCGACGGTCACCAACTCACTGCCTTGCACGTCATCGATAACCCCGAAGTAGACCACAGTGGCGCCAGCGCCCAGTTTGATCCCGGCCATCCCGGCTCCGGTGCGACCCTGTGGGCGCACGAGGGAGGCGGCGAACCGCAACAGTTGGGCATCGGAGGAGACGAACACCAGGTCCGAATCGTCGACGCTGGCCGCCGCACCGACCACCTCGTCGCCATCCTTGAGGGAGATGATGCTCCACTCCTCACGTTGCAACCGGTCCGGGAGCACCCGCTTGACCACACCGTTCTTGGTGCCCAGTGCTAACGGCGAGGCGTCGGTGGCAAGGCTCGCAAGTGCCACCACTTGTTCGCCGCGTTCCAGGGTGAGCATCTCCGCCGCCGGGACCCCACCGGACAGGCTCGGCGGCCCATCGGTGGGCGGCAATGCCGGGATCTCCACCACGCTCAACTTCACCAGCCGGCCGAGGTTCGTGATCGCCGCCACCTGACCGCGCGCGGTGGTGGGGACCACCGAGGTGAGCGCGTCGTGGGCGCTGCGCGGACCGTCGGTGACCACGGGGGCGTCGTCTGAGGTCCGAGCCAGTAGGCCAGTCGCGGACAGCAGCACGTGGCAGGGGCTATCGGGCACCTCCAGCGGCATCGCGTTGGCCGTGGACTTCTTGGCGCTTACCGGCTCCGAGCCGGGCGTTTGCTCCAGCAACACGGTGCGCCGAGGGGTGCCGTGTTCCTTGGCTACCGCCGCCAGCTCATCGGACACCAGTTGGCGCAGCAGCGACTCGGTGTCCAAGATCTCCTGCAGGCGGGCGATCTCAGCGGCAAGATCATCGCGCTCGGTCTCCAGTTCGATACGCGAGTACTTGGTCAGCCGGCGCAGGCGCAACGCCAGAATGTACTCGGCCTGCTCGGTGGACAGATCAAAGATGGACATCAGGCGGCCGCGGGCAGCGTCGGCATCATCGCTACTGCGGATCACCTGGATCACTTCATCGATGTCGGCGATCGCGATCAGCAAGCCCTCAACCAGGTGCAGCCGCTCGGACTTCTTCCGCAGGTGATAGGCGGTGCGGCGCCTAGTGACAGTGATCCGGTGGTCCAAATACACCTGGAGCAGTTCCAGCAGGCCCAGGGTCTTGGGCCGCCCGTTCACCAGGGCCACGTTATTGATGCCGAAGGAATCTTCCATCGGCGTGTGCCGGTACAACGCAGCAAGCACCGCATCGGGGTTGAACGAGTTCTTCACCTCGATCACCAGGCGCAGGCCGTTTTGCCGGTCGGTGAGGTCGGTGACAGCGCTGATGCCCTGAACCTTGCGGGCCTGCACGGCATCCTTGATCTTGTCGATCACACGCTCGGGGCCCACCTGGTAGGGGAGTTCGGTGACCACGATGCCCTTGCGCCGCGGCGTAATGTTCTCGATCCGTGCGGTGGCTCGGGTGCGGAAGGAGCCCTTTCCGCTGGCGTACGCCTCCCGAATCCCGTCCAACCCCACGATCTTTCCACCGGAGGGCAGATCCGGGCCGGGCACGAACCGGATCAGCTCCTCCAGGGTGGCGCCGGGGTTCGCGATCAGATGTTGCAGTGCTGCGACCACCTCGACGAGATTGTGCGGTGGCATGTTTGTGGCCATCCCCACTGCGATCCCGCTGGCTCCATTGACGAGCAGGTTGGGCAGCGCCGCGGGGAGCACGTCGGGCTGGGTGAGTTGGGAGTCGTAATTTGGGACTTCGTCGACGACGTCGGCGTCCAGGTCCGCGGTCATCGCTAAGGCTGCTGGGGCTAGGCGGGCCTCGGTGTACCGCGCGGCCGCCGGGCCGTCGTCCAGGGACCCGAAGTTTCCGTGGCCATCGATCAGCGGCAGCCGCAGCGAGAACGGCTGGGCCATCCGCACTAGCGCGTCATAGATCGCGCCATCGCCGTGTGGGTGCAGTTTTCCCATCACTTCACCGACAACCCGGGCTGACTTCACGTGACCGCGGTCGGGGCGCAGGCCCATCTGGGCCATCTGAAACAGGATCCTGCGCTGCACCGGCTTCAGGCCGTCGCGCGCATCGGGGAGAGCTCGGGCGTAGATGACGGAGTATGCGTACTCCAGAAATGACCCACGCATCTCGGTGGATACATCGACGTCAACGATGGTGCTGTTTTCAGGGTCGGAAGAGGAACGACGGGCCATGGTCGTATTCTCGCCTACAACCGGCGCTGCGCCGGTCCTCCCACACCGGTAGCCGGCGCATCGGTGCGCCGCACATAGGATCGGTACATGAGCGCCCCCGATGTGTCCTACCCGGTGCACTGGGAAGCAGACGTGGTGTTGCGCGATGGGTCCACGATGCGCATCCGCCCGATCCATCCCGACGATGCTCCCGCGTTGCAACGGTTCCACCAGAACCAGAGCCCGGAAAGCACCTACCTTCGGTTCTTTGCCCCCATGGAGCGACTGCCGGACTCGATGCTGCAGCGGTTCACCCAGATCGACTACGCCGACCGGGTGGCCCTGGTGCTCGTGGACGACGGTGAGATCCTGGCCGTCGGACGCTTCGAGCGGCTGAATGAGGCCGATGCCGAGGTGGCCTTCAACGTTGCCGATAGCGCCCAGGGCAGGGGACTGGGTTCGGTGCTGCTGGAGCATCTGGCCGCGGCCGGACGGGAACTCGGCGTGCGGCGGTTCGTGGCCGATGTGCTGCCTCAAAACGCCAAGATGGTGCGGGTCTTCGCCGATGCTGGCTACGAGGTCGAGTCGGAGTACGACGACGGAATCCTGGGTGTGTCGTTCGCGATCACCAGCACCGATAAATCCCTAGCGGTGTTGGCCGAGCGGGAGCAACGGGCCGAAGCCAAGTCGATGCATGCCCTGATGCGCCCGCGCGGGGTCGTGGTCGTGGCCGAGGGTGAGGAAGGCGTGGCGATCGGAGCGCGCCTGCTGGCTCAACTGACCGCCAGCGGCATCCCGGTGCAGGTGGTGGGCGATGAGGCGCTGGCGACTGCCTCGATGGCCACGCTCGGGCGCGAAGCGGACCTGGCGCTGCTTGCCGCACCCGCGCCCGCGGTGCTGGAGTATCTGGAGCCGCTTGCGTCCGCCGGAGTTCGCGCCGTGGTCCTGTACACCGGAGGGTTTTCGGCGGGCGGAGCCACCGGGAGAGTGTCCCAACGCACCTTGGTGCGCCAGGTCCGGCGGCTGGGTCTGCGGTTGGTGGGACCACGTTCCTACGGCCTGATCACCACCACCGACGATGACGACCCGGAACCGGTGCCGGCGAGCCTCTTTGAGCACTCGCCCCGCCCAGGCGGAGTCGGAGTGTTTTGCCAATCCGTGGCCGCCGGTCGGGCGCTGCTTTCGGGGGTGGCCAGCCGGGACATGGGGCTGGCCTCCTTCCTGTCCGCCGGACACCGGGTGGACGTCTCGGGTAACGACGCCATGCAGCACTGGATCACCAGCACCGACACCACGGTTGCGTGCC
>JBMDWZ010000042.1:0-2396 GCA_048594865.1 Beutenbergiaceae bacterium
GTGGTGTCGATGTTCTGGGTGTGGATGTACAACCCGCAGCTGGGGTTGGTGAACAACCTCTTCGGCATCGACATCTCCTGGTTGCAGGACTCCAACACCGCGATGCCCGCCGTGGTTATCACCACGGTGTGGTGGACCATCGGGTTCAACTTCCTGCTGTACCTCGCGGCCCTGCAGAACATCCCCGACCAGCTCTACGAGGCCGCCGCCCTGGATGGCGCCGGCCGGTGGCGTCAGTTCCGTTCGATCACCGTGCCGCAGTTGGCGCCGATCACAGTGCTGGTGCTGATCCTGCAGATGCTGGCCTCGCTCAAGGTCTTCGATCAGGTCTACCAAATGACCCAAGGTGGCCCGGCGGGCGCCACCCGACCGATCCTGCTCTACATCTATGAAATGGGCTTCACCGGCTACCGCCTCGGGTACGCCTCAGCGATCTCCTACATCTTCTTCTTCCTCATCGTGGTGCTCTCGCTGGGCTACCTGTTTATCGCTCGTCGACGGGGGGAGAACCGATGACCACCGCCACCGCTACCCGCCCGGCACCCGCCCAGGGCAGGCCGGAGATCGCCAAGAACCGCAAGAAGATTCAGCCCTTCCGGGTCATCGCCTTCGTCATCCTCGCTGGCCTCGCCCTGACCTGGTTGACCCCGGTGCTCTGGGCGGTACTCACCTCCTTCAAGCAGGAGGCCGATGCCGCCTCGGCGCCGATCACCTTCTGGCCACGCGATGGATTCACCCTGCAGGCCTACAGCAACGTGCTGGCCGAAGGATTGGTTCCCCGGTGGGCGATCAACTCCTTCGTCACCTCCGCGGCGATCACGTTCATCACCGTGCTGATCTCGGCGCTAGCGGGGTACGCCCTGTCCCGTTTCGACTTCCGCGGCAAGGGGCTGATCCTTGGTCTGATCGTCGGGTCGATCATGATCCCCGGGCAGATCCTGATCGTCCCGCTGTTCCAGCAGATGCTGACCCTGAACCTCGTGGACACCTAGTGGGGCATCATCCTGCCGCAGATCATCGCGGCACCGATGGTGTTCATCTTGAAGAAATTCTTCGACCAAATCCCCCGGGAATTGGAAGAAGCGGCCCTGATGGACGGTGCCTCCCGGATGCGCATTCTCGCGCGCATCGTGCTGCCGCTATCGCGACCGATTCTGGGAGCGGTGTCGATCTTTGTGTTCATCGGCGCCTGGAACAACTTCCTGTGGCCGTTCATCGTGATCAACCGCTCCGAACTGATGACGCTACCGGTGGGACTGGAAACCGTGGTGAGTGCCTACGGTATTCAGTACGCCCAGAACATGGCTCAGGCCGTGCTCGCCGCGTTGCCGTTGATCGTGATTTTCCTGTTCTTCCAACGCCAGATCATCAAATCCATTTCTACCACCGGTATCACCGGTACCTGAGAGGACCCCATGAGCACCGCACGACTAATTCTGGACCCGAACTTCGCCGTCGGGCCGGTTCGACCACGCACCTTCGGCTCTTTCGTGGAGCACCTGGGACGGTGCGTCTACACCGGGATCTATGAACCCGAGCATGACAAGTCCGACGACGACGGATTCCGCACCGATGTGTTGGATTTGGTGCGTGAACTGGGCACCACCACGGTGCGTTACCCCGGCGGAAACTTCGTCTCTGGCTACAAGTGGGAAGACGGCGTCGGCCCCAAGGAAGACCGTCCCAAGCGCCTGGACCTGGCCTGGCACTCCACGGACCCGAACACCTTCGGCGTCGATGAGTTCATGTCCTGGATCAAGAAGGCCGATCTGGAGCCGATGATGGCCGTGAACCTCGGCACCCGCGGGATCGCCGAGGCCCTGGAGTTGCTGGAGTACTGCAACGTTCCTGGCGGCACCGCCCTGTCCGATCAGCGGCGCGCCAACGGCGCGCAGGAGCCCTACCGGATCAAGATGTGGTGCCTGGGCAATGAGATGGATGGGCCGTGGCAGATCGGTCACAAGACCGCCGAAGAGTACGGCCGCCTGGCCGCGGAAACCGCGAACGCGATGCGGATGATCGATCCGGATCTGGAACTCGTGGCCTGCGGATCCTCCAACTCCCGGATGCCCACCTTCGGTGAGTGGGAGCAGACGGTTCTGCGGCACACCTACGCCAATGTGGACCTGATTAGTGCGCACGTGTACTACTACGAGGACGAGGGCGACCTGGCCAGCTTCCTGGCCTCGGCGGTGAACATGGACTACTTCATCGACTCCGTGGCCGCCACCTGCGATGCGATCCGCGCCGAGGGCAAGCACGACAAGCAGATCGACATCTCCTTCGATGAGTGGAATGTCTGGTACCAAAAGCGCGCAGAATCTCGCGTGCCTACGGGCGATGACTGGCCGATCGCGCCGGTGCTGTTGGAGGACAAGTACAACGTGGCCGATGCG
>JBMDWZ010000043.1:0-6739 GCA_048594865.1 Beutenbergiaceae bacterium
GATGGCTGCTGGGGGAGTTGGGCTACACCACCTACCAGCAGTGGGACGGCGGGCATAGTTGGATCCTCGGGCAGACTTACATCGTCCTAGAACAGTCTGAGCGCACCGGTGCCCATGATCGGCGAACCCCGGGACTCTCACACTTGGCCTTCCATGCCGGCGATCGCGACGACGTCGACCGGTTGTGGTCCGCGAGCCTGGAACACGGGTGGCGCCACCTGTATGCGGACCGGCACCCGCACGCCGGTGGCGAGCAGCACTACGCCGCGTACCTGGAGAACACCGAACGGTTCAAGGTCGAGTTAGTCGCGAAACTCAGATAGCGGACACCGTGGGCCCAGGGAGGCCGAAGTGGGCAACAATGATCGGGTGAGTGCCGCCGCCAACGACCGCACCGCCTTAGCCGACATCACTAAGGCGCGACGCATTGTGGTCAAGATCGGATCATCGTCCCTGACCGACCACGAGGGCCGGCTGGACACCTCCAAGCTTGAGGCGCTGGTGGCGGTACTCGCCGCTAGGCGGGCCGCCGGTGGCCAAGTGGTGCTGGTGTCCTCGGGCGCGATCGCCTCGGCGTTGACCGTGCTGGGCCTCGTGGGCCGCCCGCGGGACCTGGCCACCGCGCAGGCCGCCGCGAGCGTGGGCCAGGGGCTGCTGATGGCCCACTACACCCGCGCCTTCGGCGAACATGGGCTGACCGTGGGCCAGATTCTGCTCACGGTCGAGGACGTGGTGCGGCGTAGCCACCACCGCAACGTGCAACGCAACGTCGAGCGACTGCTGGCCCTGGGGGTGGTGCCGGTGATCAATGAAAACGACGCCGTGGCCACCCAGGAGATCAAGTTCGGCGATAACGACCGGCTCGCGGCGCTGGTGTCGCACCTGGCCGGTGCCGACGCCCTGGTGCTGCTGACCGACGTCGATGCCTTGTATGACCGCTCTCCGAAGGAACCGGGCGCCAAGCGGATCAGCGTGGTCAATTCCCAACGTGACCTGCAGGGCATCGAAGTCAGTGCCCGCGGCACGTCGGTGGGAACCGGCGGCATGGTGTCCAAACTCCAGTCCGCCGCAATCGCTTCGGGCTCCGGGATCCCCGCGGTGGTCACCAGCGCCGAGAACGCCGAAGCGGTGCTTGCCGGGCGCGATGTTGGAACCTGGTTCAAGCCAGCCACGCGGCGAGTGAGCGCCCGCCGGCTGTGGCTCGCGCACGCTGCCAGCACGGCCGGTTCGGTGCAGGTCGATGACGGGGCCGTGGCGGCGATCACGGTGGGCAAGAAGTCCTTGCTGGCCGCCGGAGTGGTCGCAGTAGCCGGTGACTTTGACGCCGGTGAGCCGATCGACGTCGTCGACGCCTCGGGTCAGGTGATCGCGCGGGGGATCGCGTCCTACGGCGCCCAGGAGCTTCCCGAGCGACTCGGTCAAACCTCGGCGCAACTGCGCGAACGGTTTGGCCCCGACTCGGCGCGCGCCGTGGTGCACCGCGACGATCTTGTGGTGTTGTAACCGGCGTGTTGTTGACTTTTCACCTTTATGCCTTCTAGCCTGATGCTTAGGTTCAGAGTGTCAGCACTAAGCCCCGGCTAGCTGACCGGCAACCCTCCGCGCGGTGGGGTGCCCCGGGTGATGACCTGGATGGATTCGAAATCGTCTCCATCAAGCGCAGCACCGCATGGTGCGACACCAGAAGGAATTGATTAAGCAGATGAACATCCACCGAGTCTCCGCTTCCCAGCGTGTCTTCGAGAACTCCGTGATGTGTTGCATGTGCTGCGAGATGTCGGCCTGAACCGACTCTTCATCCGGCAGCCTCGGCCCACACTCCGGGCCCACGGCGCCAACCCTCAGTGAAGGGCGCACACCGACCCGTTGGGTGACACACCGGGCGTGCGACCACCGACTGGGGTGCCCGCAGCTACCTTCTGTCATGAAAGTGGAGTCCCTCCATGACCGCAATTCCCACACCACTGACCCAAACCACCTCGCTCATCGGCCTGGACCTGTCCGGCGCTGGCGCACCCCGCGACTGGCAGCGTGACCAGAACGCCGAAACCGAGCAGTTCATCATGAGCCGGCTCGCCGGCCTGGCCTCCTTGGCCGACCGCGGCGGCGTGGACTTCATCGCCCTGGATGAGACGTTCCGACTCGGTGGGCAACGTCGACGTGACGCCTGGCTCGATGGCGCCCTGGCCGCTTCGCGGTTGGCTCGGCACAGCAAGCGCTCGGCACTGATCTCCACCGTTCCCCTGGGCGTCACCCGCCCCGAGCACGTGGCTGGTGCGATCGCCTCGGTGCACCGAGCCACCTCAGAACGCGCTGGCTGGCAGTTGGAAGCCGGTGCCGCAGCCGCCGGTGCCGGGGCCAAGAGCGTGGACGCGGTGCTGAACGCCCCGGTGTCGAAGCCGAGCCGCCGCGTGGTCGAGGCGCGTGAAACCGAACCAGCCCGTCCCGCCGTCGTCATCCCGGTGGCCAACGGAGTGGACGCCGAACTGGCCGCCGCGCGCGCAGACATCGCCAGGCTTTCGGTCTCCTCCCTGGATGAGGCGATCTCCGCACGCGCCGCGGTCCGCGCTGCGGCCGTGGAGTGGGGCCGCGATGCCGATGACGTCAAGGTCCTGGTGGACGTGCACGCAGTGATCTCCGCCGACCGCGCCAGCGCCCAAGCGCGATGGGACCTGCTCAGCTCACTGGACACCCCTCCGAACCTGCCCGCGTTGCGCACGATCGGGACCGCCGAGGACCTAGCCACCCTGTGGAACGCCTGGGTTACCCAGGGCGGCGCCGACGGCTTCACCGTGATCCCGGGCTCGGTGCCTACCGACGTGGTCGCCGTGGTCCAGGACCTGCTGCCGGCGTTGGCCGACTTCGGGTTGCGCCGCACCGTGCCGGCGCGCACCACCCCGGTGGCAACGCCCGCAGCCGCCCGCACCAAGGTTGCCGCCAACTGAGGTCGGCTGGGCTCGCGCCGCTGCCGCCTGACCACCGTTGGGCTGCGGCCGGCTCGTCGCCTGAGTGCTGCGTATCCTTGATCTCATGACCCACACCGCCACCGTTGCTGATGCGGTCGCCGACGTCGCCAAGCGCTCCAAGGTAGCCTCGCGGTCGCTGGCGAGCGCAACGAGAGCAACCAAAGACGCCGCGTTGCACGCGATGGCTGATGCATTGGTTGATGCCAGTGAGCGGATCGTGACCGCCAACGCCATCGATGTACAGCGCGAACGCGCCGGCGGGATGAGCCCGGGCCTACTGGATCGGCTGACCCTGGATCACGAGCGCATCGTCGCGATTTCCGAGGCCTTACGGGACCTGGCCGCGTTGCCGGATCCGGTGGGCGAGGTGGTGCGCGGCTCCACGTTGCCCAACGGGCTGCAGGTGCGGCAGTTGCGAGTTCCGATGGGGGTGGTCGGGATGATCTATGAGGCGCGTCCCAACGTCACCGTTGACGCTGCCGGGCTGGCGCTGAAGAGTGGCAACGCGGTGATCTTGCGCGGCGGATCGGCAGCAGCTGAGTCTAACCAGGAGATCGTCGGCGTCCTCGGTGGCGCCTTGGCTCAAGCCGGCCTGCCGAGTGACCTGGTGCAGTCCATCGACTCCTATGGGCGCGAGGGCGCCACGGCGCTGATGCGTGCGCGCGGGCTGGTGGACGTGCTCGTGCCGCGTGGGGGAGCAGGGCTGATCCAGACGGTGGTGCGCGAATCCCTGGTCCCGGTGATCGAGACCGGTGTGGGCAACACCCACCTGTACGTCGATGCGCACGTCGATACCGCCCAGGCATTGGCGATTCTTCTGAACTCCAAAACCCAGCGCGTCGGGGTGTGCAACGCCCTAGAAACCCTCCTGGTGCACCGGACCGTGGCCGAGGAATTCCTGCCGCCTGCGTTGAGCGCGTTAGCCGATGCCGGCGTCACCATCCACGGTGATTCCGCAACCGCTGCCCTCGCCCCCGACGGGGTGCAAGTGCAGGCTGCCACCGAGGAGGACTGGTTCGCCGAGTACCTCAGCCTGGACCTCGCGGTGGCGGTAGTGGATGACATCGACGCGGCGCTGGAGCACATCAGAACCTATTCCTCCCAGCACACCGAGGCGATCTGCACTACCGATGTCAACGCTGTGCGAAGGTTCACAACCGGTGTGGACTCCGCGGCAATCATGATCAACGCCTCCACCCGGTTCACCGACGGCGCCCAGCTTGGCTTGGGTGCCGAGATCGGCATCTCCACGCAAAAACTGCACGCTCGCGGGCCAATGGGATTGGCCGAGCTCACCACCACCACATGGATCGTGCAGGGCGATGGGCATGTTCGGTCCTGAGCGACGCGTTGGGAACCTGGGCCGAATCGTGGGACACTAAGTGCTTGTGAGTTGTTAGAGACTCGCGCGCGTGCGCTAGTCATCAATGGAAGGGAACGACGTCGATGAGCAGTTCGCTGCTGACCTTCTCCGCAGAGTCGGCGAGCCTGCCGATGCCCACAGTCGGTTTTGGTGTGGTCTCAATCGCGGTGTTGATGTTCCTGCTATTGGTCACGATGGCGTTCCGGTCCGTGGGTTCACGGCACCGGGATAAGGCGGAGTAAGACAAGAACACACGGAGTCCTAGTGATTTCTGCTTCCCGTCCCCGGCCACGCATCGGCATCATGGGTGGGACGTTTGACCCGATTCACCACGGGCACTTGGTTGCTGCCAGTGAAGTGGCCGATGAATTTGACCTCGATGAGGTGGTGTTCGTCCCCACCGGCGCCCAGCCGTTCAAATCCGACCGGGCGGTGACCCTGGCCGAACATCGGTACCTGATGGCCGTCATCGCCACGGCCTCCAATCCCCGGTTCACGGTGTCCCGCGTCGACATTGAGCGCGGTGGCGTCACCTACACCATCGACACCTTGCGGGATCTGCGCCGTCAGTACCCCCATGGGGAACTGTTCTTCATCACAGGTGCCGACGCCTTGGGCCAGATTCTGCAGTGGAAAGACGTCGATGGTTTGTGGGACCTCGCTCACTTCGTTGGTGTGACGCGGCCTGGTCATGAGTTTTCCACCGGTGACCTGCCCGAGGGGGAGTACTCGCTCTTGGAGATCCCGGCGATGGCGATCTCATCGACGGCCTGCCGCGAGCGCGTGGAGTCGGGCAAGCCGGTGTGGTACTTGGTGCCCGACGGCGTGGTGCAGTACATCGCCAAGCACGGCCTGTACCGCGACCCCACAACCTTTCAACCGGCCCTTGACGGCAACGTCAGTTCGGTGCAATCGACGGGCGCCGAGGCCGGTGGTTTGCGGGTGAGTTCGGCGTGAGCGACGAGCAGAACACCCCACAGACCCCAGAACCCGGCGAGCGTCGACGTCGTCGGCGGGCCGAACGCGCGAAGGATTCCTCCGGCTCCGATGACCGGACACTGTCGCGGCGGGAGATCCGCGCCCGGGATGAAGCGATCGCCAGCGGCGCGCTGTACCTGGGCCCGGGTGGCCTGGAGCGCACCGCGGAGTTCGAGGCCCTGGAAGCCCAGAGCCTTGCCATTGGTTCGGCGGGATCTGCGGGGTCTGCTGGGTCCGCTGGATCTGCGGGTTCGGCTGGTACCGCTGCGTCTGCTCACTCTGCTGCGTCTGCTCACTCGGCCGTGTCGGCCGCGTCGGCCGAGGACGCGGGGGAGTTGCCGGCACCTCGGAGGCGTCGCCGCACCGAAACGCACAACGAGGCCGCCCAAGCGCCGCCGTCGCCCGATTGGCAGGGCTACGCAGCCCCGGAGCCGGGCCCCGGTCCCACTCCAGCTTTCGCCTTCGACGAAGACCCAGCCACCGAGGATGAGTCGCAGGTCGGGCAGGCGTCCGAAGCAGAGGCTGGTCCCGAGGTAACTCCCGTGGGTGACTCCGCCGCGCGAGGTGAGTCCGAGGGTGCCGTCACCCGTCGCTCATTGCGGGCGTTGTGGGACCAGGCGCCCCCGCCACCCACCATGGGGCCAACGCCGGAGCAGCCCGCTGCAAGCAGGGAGTCTGACTCGGGCGCCGCTGGGCCAGCTGAGCCCGCCTCCGCCCCACCCGCGCAGGCCGCCACACCAGCGCAGGCCGACCCGCCGGAACAGCGCGACCAGCCTTCGCAGCATGACGCCGAGCAGCATGACTCCCAGCAGCATGACGCCGAGCAGGAGTCCAATCTTCGACGCACCTTTGGTCGCCCCAGCGATGATCATCGGACAGCTGATCAGCCCGCCCCGAGCGGCTCCACCGATGGCCAGCCGGCTGGCCCGCAGCGGCAAAGCGCCCGAACCCGACCGATCGTTCGCCCGCCACTGTCGGCGCGGACCTTGCCGGGAATCACCGACTCAGCATCGCTGACCGACATTCAGCGTGCCGTGCGGGAAGCCAACACCTCGGCCGAGGGCATCGGCGTACACAGCGACGCCGACGATTCACCGACTTCCTGGGGATCGTCTGTAGACCTGCCACGACTGTCGCCCGTGCACCAGGACGATGACGCGGCCGAGGCTTCGGTCACCGAATCCGGTGTCGACCTGATCGGCCCGGCACTGACCGCTACCCCGGACCAGCCCGCCGCCGAACTGCCGACCGCACCCTTCGCCGTCGGGCACTCCGATGTCTTTGATCAAGAGCGGTACGGGGTCGGAGCACCGGGTACCGAGGACGACGAGGGGTTGGAGCCTTTCGACATCGAACCCAAGTGGGTGTCCACCGCGACGTTAGCCGCGATCGCCCCGGACGACGCGCCCGCGCAGGCGCCATCGAACGTCAA
>JBMDWZ010000044.1:0-8432 GCA_048594865.1 Beutenbergiaceae bacterium
GGAGACCTGTTCGTGGTGCGCACCGCCGGGCACGTCATCGACACCACGATCATCGGCTCCATCGAATACGGAGTCGATGTGCTCGGCGCGCCACTGGTGGTCGTCCTGGGGCACGACACCTGCGGCGCCCTGAAGGCCACCACCGACGCCCTAGCGACCGGGCAGATGCCCACCGGCTTTGTCCGCGCGTTAGTGGACCGCGTTATTCCCAGCCTGATCACCGGCGCAACCAAGGGTCCCGACGGCGGGACGGGTCACCTTGGCCCGATCGAGATCCCCGACGACGACGAACTGCGCCGTCAGCACGTGCGCGCCACAGTCCAAACGCTGCGCTCGTACTCGGTGACATTGCAGCAGGCCGTCGATGAGGGCCGCTGTCAGATAGTGGGCGTGGAGTACAGCCTGGCCGAGGGCGTGGCCCGCCTGGTGGACTGAGTGGCCCGCCTGGTGGCCTAAGCCACCAGGCGTGACCAGCGCGCTTGCCTACCGGCGGTGACGCCGCCGGAGGGACTCAGTCGCGGAAAGAGTCGATCTCGGCACCCAGTTCGATCAGCCGCTCCTGCAACTGTTCATAACCGCGAGCGATGATGTCCACGCCGCGCAGCACCGAGGTGCCCTTGGCTGCCAGCATCGCCAGCAAGATGACCACGGCTGGCCGCAGCGCCGGCGGGCAGGACACCTCGGCACCCGACCACCGGGTCGGTCCGGTGATGTCCAACCGGTGGGGGTCCAGCAACCGAACGTCGGCACCGAGCCGAGTGAGCCCCATGAGGTGGATCGCGCGGGAGTCATAGACCCAGTCGTGCACCAGGGTGGTGCCCTGCGCGCACGCGGCGATCACCACGAAAAACGGCAGATTGTCGATGTTCAAGCCCGGGAATGGCATCGGGTGGATCTTGTCCACCGCGGACTTCATCTCGCTGGGGTAGACGGTGATGTCGGCAAGGCGGGTGCGACCGTTGGCGGCGGAGTATTCCGGGCCGAGGGAGTAGTGCAGCCCCATCTCGGCCAGCGTGGCCAACTCGATCTCCAGGAACTCTATCGGTGCGTGGGTCACGGTGATTTCCGATGAGGTCACGATACCCGCGGTGAGCAGGCTCATCGCCTCCACCGGGTCCTCACCAGGGGTGTAGTCCACGTCCACATTGATGTCTGGCACGCCGTGCACGCGAATAGTGGTGGTTCCAATGCCCTCGATCTTCACACCGAGCAGTTCAAGGTAGAAGCACAGGTCTTGCACCATGTAATTGGAACTGGCATTACGGATGGTGGTGACGCCGTCGTGCCGGGCTGCTGCCATGATCGCGTTCTCGGTGACGGTGTCACCGCGTTCGGTGAGCACCACCGACACTTCCCGCGGCACATCGCGTGCGACGAGGGATTCATAGACCCCACCGGTGGCGGTGACCTGGAGCCCGAACTTCTTAAGCGCGATCATGTGCGGCTCAACGGTCCGAGTGCCCAGGTCGCAGCCGCCCGCGTAGGGCAGGTTGAAGGAGTCCAGCACGCCCACGAGCGGGCCGAGGAACATGATGATGCTGCGGGTGCGGCGGGCCGCGTCGGAGTCGATTTGGTCCAGGTGCAGCTGCTCCGGGGGCACGATGTCCAGGTCCCGGCCATCGGCTGACCAGGTGGCCCGCACGCCGATGGAGCGCAGTACCTCCACGATCCGGTCGACCTCCACGATCCGGGCCAATCCGCGCAGGCGGGTGCGGCCGCGGTTGAGGAGCGAGGCGCACAGCAGGGCTACGGCGCCGTTCTTGGAGGAGTTCACGCGAATGCTGCCGGACAGCTTTTGGCCGCCGCGCACGCGCAAGTGGGAAGCACGCGGGGTGCCGATCGACAGCAGGTCGGCGCCCAAAGCGCGGTTGATCCGGGTGAGCAGTTCGATGGACATGTTCTGTCCGCCCTGCTCGATCCGGGCAACCGCGCTTTGGCTGGTCCCCAGCCGCTCGGCGAGTTGGGTCTGCGTTAGACCTGCGTCTTGTCGTGATCCGCGGATCAATTCACCAACATCAGCGAGGTAGGTCTCGGTGGACTCAGTAACCGTCATAGGGCATGTATATCCAACGTGATATGCCAGATGCAGTGACGTATGCAACGTCTCCACATAATCGTCACGTTCATATCGCGTGACGGGTATCACGCCCCAGGGCCCTCCAAGAGTTCGGTGACCAGGGCGGCCACTTCGGAGCGTTCGGAGCGGGTCAACGTCACGTGCCCAAAGAGCTGGTGGCCCTTGAGCGACTCGATCACCGAAGCGATTCCATCATGGCGTCCCACGCGCAGGTTGTCGCGCTGAGCTACGTCGTGGGTGAGCACCACTCGCGAGCTCTGGCCGATCCGGGACAGCACCGTGAGCAGTACGTTGCGCTCCAGGGACTGCGCCTCATCCACGATCACAAACGCATCGTGTAGCGAGCGGCCCCGGATGTGCGTAAGCGGCAGCACCTCGAGCATGCCGCGATCCATCACCTCTTCGACCACTTCGCTGGAGACCACCGCGCCCAGGGTGTCGAACACCGCCTGGGCCCAGGGGTTCATCTTCTCGGCCTCGCTGCCCGGCAGGTAGCCCAGCTCTTGGCCACCCACGGCGTACAGGGGGCGGAACACCACGACCTTGCGGTGCTCTTGGCGTTCCAGGACAGCCTCCAGCCCGGCGCACAGGGCCAGGGCAGACTTCCCCGTTCCGGCCCGACCTCCCAGCGACACGATGCCAACGGAGGAGTCCAGCAACAGGTCAATGGCGATGCGCTGTTCGGCGCTGCGCCCGTGCATTCCGAAGATGTCGCGATCCCCGCGCACCAGGCTGATCTGCTTATCAACGGTGACCCGCCCCAACGCCGAGCCCCGGCTGGATTGCAGCACCAGCCCGGTGTTGCACGGCAGGTCGCGGACGCCCTCACCCATGGTGAGGTCGGAGATCGAGATCCGTTCGTTGCCCCACAACTCGCTCATCTCGGACTCCGAGAGCGTGGCCTCGGAGATTCCGCGCCAACCCGAGTCGATCGCCAGTTGCGCCCGGTACTCATCGGCCCGCAGGCCCACGGCGGAGGCTTTGACACGCATCGGCAGGTCCTTGGACACCACGGTCACGTGGTTGCCCTCGGCCGCGAGGTTCGCTGCGACGGACAATATCCGGGTGTCGTTGTCACCGAGCCGAAGCCCACTCGGGAGCACCGAGGGGTCGGAGTGGTTCAACTCCACCCGCAGGGTGCCGCCCTGCTCACCGATGGGCACCGCGCTGTCCAACTGGCCGTGCTCAACCCGCAGGTCATCGAGCATCCGCAGGGCGCTGCGCGCGAAGTACCCCAATTCCGGGTGGTGACGCTTGGCCTCAAGTTCGGTGATGACCACAACGGGAAGCACGATGTGGTGTTCGGCGAAGCGTGAGATCGCTTTGGGATCGGACAGCAGCACCGAGGTATCCAGGACGTAAGTCACGGCCTGACCTTTAGTGATCTCGGTGTCGGGAGCGGGCACGGGTAGTGGTGACGACCCTTGCTCACCCCCCAATGTCTGGTCGATCGGGGTGTCAAACGCAAGGGAGTCACGGGTCACTGGTTGCTCCTCAGCTAGACCCGCCGGGCCACCAAGATTGGCGCGGCAGTTGTGGGTTGAGGGTTCGGCCAACCAGGGCCGAGAGCCCTGTTCCCCATCTGAGTGAACTCAATGGTTTCGGCCTCTCCGCTGAATGACGGGTGCCATCCAGTGCTCGACACGCTACGCCGCGTGGGTGGGAATCAAGCAGCGGCGCGCGGCGTGTCGCGATCAGGTCATCCACTGTTCACATTCGATCGTCACGGGCGTCTAGCTTTCCGGCACGCGCCGCTAGCCTGAGGCCTATGACTCAGTACGACGCCGTGATCGTCGGCGGTGGGCACAACGCCCTGGTCGCCGCGGCCTACCTGGCCCAAGCCGGCCGCTCGGTGCTCCTGCTGGAACGCAGCGACCACCTCGGCGGCGCGGCCATCTCGGCGCAAGCATTCGACGGCGTCGATGCCAACCTCTCGCGCTACTCCTACCTGGTCAGCCTGCTGCACCCGCGGATCGCCACCGACCTGGGCCTCGATCTGCGCTTCATCAGCCGCTCCACCTCCTCCTACACCCCGGATCCCAGCGATCCGAGCCGCGGGTTCTCCGACGACGGCGATCCGGCGAGTTTCGCTCGTATCGGTGCCGGCGCCGATGCGGCTGCGTGGGGCGAGTTCTATGACGAGCTCGAGCAGATGGCGCGATCCACCTTTGATTCGGTGCTGGCTCCCCTGCCCGCACGTAGCGCATTCCGAGACGCGGTGGGCAACGACCGCCTGTGGAACGAGGTATTCGTCGAGCCGATTGGCCGTGCTCTGACCACTCGGTTCGGCAACGACCTCCTACGCGGCGTTGCCGCCACCGACGCGCTGATTGGCACGTTCGCCGATCTGGCGACTGACCTCGACGCCAATCGGTGCTTCTTGTACCACGTGCTCGGCGGCGCGTGGCGAGTCCCGGCCGGCGGTATGGGCGCGGTCACCGGAGCGATGGCCCGCGCAGCACTGCAGGCCGGTGCGGATCTGCGCACGTCGACACCCGTCACACAAGTGAGTCCCGAGGGCGAGGTCACGTTCCTCGCCGACGACGACGAACACACCGTTCGAGGCAAGGTGGTGCTCTGCGGAGCCGCGCCCCACGTCTTGGCCGACTTGCTAGGGCAGAGCGACCAGCCGGCGCCAGAGGGCGCGCAGGTCAAGGTCAACCTCCTGCTGCGCCGACTTCCCCGGCTCCTGGACTCGGGTGTGACGCCGGAGCAGGCGTTCGCCGGAACCTTCCACGCGAATGAGACGTACTCGGGACTCCAGAGCGCCCACACCCGGGCCGATGCCGGCGAGACCCCCGACCCCCTCCCGTGCGAGGCCTACTGCCACTCGCTATCCGACCGGTCCATCCTGGGCAGCGCGACGGGGCACACGATGACAGTGTTCGGACTGCACACCCCACACCGTTTGGTCTCGGGCCACGACGACCGAGAGACCATGCGCGACCGACTCGGGTCGGCCGTGTTGCGCTCCCTGAACTCGGTTCTCGCCGAGCCCATTGAGGACGTCATCGCTACCGACGCCCGCGGCGAACCGTGCGTGGAGGTCCGCACCACCGCGGACCTGCAGGACTCTCTCGCGATGCCCGGCGGGCACATCTTCCACGGTCCCCTGGCCTGGCCGTTCGCGGAGAACGATGACGTGCCGGACTCCCCCGCCCAGCGCTGGGGCGTGGACAGCGGCACCGCCAACGTGCTGCTGTGCGGCTCCGGCGCCAGGCGCGGCGGCGCGGTCAGCGGCATCGGCGGGCACAACGCCGCAATGGCGGCCTTGGAGTTGCTGGCCTAACTGTCGGGGATGACCTAGCGGCCCATCCGGCGCTCACGGCTGGAGAACGCACGCAGCGCGCGGAGGAAGTCCACCCGCCGGAAATCGGGCCAGTAGGCCTCGCAGAAGTAGAACTCGCTGTGCACGCTTTGCCACAGCAGAAACCCTCCCAGGCGCTGCTCCCCGGAGGTACGGATCACCAGGTCCGGGTCCGGCTGCCCCTTGGTGTACAGGTGCTCGGCGATGTGCTCAACGGTGAGCTCATCGGCGATCTCCTCCAAGGTCCTACCGGAGTCGATGTGCTCCTTGAGTAGCGAACGCACCGCGTTGGTGATCTCATCGCGCCCTCCGTATCCCACCGCCACGTTGACGTGAATGCCATCGAAGTCGGCCGTCCTAACCTCGGCCGCGCGGAGGCGATCGGCGACCCCTTGCGGCAGAAGATCCAGGTCCCCCACGATCCGCAGCCGCCACCGGCCGGCATCTGCCAGCTCTTCGATCGCCTGCACGATGATCTCCAGCAGGTCGGAGATCTCCCGCTCATCGCGGCGCAAATTCGCCGTGGACAGCATCCACATGGTCACGATTTTGATGCCGGACTCTTCGCACCAGGTCAGCAGGTCCTTGATCCGCTCCGCGCCCGCGCGGTGCCCGTGAGCGGTCTCCATCCCCACCGATTTAGCCCAGCGCCGGTTGCCATCGAGCATCACGCCCACGTGATGGGGCAATTGCGCACCCTCCAGGGATCGCACGAGTCGACGCTCGTAAAGTCCGTAGAGAAATGCCGGCGGGCGCATGGGTGGGCAAGACTCCTTAACGGTTTCCAAGACGGGTCAGAATCGGGGGTCGAACCGGACCGAACTCATAGGCTACTCCCCTTGCTACCTACGCATCCGTAACTTACGCTTCCGTAGGTTGATCCTTGCTGCACCACCTTCCGGAGCCCCCACATGAGCGCACCTCCCGCGACGCCGCCGCCAACCACAGGCGATGTCGCTAAACCCCTCCTTCGCGGGTGGATCCATGCCGTCATGGCCCCGTTTGTGGCCGCCACCGGAATCGTCTTGGTGATCCTGGCTCCGACCACGGCCACCCGAATCGCCGTCGCGGTGTTCGCCGGCGCCACGATCATGCTGTTCGGCACCAGCGCCGTGTACCACCGAGGCACATGGTCGCCGAAGTGGTTCGCGATCCTGCGGCGGTGGGATCACTCCAACATCTTCCTCGTCATCGCTGGCACCTACACCCCGCTCGCCGTCGCACTCCTGCCCACCAGTACCGCCACCATCCTGCTTGCGGTGGTCTGGGGCGGCGCACTGGCAGGCATTCTCGCTCGGGTGTTCTGGCTGGGCGCCCCGCGCTGGTTCTACGTCCCGGTCTACATCGCGCTCGGCTGGGTCGCGGTGTGGTTCCTACCCACCTTTTGGTCCGTCGCGGGACCGGCCGTGGTGTGGCTCATCATCGCCGGCGGCCTGGGCTACACGCTGGGTGCGGTGGCCTATGGCTTCAAGTGGCCCGACCCATTCCCCAAGGTGTTCGGATTCCACGAGATCTTCCACGTGGGCACCATGATCGGCTACGTCTGCCACACGATCGCCGTGGCACTGGCTATTCTCGTAATTCGCTAACCACGAGGAGAATCATGGCAAACGAGCCGGACTGGGACGACTCTCCCCTGGACCTACTCAGGGCCACCGACGACGTCGATCTGCAGGCCATGGACAGGCGCGGCACCCCCGGGTGGGACGCTGGCAAAAAGGCGGGCCGCAAAGCCATGAAGCAACGCGGCAAAGACCTAGCGACCCTGCAGGAGAAGCTGTTCGCCGCCGGCCGGGTCGGTGACCACCGCTCGATGCTGGTGGTACTCCAGGGCCTAGACACCGCCGGCAAGGGCGGAATCGTGCGCCACGTCCTAGGCATGGTCGACCCCCAGGGCGTGCAGATCGCCTCCTTCGGGGTACCCAGCAAAGAGGAGGCCAGCCACCATCACCTGTGGCGGATTTGGCGCGAGCTCCCGCGCGCCGGACGGATCGGCATCTTTGACCGTTCCCACTACGAACAGGTCCTCGTGGTGAAGGTCGATGAGCTTGAGGACCCCGCGCTTAACGAGACGCGCTATGAGGAACTGGTGAACTTTGACCACCAGATCGCCCAGAGCGGCACCCCGGTGGTGAAGATCGCCATGATGGTCTCCTACGACGAGCAAACCGAACGGCTCACCAAGCGCCTGGATCGGGACGATAAGCACTGGAAGTACAGTCCCAGCGACGTGGACAACCGGGCCAAATGGGGTGCCTACCAGGAAGCGTTCACCCAGATGCTGCGGCGCACCTCCACCGACACCGCGCCCTGGTACGTGATCCCCGCCGACCGCAAATGGTACGCACGCCTAGCGGTCACCGAGATCCTCTACCAACACCTGGCCGCCATGGATCTCACGTGGCCCGACGTGGAGTTCGACGTCGAGGTTGAGCGCCAGCGCCTCAAAGACTCTGCCTCCGAGGAGGGCCGGGCCAAGGCCAAGGGCACCGCCCTGGAAAACTAACCAGGGCACCGCCCTAGACAAGTCACAACGGCACCGCCCTGTAGACCTAGTCCGGCACCACCCGATAGCGCCGGTGCGACAGGCTCGGAACCTGCTCGCGCACTTCTTCCACCAGCTCGGTATCGAGCGTCGCGTGCAGCGTTTGCGGTGCGTCAGCCGCTTGCTCCAGCACGGTCCCGCGCGGGTCGATGATGGCGCTGTGCCCGGTTCGTCCGGGGCCGCTTTGGGAGGCGATCAGCACGTAGGCGGTGTTCTCGATCGCCCGCGCCCGGGCCAAGGTGATGAGCAGATCCGCCTTGCCCTCCCCCGCTGCCCAGGCCGCGCCGACGGCGAAGACTTGGGCTCCGGCGGCGGCCAGCACCCTGAACGTCTCGGGGAAGCGCAGGTCGTAGCAGGTTGCAACACCCACCCGCACGCCATCGACGTCCACCACCAGGGCCGCGTCCGCTCCGGGTTCCCCGGCATCCAACGTGTCGGACTCCTTGATGCCGTAGGCGTCAAAGAGGTGCACCTTGCGATAGCTACCCAGGTCGGTGCCATCG
>JBMDWZ010000045.1:0-6653 GCA_048594865.1 Beutenbergiaceae bacterium
GAGTGATGCGCAGCGCGTCCTGATCTCCCAGGCGCGGCCGCCAGTGCGACGGTCGAGGAGTCCGGAACTAACCACTCGATTGCAGTCAGTGCGCGAAGTGCCGGGCAACGTATCCCCGACTCTGTCCTTCCGTAGGCTCGCCGCAACTGCGGCGAAGTCCAAGGCGCCACGAACCCACCCGAGGCGGCGTCGACGTGAACCGGTACGTCAGGTCCGCCGGCGGCGGCGATGCTCTGCGCGGTTGGCTGCCGCCGAACGCCGCTGGTCTAGGTACACCCTGAACGCCGCGCTGTTACTGGCCGGCGATCCGATTGATGGTCGCGAGAAGGATTCTGAACATCTTCTCTCCCTGATCCGTGAGTCCGACCAAGGTGGAGCCATAACGGGAGCGTCGCTCTTTCCTGATGTCTGCCAAGCCCCGTTCCTCGAGATCTCGCAGGATCTTGGACAGGTCGGAGGTGGTGAGCCCGGTTGATTCCTGCAGCGCCGGATAATCGGCCTGCTCCACCTGGCTGAGGTGGGACATGGTGACGAACCGCTTCGGTGCTATCAGGTGTGCGTCCAGCTCGTTGTATGGCATGAGAACTCAGCGGCGAATCAACAGCACGGCATAGAACACCAGCCAGGCCGCCGGCGCCAGTCCAGCGAGGAAGAGGATCTCTGACATCGAGGTCGCTTCGCCCCGGATGATTCCCTGCCATATGGGTATCGCCATCCACACCGTGAAGAGCACCGTGACGGTCATGAACCTCAGTCGTGGCTCATTTGCTCTTCGCACCCGCGAGGCGACCCACCAGTGCGACGCGATCAAGGCAGACATCGCCGGAATGAGCGCCCACCAAGGGTGACCACTCAGAGCAAGGAGTCCCGAAGCCAATGCGCCGACGATAGTCACCGCGGCGCTCGGGAGTATTGAATGCATGGATAGAAGTCCCCGCGGGCCCATCAATCGCCCAGGATCCGCAATTCGGCTTGGTACCTTCACTCCATGAACCCACTGCCAGCCCATCGCTGGCCCACAACCGAATCCAACTCTTGGTGGTCCCAACGGGCCCCGCGGCTTTACGAGTCGCTGCTATCCGGCGAACTGTCCGACCACCGCCCGGAGGCCACGGAGACCTATCCGCTGCAGATCGAAAGTCTGGGCTCATTGGACTTTCCAGAGGGGCGCGTCGCCCTCGGCGACCCAGCGGTGATGGACCCGGCGACGTCCGTGCTTCACCAGCAGATCGACGTCGAGCGAGCGCAGGTCTTCGCGGTTCGCGCCATGGTTCACGCAGATTCCGATCACCAGCGGGTCGCCGCCCTGGTGATCGTTACCGCTGCGGCACCGATCGTGCGCTGGGAATTGGGCGCCTTTAGCCACACTGAGACCTCGGCATCCCTCGCGCCCGGGGAGTTCATTGGGTTCGGCGTCGATACTGGGAGCTGCGTTCTTGGCAGTCCCGGCGCCGTCGCGGTCGCCCACCGGGTAACCGCAGCCGATGCCGGAATGCTGGAGGATGCGATCTCAAAGGCGATGTTCGCTGATGACCTCGGTACGAAGTTCGCTGCGCTCGTAGCGCCGGAGGTAGGCGCGGAGCCCGTGGCTGCCTGCTCGACTGGATGGGGTGACGGCGTGTATCCCACCTAGTTGGGGTACGACGACGAGGGGCACGTCAGCGTCGTCGTCGTGGACTTCTTGCTGACCACCGACCCGCCGTCGGTCGACCGGGAAACCGAGGCAGACGCCGTCGAGCATCAAAGCGAGCCGCAATCCGAAGACGCGTCAGCGGCGAGGCCTGTAGACCTCGGTTCCTCGAATCAGGACCGCTTGGTCCGTTTCGATGACCGCTATGAACTGACCGGCGAGCGCGCCGAAGCCCTCGCGGCACTGTTCGAGCGGCGCCATCAGATCCCCACGATGCCTGAAGATCTGACTCAGGTGGATGCCTGGGAGGAACTGATCGCAGACTGCGAGCGTTTCGGCTTTCCGCACCTCATCGGTAGCGCCCGGCAAAATCAGTACTTCGTGCTGTCCGATGCCGGACTGCACTTCGAGGCATTTCAGAAGTACCTGCAGTTGATGCAACTCGTCCACCAGTACGGCGATTACATCGCGGCTGCGAACATCGCTACCTTCTTGGACATGATCGGAGGGGCTGCGATAACCGCCGTGTCCGATCCCACGATGCCGCTGAGCCAGATAAACCAAGTTATCGATCTGGTGGAACAAGCCACCCTCTCACGCTCTCTCAATCTGGCGCCGGTGTACTTCGCGCGCGCTGTTGTCGCGGCGACCAGCGGCGATGGGCCCACAACTTTCGACATGCTCGACAAAATGCGCGCCCAGGGCAGCGAGAAGTGGGAGGCCGACGACGTCGGCACGATGGACATAGAGATCCCGCTGATCGCTCAATTTGATGACCAGCGCGCTGAGCAGGAACTGATCGTGAGGCTGCGTGCTCTTGGCATAAGCCCCGAGGCGTTCAAGTATCAGCAGGTGGCCGATGCCGATTGCGTCGAATCGCTCGTGACCCTGGCGTTCCTGTGGAAGAAGCAAGGACGCGCGGATGAGGCTAAGGCGCTGACCGGGAGGCTCATGAGGTCCTTCGGCCTGAGCGACCTGGCCGAACAGTCCTCGCTGAAGTGCCTCCTCACGTTGTTCGCCGATCACCCGCGCAGGGCTCAGCGGGTAGCGGACTTCGCGCTGCGGAACCTGTATTTCAACAAGAACGACGACTGGGACTTGGTCGCTGCGGTGGCACGCAGCCGGATCTTGGACGATCCCCAAGGTGAGGAGGGCCGACTCCTTGCGGCCCACGCGCAGGAGATCACTGCCGCCCTCGATGAGCGCGGGAACACCGACTTCTTCACCAGCCAGCTTCGCGACTTCTGGTTGGCCGACCTTCCCTCTGGGCCGCGCCCGGCACTCCTTGACGACCCGGAACGCTGGAACGACCAGCACGAGCGGGCGGCCACCACGCTCGCGGCGGGCTGGATGGACCGCACCGAGCAACTCTCGGCTCAGCACTATCCCATTTCCCTGCAGGACCGCTATCGGCAGATTCTGGTGCAGGCTTCAGAGATCACCGATATGCCAACAGCCGAAGAGGCCGATGCCTTGGCTGCAGAGCTAGTCGGTTGGGCGAACCGCCTGCGTGACTTCTCAACGCTGTACATGATCCACCTCATGCACGGAATTCACGCCCTGGACCACCCGGGTGGAACGGTGAAATACGTGCAGCGCTATGAGCTCGCGCTGCGCGCGTTATCGGCGCGCGGTGCTCAGGACGGCATGCCCGACTTCGTCCGGAGCACGGCCGATTCCGCATCGTTGAGCATTCCGTGGTTGTTGGTGGCATCCCCGGAGGTCTCGTGGCGGCAGATCAACGAGATCCTCACTACCGAGCGTGCCCTGCTGCGTCACCGCTCTCGCAGCCGGGTACCGCTCGAGCTAGCCGAGGCTGAACTGGCGGCGCACCGGGGACAGCGCGGCAAGCTCAAACGCGCGGTGAAGTCCGTGCTCGCCAAGGTCAGCGATGAGGAGGCAACCATCGACAGGTACCGGGTGCTGCTCGACCTGATCCGAATCACCTCAACGATGCTCCCGGACACGTCTGCCTCCTTGGCCGCCGAGGTTGCCGGCGATGCCCCAGATGAGCAAGCGGTCCTAGGAGCCGCATGGGAAGCGTGGCTGCGCTACCGCAACGGCGATGACCAAGCCGGTGCCATCGCGCGAGAGCTCATGTCTGAACTGGGTGGTGACTTCGCGAAACTCCGCCAGATTCCACGATGGGTGGTGATGGATCCGTTGGCCACTACAGACGTCGATATTCTGCCTTTCGTCGACGCTGTGATGAAGGACGCTGAGCCGATTACCACCAGCGACTTTGAGTTGTTCGCCAGCGTTGCCGGGATCCTGTTGAGCCGTGATCCCAGCGACGCTCGCGGGCTCAAATTGCGCGAGTCTGCGCTGGCGACCGCAGCGGCGCTCGATACCCGCGACGGAACGACGTTGATGACGGAGCGAGTGCGTTCGCTTTGGCTGAAGGGATTGGTGTAGATCAGTGATCAATGAGAGTTTCCGGGTTGATCTGCGCGGCATTGTGGAGATCCTCTCCCACCACCTGTACTCCAGCCCGCAGGTGTACCTGCGGGAACTGATCCAGAATGCTCGCGACGCCATCGTGGCGCGGCGTGCGCTGGGAAATGGGGGATCTGAGCGAATCGACGTTTACCTCGATTTGGCCGAGGGGGTTGTGCGTATTCGTGATGAGGGAATTGGCCTCACCGAAGAGGAAATGCGCACGATGCTGGCCACCATCGGTGCGTCCAGCAAACGCGGTGACTTTCTCCAGACTCGGCGGGAGTACCTGGGACAGTTCGGTATCGGGTTGCTCTCTTGCTTCTTGGTTGCCGATGAGATCGAAGTTCGGTCTAGGAGCGCCCGCCAAGCGCAGCAACCCACGGTTCACTGGGTGGGACGTTCGAGCGGAACCTACGTGATCTCCCACGACGCCCAGCCGCTGGACGCCCCCGGCACCGAGGTGCTGATCCGCGCCCGGCCCGATGAACGGGACTGGGTGAATCCAGAACGAGTTGGCGAACTCATTGAGCTTTTTGCGAGCCTGCTGGATCTTCCGGTCTACCTGCACGAAGACCAGGGCGCGGAACCAGAACTGCTCACCACCCAATCCCCACCATGGCAGGGAACCGAAGCATCCAGGGCACTGTGGTGTCGCCAGAACATGGGCTTCGACCCGATCGCCGCGCTTCCGGTCTCGGTGCCGGTTGTAGGCGTGCAGGGAGTGGCCTTCATCGCCCAGGACCCTGGGCGAGTGGGAGGCCGCCGCGGTGACACTGTCTATTCGCGGGGGATGTTCGTATCGGGGGACAATATGGACCTCGCCCCGGGGTGGGCCTACTTCGCTCGGCTCGCCGTGGAAGCCGGGGATCTGCCTTTGATGGCTTCCCGCGAGGCGCTGCAAAAGACCGCGGCGGTGACGAGCGTCAGTGAGCAGATCGGCGAGCAGATTCGTTCGGGTATCGAACGCCTGGCTGTTGAAGATCCCGCAGCCTTCCAAAGCTTTCTTGACGTTCATGGCAAGGGCCTGTTGGCCATGGCTGTAAGCGATGCCGATGTGCTAAACCTCGTCTTTGACTACCTCAACTGGGAGACCAATGAAGGCCCGATGACGTTGCGCGCGGCCCTGCGCAGGTACTCCACGATCAACTACGCCCCAACCCAGAGCGACTTCACCACGTTCGCGCCGCTTCTGCGGGCTCAAGGGTCGTTGCTGATCAACGGCTCCTACGTTTACGGGACCGAAATTCTCGCCTTGGTGAGTGCGAAGGATGCGTACTTCGGACGCTTCCGGCGCATGAACGCCGAGAAGATTCTCAAATCGTTGCGCGCCCCAGCACCGAACGACCCCATTGCAGCGGAGGTTTCTGAGATAGCTGGGCCGGTGTTGCGTCGCCTGGATATGGACCTGGATCTACGTGTGGTGGAACCGGCGTCGGTCTCGGTGATTTACATCGAACCCGAAGAGCGTCCTATGGAGGCTCCTGCCGCCGATGATCCGTGGGCCGGGCTACTCAGTACCCCCGCTACGCCACCCCCGGGCCCGCGTTTGGTGATGAACCTCAATAACCCATCGGTGCGGGCGTTGCGTGGCATCGGCGATCCAGCTTTGCGCCAGGACGTGGTGCGGGGCCTGTACGCGATCGGATTGCTGACCGCGGGTAAGGCGCTCGATGATGACCAGACCGATCTGCTCCAGCGCACTCTGCTCGGGCTGATCACGGCGGCTGGCTAGGGTCGCTCCAAGCTGCAGAGGGCCACTCAATCTGATGAGAGAACGCTGGGAGCAAGCGTGACCGACCAACCCGGCAAAACCCTGTCACGTACATTCAGGTCTAAACGCTGTCAGTGGCGCAGAGACATCCATTACGCCGAAAACCCAACGACAGCCTCGAATAGCACCGAACCCACCACTGTTAGGGTCGCGCCCATGGGGTCGATTCGCCGTAATGCCGTTGCGCTAACGCTCGCCGTCTGTGCGGTGACACTCGCGGGGTGCTCTGAGGACTACGCCCCGCAGACCGAGGAGGAGCGATCCCTACTCGCCGCGGCGGAAGCGTACTTGGACGGCGAGGGTGTCGGGTGCAATGGGGATCCCACCTCGCCCTCGAGTGGCGTCGAGGACGTCGAATGGGGCCCTGTGCTCGACGTTGCTGCGCAGGCGGACCCGGCCAAGCTGTCGGGTGACTGGGCCATCCCTTTCAGGGGGCAGATGCTGGAGGAACCAGGCTCGGAGACTCGGGGCGAGGTCCGGCTAAGCATCGAAGACGGTGAAGCGTGCATCAACCTCCAAGTTCGGGGCGGCCTACAGCCCGACACTCAAGCCGCACTGGATGACTCGGGTCTGTCCTTCGACTAGCCGCTGTCCTTCGACTAGCCGCTGCCAGCCCATCGATTAAGCCCTGGCCCGGCGCGGAGCGGCCTGACATGGTGGTGGCATGACGACACATGGTGGTGGCATGACGACGCCGACTCTCCGCGACCTCATCGCCCTCGACAGCGCAGCGGAGGTTCGGCTCAACCCCTCTGGCACGCGCGCGGCGGTCACCGTGCAGCACCCGCACTGGGAAGACAACCGTTACTGCCG
>JBMDWZ010000046.1:0-13008 GCA_048594865.1 Beutenbergiaceae bacterium
GCGGTGATCGCGAGCCGTTCGGTGGTCGAGCTCGGTGCCACGAGGAACACCCGATCGAGGTCGTGTTCATCCGACGCTTCGATCCAGGTGCCCGCTTCTTCGGGGATGAGATCGGGGGTGATCAGTCCCGCACCACCGGCCGAGGCCAAGTCCCGGGCGAAGGCTTTCACGCCATAGCGCAGCACCGGGTTGTAGTAGGTCATCACCAGCGTCGGTGCCCCGGTGGCGGACACTTCCTCCACGGCACGCAACACGTCGGCGGTGCGGGTGCCGCCGGCCAGTGCCACCTGCATTGCCGTCTGGTTCACCGGCCCGTCGATGGCGGGGTCGGAGTACGGCAGACCGAGTTCAACGATGTCGGCGCCGGCGCTGATCGCGGCCTTCGCGGCGGCGATCGAGGTGTCCACGTCGGGAAAGCCGATCGGAATGTAGGCCACCAGGGCCGCCCGTTCCTCGGCTAACGCCTGGTCGATGACTCCGGCGGTCGAGGTCACTTCTCCCCCTGCTCATCGAGCAGACCGAACCACTGGGCTGCGGTCTGCACATCCTTATCGCCACGGCCCGAGAGGTTCACCAGCACGGTAACGTCGCTGGGGTCGCGGCCTTCGTCCTTGACCGCCTGGGCCAGTTCGGCGCCAATGATCTGGGCGCCGGCTAGCGCGTGCGCGCTTTCGATGGCGGGAATGATCCCCTCGGTGCGGCACAGCAGCGCGAAGGCATCCATCGCTTGGGCGTCGCTGATCGGGCGGTAGGTGGCCCGGCCCAAATCGGCTAGCCAGGCGTGTTCGGGTCCGACGCCCGGATAGTCAAGCCCGGCGGAGATCGAGTGCGACTCCTGGGTTTGGCCGTCCTCATCCTGAAGCAGGTAGGAGTGCGCGCCGTGCAGTACCCCGTGAGATCCCTTGGTGATGGTGGCCGCGTGCCGTTCGGTCTCCGCGCCATCTCCGGCCGCTTCGCAGCCGATCAGGGCCACGCCTTCGTCGTCCAGGAAGGCGTGGAAGATACCGATGGCGTTCGATCCCCCGCCGACGCAGGCGATCACCGCATCGGGCAGCGTTTGGTAGCGCTTGAGGACCTGTTCGCGGGCCTCGATACCGATGATCTTTTGCAGGTCGCGCACCAACGTCGGGAACGGGTGCGGCCCGGCGACGGTGCCGAAGATGTAGTTGGTGGTGTCAACGTTGGTGACCCAGTCCCGGAAGGCCTCGTTGATGGCGTCTTTCAGGGTGCGCGACCCGGTTCGCACCGGGATCACTTCGGCGCCAAGCAGCTCCATCCGGGCCACGTTCAGCGCCTGCCGTTCGGTGTCCTGTTCGCCCATGTAGATGGTGCATTCCAGGCCGAACAGGGCCGCCGCGGTCGCGGTTGCCACACCGTGTTGACCGGCGCCGGTCTCCGCGATCACACGCTTCTTGCCGACCATTTCGGTCAGCAACGCCTGGCCGAGCACGTTGTTGATCTTGTGGGACCCGGTGTGGTTGAGGTCCTCGCGCTTGAGCAGCAGCCGCACACCGCCGGCGTGCTCGGCGAACCGGGGCACCTCGGTGATCGGCGAGGGGCGACCGGTGTAGTCGGCGTGCAGGGCCGCCAGGCGGCGCGCGAACTCCGGCTCGGTCTTGGACTTCTCCCAGGCCGCGTTGAGCTCATCGAGTGCCTCGATGAGTGCTTCGGGGACGAACCGGCCACCGAAGTCACCGAAATACGGGCCGACGACGGCGCGAAGTTCCTCGGGTGTGTGCGTCATCGGGATCGAACGGCTCGTAGTGCGGGGTGGGCACCGGCGGCGACCATGTCCGCAACGGCAGCCCGAGGCGCACTCTCGGTCACCAGAGCCTCGCCCACCAGCACCGAGTCCGCCCCGGCGCGCGCGTACTCGAAGACGTCGTGCGGGTTGCGGACCCCGGATTCGGCGACCTTGACGATGCCGGAGGGCACCAACGGTGCCAGCTCGGCAAACACTGCACGGTCTACCTCGAGGGTGTGCAGGTTGCGGGTGTTGATGCCGATCACTCCGGCCCCGGCATCCACGGCACGCTTGACCTCGGTTTCGGTGTGCGCCTCAACCAGGGGTGTCATCCCCAGGGAGTGCACCCGGTCGATCAGCCCGGTCAGCACGTTGTCTTCCAGTGCCGCCACGATCAGCAACACCAGATCCGCGCCGTGCGCGCGCGCCTCCCACACTTGGTAAGGGGTGACGATGAAGTCTTTGCGCAGCACCGGAATCTCCACGGCTTTGCGGACCGCGGACAGGTCATCCAGAGATCCACCGAAGCGCCGTTGCTCGGTGAGCACGCTGATGATGCTGGCCCCACCGGCCTCGTAGTCGGCCGCGAGTTCGGCTGGGTCGTCGATTGGCGCCAAGGAGCCCTTCGACGGGCTGGAGCGCTTGACTTCGGCGATCACGGTGACCGCGTCATCCTTGGCGATCACGTCCTTGGCACACTTGGCCGAGGACCGGGCTTCTGCGGCGCCCTTGAGCTCATCCAGACTCACCCGAGCCTGACGCTCCGCGAGGTCTTGACGGACCCCGGCAACGATCTCTTCGAGGACACTCACGATGTGCTGGCCGGTGAACGCAGGTGCGCTAACTCATCGTCCTCGGCGGGTTCGACGGCCGACTTGGGCTGTCCGCGGCCGCTCACCCGCAGTGCGATCGAGGCAACAACACCAACGACGAGCACGATTACTCCGGCCCAGACCACCGGCATCGAGGGAACGATCATTCCGATCGCGATCACCACCGAACCAGCGCATGCAAACCAGAAAAGCACCCACGCAGCCAGGGTCCGACCGTGATTGGTCGGGGGTGCGGCCACCGGGGGGTTAGTCGGCGGCAATTGCGGGTACTGGGCTTCAGACATGTAGCGCGATCCTTCCAGAGCGTGAACTGCGGTAAGCCTACCGGCCATCGGGGGTCGTGCTTCGCCCACCAGCTTGCACGTCGGCATCTTCTTGCAGGCTGGGATCCTCACCGTTGCTCAGCGCGTCCCAGTCCGAGCGCGCCCGGATGCGCGGGTCGGTGCTGGACTCCTTACGATCGCGCTCGTACTTGCGGGCGGCCGGTACCCAGCCGCGGGCCAGGAACGGGATAGCCAAGGCCAGCAGCATGGCGAATACCAGGGCCACGGCACTGACCCAGGGCCACGCCGTCAGCGTCGCCGCTCCCTCGATCTGTGGCACCCCACCCACATTCGCGGCGGCCGAGCGTGCCGAACCTTCCGGCGCCCGAACCACCCCGATGGTGACGATCAACGCCCCACCGGCGGCCAGGGCCACCAGGGTCGGCGCCACGTACCGAACGACTTTGCCCGACAGCCCCAACGCCAGCCCTGCGGCCATGACCACTAGCGCGACGCTGGGCACCAGCGGCGCTGCCTGTGGGCCACTGACGCTCACGCTTTCGGTACCGAGTGCGGTGACCGCTTGTGCTTGTACCCAGGTGGGCAGACTGGTGGCCAAGATCGCTATCCCGGCTACCAGCATCGCTAGGACGCTGCGGCTGCGACTCACTCCGGTCCGCCGTCGCTGACGGGCCGCACCCGAGCGGCCTTCTGCACAGCGCGAACCGCCGCGGCGGCCTTGTTTCGGGTTTCGGTGTACTCGGTCATCGGATCGGAGTCCGCGACCAGGCCGCCGCCGGCCTGCACGCTGGCGCGCCCGCCCTTGATCAACGCGGTGCGGATCGTGATGGCCATGTCCATGTCACCGGCGAAGTCGAAGTAGCCCACCGCTCCCCCGTAGGTTCCGCGGCGCGCGGGTTCGAGTTCGTCGATCAAGGAGATCGCCCGCGTCTTGGGCGCTCCGGACAGGGTGCCGGCGGGGAAGGTCGCGGTGAACGCTTCCAGGGCGGTGGCGTTGGGCCGCAGGGTCCCCGAAACCGTGGATGACATGTGCATGATGTGGCTAAACCGAAGCACTTCCATCAACTCCACGACGGCGACCGTGCCGGCCTCACAGACCCGGCCCAAGTCGTTGCGCGCCAGGTCCACCAACATGATGTGCTCGGCGCGTTCCTTGGGGTCTTCGAGCAGTTCGTCGGCGAACTCTTTGTCTTGGGTGGGGTTACTTCCCCGTGGCCGCGAACCGGCGATTGGGAAGCTCGTCACGTCCCGGCCGGCCACCTTGACCAGGGTCTCGGGACTGGAGCCCACCACCTGGAACTCTTCGCCATCGGCGTCGCTGAGGTTCAGGTAGTACATGTAGGGGCTGGGGTTGATGGTGCGCAGCACCCGGTACACGTCCAACGAGTCGGCCGGGCAGTCCAGGTCCAGGCGTTGGGAGAGCACCACCTGGAACACTTCCCCGTCACGAATGGCCTGTTTCGCCGTCTCGACGCTGCGCAGGTAGTCCGACTTCGGCGTTCGGAAGTTCAGTTCCGGTTCGGGTGCCTGCTCATCGATGACCAGCGCCCGGGAGGTGGTCGGTGCCACCATCGCGCGCTGCATGTCATCCAACCGGTCACAGGCGTCGGCATAGGCCGCTTCTGCGCGTTCGTCGGTGCCGTCGAAGTTGATCGCGTTGGCGACTAGCCACACCGTGCCGTCGGAGTGATCGATCGCGGCCAGGTCTGAGACCAGGCCCAGGCATACCTCGGGAACGCCAAGTTCTTCCGGCGCTCGTTTGGACAGAGTGGGTTCCCATTGCCGGATCACGTCCCAGCCCAGGGCGCCTACCAGTCCACCGGTCAGGGGCGGCAGGCCGTCGAAGGCTGGGGTGTGTAATTGCTCGAGCGTTTGGGCGAGCACATCCAGCACCGGCCCGTGGTGGTCGATTCCGGCGGGGACGTGCCCGCTCCAGGCGGTCTGCCCATCGGTGCAGGTGAGCATCGCCGAGGACGCCACCCCCACGAAGGACCACCGCGACCAGGCGCCATCGGCACCCGCAGACTCCAGAATGAACGTACCCGCCCGGCCCGCACTCAGTTGCCGGTACAACCCCACCGGTGTGACGTCGTCGGCCAGGACCTTACGGACCACCGGGATGACCCGGTTGGTGGTGGCCAGGTCGGCGAACTGGCGCGGCGGCGGCCACGTCGCGCCCCAGGGGGTCTGCGCCGGGGAGATGTCAGAGGTGTTGGTGTTGGCGGTGGTGGTCATCGGGTCACCGCCGGCAGCGCGCCACCTGCATCGAAGCAACTGTGTTGCCCGGTGTGGCACGCGGCGCCCACTTGGTCCACCTGCACCAGTACCGCATCCCCATCGCAGTCCAACTCCACGCCGCGAACATGCTGGGCGTGTCCGGAGGTGTCACCCTTTCGCCAGTACTGCCCGCGGGACCGCGACCAGAACGTCACCCGCCCCGAGGTCAGGGTGCGGTGCAAGGCTTCGTCATCCATCCAGCCGACCATCAGCACCCGTCCGGTGCTGTGCTCCTGGATGACGGCGGCGATCAGGCCAGCCTCGTCACGTTTCAGGCGATCTGCCACGTCTTTGGGCAATGCGGTGCTACCTGGGGTAGCGGATTCTGCGGACACCCGCCCATTTTCGCACGCGCCGAGGCCAAGTCCCCACGAGCCAACTCGCGGCGCTTGTGAGAAGTTGAGGGCATGTCATGGTCCGCAGCTGAGCAGCAGTCGTTCGTGTCCACCCTCCGTGACGCCGGTCCCGATGCCCCGACGTTGTGTTCGCCTTGGCGGACCCGGCACCTGGCAGCGCACGTGTACCTGCGATTGCACCGCCCGGCCAAGTTAGCCGCCGCGATGCTGTCCGAGGGGATGGACGCCGTGGTCATGCGCGTCGGTGACGACGCCGCCGGTGATCGGGCCTACCAAACCCTGCTCGACCGGTTCGTGGCCGCTGCTCCGTGGTGGAATCCGGTAGCGATGGGCGGTGACCTGGCGAACCTGGTGGAGTACGTGGTGCATCACGAGGACGTGCGCCGGGCAGCCGATCCGGCCCCGGCGCCGCGGACGCTGCCTGCGGGTCTGAACGCGGCCCTGTGGTCCAACGTCAAGCACCTTGCAACGCTCACCCTGCCCCGTGATTCCGGGGTGGTGCTGGTGGTGCCGAACGGTCCCCGGGCAGTGGTGCGCCGAGGCGCGCATAGCACCGCGATCATCGGCAGCCCGGTGGAGCTGGCTATGCATATCTCCGGTCGAACCGAGCACGCCAACGTGCGCCTCGTCCGCGCCTAAGAGCTACAGCCGCACCGAAGTTATAGCCGCACAGCGAAGTCGTGCGCCGCCAACTGCTCCTTGACCTCGCTGATGCGCAACGTTCCGTAGTGGAACACGCTGGCAGCGAGCAGTGCGTCGGCTCCGGTGGCTGCGGCCTGCACGAAGTCCTGCGTGGTGCCCGCTCCCCCGCTGGCGATCAGCGGGATATTGGCGATCTGGCGCACCTGGGTGATCATCTCCAGGTCGAAGCCGCCGGTGGTGCCATCGGCGTCCATGGAGTTCAGCAGGATCTCCCCGGCACCGGCCTGGGCGCACTGACGCACCCAGTCCAGGGCATCGATGCCGGTGCCCTTCTTCCCGCCGTGGGTTGTGACCTCGTAACCGGATTCGGTGAATGTCGCTGAATCGGTGCGCCGGGCGTCCACGCTGATCACCAGCACCTGGGATCCGAACTTGTCTGCGATCTGGGAGATCAGCGCGGGGTTCTCGATGGCGGCGGTGTTCACCCCGACCTTGTCCGCCCCGGCGCGCAGCAGGGTGTCCACGTCCTTGACGCTGCGCACCCCGCCTCCGACGGTTAGCGGCACGAACACCTCTTCGGCGGTTTTGGACACCACCTCCAACGTGGTGGCGCGGGCCTCGGAACTGGCCGAGACGTCCAGGAAGGTGATTTCGTCGGCGCCCTCGGCGTCATACCGGTGAGCCAACTCCACCGGGTCCCCGGCGTCGCGCAGATCCTCGAAGTTCACCCCCTTGACCACGCGGCCCTCGTGTACGTCCAGACACGGGATAACCCGTAACGCCACGCTCATTCGGACTCCTCTTCCTCTGGTTCTTCTTCGCCAGGCTCCTCGCCGTCCTCAGGCTCGTCCTCGGCCTGGGACAACGCCAACACGTCGATGATGAACACCAGGTTGTCGGTTCCGAACGCTTGCCCCGGCGGCGTCAAGATCATCACCCGCGACCCCACCCGCTGGTCCACCAGGCCGTCCTGCCAGGCCGGGATCAGCCCGCGGAACGGGATCGTGGTGGGCACCAACCCCTCACCCCACAGGGTGTCGGCGACCTCGCCGGTGGTCCAGGACACCGTGGTGTACCGGACCGTGACCGACTGGCCGGAGCGGACCTGGGGCCCGTCCCCGCGCAACACTCCGATCACCTGCAATTCGGCCGGCGGTGTGGCATCGGGGATGATCACCAATGGCTCGCCGGTCTCGCTGACTTCAATTTGCGGCGCATCGTCGGCCAACGGCAACTCTTCGCCCCACGCCTGGGTGTGCCGGATGTCGTAGACGAAGATCGTGGGGTTGGGCCGGTCGTCGGTGCCGTGCTCAAGTCGAAGCAGGCGGGTTCCCTCAGTGGCTCCGACAAGTGAGTCGTACAGCACCCCGGTGGATTCCTCATCCACGAGCGCGATCTCCGGCGCCTCACCGAAGTTCTCCTCGATCACCTCCCCGGTCACCGAGTCCACCGCCACATAGGACAGCATCAACGCCGACCCTTGCGCCAGTTCCACCCCCTGCCCCTCGATGAGCGTGGTGGAGGCCTCTTCGGTGATCTCCAGCGGTGGCTCAAAGCTGATGTTCGGCATCGAACCGAACCCTCCGGAGATATCCAGCAGGTCCATCACTTCAGGGTCTGGTTCATCTTCCCCGCAACGGGTGGCGGCAGCTAACCCTGCGAGCCCGAAGGCGCTCAGGACGAGGCGACGAGTGGGAAACACAAGACCAGAGTCTACGTCCCGCGCAACCGGCCCCGACCTACCGGGTGGCCGGGGGCGGCTCTGGATCCTCGATGCTGGCGATCAGCCGGTCCACGCGCTCGTCGGTGGCGGCGAATGGGTCCTTGCACAGCACCGTTCTGCCGGAGAAGTCATTGAGTTTCATGTGCACCCAGTCCACGGTGAAGTCCCGACGACGGCGGGTGGCGGCGGTGACGAAGTCGCCGCGAAGTTTTGCGCGGGTCGTCTGGGGTGCCGTGGTCATCGCCTGCTTCGCTTCGTCATCGGTGATGAGGGTGGCGGCAAGACCCCGATCCTGGAGCTTATTGATCAGCCCATGAGCGGGAGAGATGTCGTGATACGCCAGCAACAACCGCGAGATCCTCGGATCGGTCAGGGAGGCGTTGTGCCCCTGGACATACCGGTCCACTAGACGCTTCTTGATGACCCAATCCAGTTCGGTTTCCACCGGGGTGAGGTCTTGGGCGTCCAGGGCGTCCAAGCCGCGGCGCCACAGATCCAGCACCCAGGCGTCGTGCGGGCCGCGGTGGGCGTCGTCGGACTGGACGTATTCGGTGGCGGCATCGAGGTAGTACCGCTGGATCTGCAATGCCGTGGCTTGCGCCCCGTGCACCAACGGCACCGGTGCGGTGGCGGTGATGTCGTGAGAGATCTGCCGGATCGCTCGGACCGGGTTTTCGAAGGTGAAATCGCGCAGGATCACACCGGCCTCCAGCATTCGCAGCACGATGTCGGTCATTCCGATCTTGAGCATCGTGGTGGTTTGGCTGATCGAGGAGTCCCCGCTGATCACGTGCAGGCGCCGGTAGGTGTCAGCATCGGCGTGCGGTTCGTCGCGGGTGTTGATGATGGGGCGCGAGCGGGTGGTGGCCGAGCTGGTGGCGTCCCACATGTAATCCGCGCGTTGGGACAGGGCGTACCGGGCCTTGCCGGGACCGGGGATCACGTGCCCCGCGCCGGTCAAAATCTGGCGGGTGATGAGGAAGGGAATGAGGGTGCGCACGGTGCGCCCAAAGTCCGAACGACGCCGAATCAGGTAGTTCTCGTGGCAGCCGAAGGAGTTGCCGGCAGAGTCCACATTGTTCTTGAACAGGTGGATGGTGCCCTCGATGCCGTCGGCAGCGAGCCGTTCGTGGGCATCATCGATGAGGTCGCACATGATGCGTTCGCCGGCCTTGTCCTGAATGAGCAAGTCGCGGATGTCATCGCATTCGGCGCTGGCGTATTCGGGGTGCGATCCGACGTCGAGGTACAGCCGCGCACCATTACCCAAGAACACGTTTGAGGATCGGCCCCAGGCCACCACCTTGCGGAACAGGTAGCGGGCGATCTCTTCGGCCGACAGTGCGCGGCCCGCGGTGGGGTTGAACGTGATGCCGAACTCGGTCTCCAGTCCGAATATTCGCTCGATCATGAATCGGAGCGATCCAGCACGTCCGCCAGGTCAGTTGCCGATAGCCGCACGAACGCCCGGCGCGGGCGCCTGCGGTCGAGCACCGCGGCCTCCAAGGTGTCCGCCTCGATCCGACGGGGGTCCTCCCCATCTCCGCCGGCCTCCAAAGCCGACAGCGCCAGTCTCAGCGCCTGGGGCAAATCGAGTCCCGGCTTCCAGTCCTTGGCGATCACCCCGCGCAACTGAGCGGCGGCGCCGCCCATCACCAGGAAACCGCCTTCATCGGAGACCGATCCGTCATAGGACAGCCGGTAGATCTGGTCGCTGGACTGATCGGCTCCCACCTCGGCGACGGCGATCTCCACCTCCAAGGGTTTGGCCTCGGTGGTGAACACCGCACCCAGGGTCTGGGCGTAGGCATTGGCCAGTCCCCTGGCGCTGACGTCCGTGCGGTCATAGGAGTAACCGCGCAGATCGGCATACCTGATGCCAGCGACCCGCAGGCTCTCAAACTCGTTGTACTTGCCCACCGCAGCGAAGCCGATCCGGTCGTAAATTTCGGAGATCTTGTGCAGCGCACGGGAGGAATTCTCGGTGATCAGGGCGATTCCGCCGTCGTAGGTGATGACCACTACCGACCGGCCGCGGGCGATGCCCTTGCGGGCGAAGTCGGCCCGGTCCTTCATCAGTTGTTCGGGCGATACGTAGTACGGGGTGGTCATCGCGACTCGCCTCCCGGGTGGTCGCGTTCGGATTCATCGACGAGCCGAGCGGTGATGGCCCGGGCCAACTCTTCTAGTTCGGCCGGTGCGATGCGGGTCAGCCCAGCGGAGTCCACACGCACTACCACCGGGTAAATCCGGCGCACCGAGTCCACACCCGCCGTCGCCGAATCGTCATCGGCCGCGTCGACCAGGGCGTGCAGCGCCACCTTCACCGCACCGGCGGCGTCCAGGTCGGCGTGCCACAGTTTCTTCAGCGACCCCTTAGCGAATGCGCTGCCCGATCCGACGGCGTGAAAGTCGCGTTCCTCATACCGGCCACCGATGACGTCGTAGGAAAAGATCCGCCCCGCGCCGGCGGCCGGGTCATACCCGCCGAACAACGGGACCGCCGCCAAGCCCTGCAGGGCCAAGCCCAAGTTCGCGCGCACCATGGTCGCGAGCCGGTTCGCTTTGCCCTCCAGGGACAGCAGGGTGCCCTCAATCTTCTCGAAGTGCTCGAGCTCCAGTTGAAACAGCCGCACCAGTTCCAGTGCGACGCCCGCAGTCCCGGCGATCCCGATCGCCGAATAGTCGTCGGCGCCGAAGACCTTCTCCATCCGGTGGTGGGCGATCTGGGAGCCGGCGGTCGCGCGCCGGTCCCCGGCCATCACAATGCCGCCGGGGTAGGTCAGGGCCACGATCGTGGTGGCGTGCGGTGCGCCCAGGCCGCTGGCGCTGGTGTCCTTCGGCAGGTTCGTCACCGACGGCAGGGCCGAAGGCGCCACGTCGGCAAGGAACTCGGTAAAGGACGCGCTACCGGGGCGAAGGAACGCCGCCGGTAGCCGACCAGAACCGGGCTCGCTCACTGGCCACCCTTTTGCACAAAGCCCCGCACGAAACTCTCGGCATTGGTTTCCAGGACGTCGTCGATCTCATCGAGAAGGTCGTCGACCTCCTGCTGCTGCGCCGAGGTATTGGCGCCCGTGGGCACCGGCGCCGGCGACTCGTCGGCCGGTGGATCGGAGGGCCGCTTCTGCTCAAACTGACGTGCCACCAGGGACTCCTTGGTATGCCCGAAGACCGGGGGTATGAATCAACTGCTTCGATCCTACGCCGCGCCGCTACCCGATCCGGTCAAGGCGTCCAGCAGCGTGGCCGCATCAGCGCTGGCGTCGAGCAGTTCCTGCACGTGCTCGGCGGTGCCCCGATGCGGGTCCGGGGTTGGCACGCGGTGCAGGGCGGCGCCCGCGGTATCGAATACCACCGCCTGCCAGCCGGCGGCGCTCACGCTGGCTCCGTACCGGCGGATGCACTCGCCGCGGAAGTAGGCGCGGGTATCGCTGGGCGGATCGTCGATGGCGGCATGTACGGCGGCATCGGAGTGCAAAAACTCAACTCCCCCGGAGGCCGCAAGCTTCGCGTAGATCCCCTTTTCGGGGCGCAGATCCGACCATTGCAGGTCCAAGGCAGCCAGTCGGTCATCGTCCCAACCGATGCCGCGGCGCCGCCGCATGCCCTCCAACAGCCGCAGTTTGGCAACCCACTCCACTTCCCGCGCGCACAGTTGTGGGTCGCGGCCGAGGCGGTCTAGGACACGTGCCCAGCGCTCGAGGACGTCGCGTGTGGCAGCGTCGATCTCGCCGCGGGTTTCCAGGGCTTCGGTGATCTGGTTCAGGTACTCGCGCTGGATCTGCAGGGCGGTCAGTCGGCGGCCATCGGCCAGGTCGAGTTCGGTCTGCAGGGTCGGGTCGTGGCTGACCTCCTGGGCGGCGGCGACCGGGTCGGCCAACCGCAGTGCCGATAGCGCTAACGGCACCTCACCGGTTTCCAGCAGCCACAGCAGCAGGCTGGTAGTGCCCATCTTGAGGTATCCGGAGACCTCCAGGAGGTTGGCATCACCGGTGATCAGGTGCAGCCGACGGAACCTGCTCGCATCGGCATGGGGTTCGTCACGGGTGTTGATGATCGGCCGGCGCAGCGTGGTCTCAAGTCCCACATGCGCCTCGATGAAGTCCGCGCGTTGGGAAATCTGGAAACCCGGGGTATCGCCATGTTGACCGATGCCCACACGCCCAGCGCCGCAGAAGATCGGGCGGGTCACCAGGAACGGCGTGAGGTGCTCGACGATGTCGTCGAAGGGGACGCCACGGTCCACGAGGTAGTTCTCGTGGGTGCCATAACTGGCGCCCTTGCCGTCGGTGTTGTTCTTATACAGGGACACGTTCGGCATCCCGGGAATTTGGGCGAGCAGCCTGGTGGCGCGCAGGGCGATCTCATCGCCCGCTCGGTCCCACCGGACGGCATCGGCGGGGTTGGTGACCTCCGGCCCGGAGTATTCGGGGTGGGCGTGGTCCACATAGAACCGGGCACCGTTGGTGAGCACCGCGTTGATGACGGCACTGCGGTCCACCGGGTCGATGGGCCGACGCTGGGTCTGCGGCTGTAGGTCCGCTTTACCGGGCTCGTCGGTGAGTTGGCTGGGGTGGGCCCGGTCGCGGTCCAGGCGCCAACCACGGGCATCATTGAGCGGGTCCTCCCCCGAGTAGTCCCACCGTGGCGTGTGCCCGCCGCTGCGCCCGGCGTACGCCCCCACCACCTGTGCGCACAGCAACATCGGGTTCGCTCCTGGGCTATCGCCGAGGATGCCGAACTCTGTCTCGATGCCCATGATTCGCCGAACAGTCACCTGCCCCACCCTAAACTCCCCCACTGTCCACAACCCGCCACGATGTTGTCCACAGCCGGATCGTGGTTCGCGCGCGGTGGCCCAGGACTAGGCAGACTCGGTGGTCATGAGAACCGGGGAACTTTTGGATCGCTCCGGCCGCACGTCCAGGGCGCTGCGGCAACTCGTGGCGCTGGCGCCGCAGTTGCCCGCAGACATGTTCTTTTCCCACCAGTCCGCGGCCCTGCTGCACGGCTGGCCGCTGCTACGGGTACCCGCCTACATCCACATCACGCAGGGACCGGGCGCTGTTGCCCGCGGACGCTCCGACGTCGTCCGGCATCATCTGGACCTGCCCCTGATCGACCGCACCTGGATCGATGAGGTCCC
>JBMDWZ010000047.1:0-18198 GCA_048594865.1 Beutenbergiaceae bacterium
GAGCCGGCGCAGCACCCCGGTCTTGCGGTAGTACGCCAGGAAACTTGGCATGTTGATGACGCCGATGGCGGCGAGCGCAATGCCAAACACCAGGGGCAGCACGTAGGTCTCCAAGCCGCTGAGCCCCGAACTACCGGACTCGGCGCTCACTTGGCCAGCGGTCATCACCAGGATCACCATCGGCGCCAGCACCGGAATGACCAGGCCACCGGCGTCCCGGATTACCATCTTGGCTTCGGAGACCGCCATGGTGCCCAGGGATTTCAAGCCCGGCTGGTAGGCGGTGATTGCTTCGGTACTCATTCGGTTCCCTCCAAGTCTTCGGCGTCGTGGCCGGTAATCGCCACAAACGCCTCTTCCAGGTTTGATGCTCCGGCGCCCCTCGCGATCTCAGCCGGGGTGCCCGCGGCCACGACGCTGCCGGCGTCCATGACCAGAACCTGATCGCACAGCCGCTCCACCTCATCCATGGCGTGGGAGACCAGCACGATCGCGACCCCGTCCTCGCGCAAGCGCTCGATGGTGGCCCAGATACGCCGCCGGGTGCGTGGGTCGAGTCCGGTGCTCAATTCGTCAAGAATCGCCACCCTCGGGCGGCCCACCAGGGCCAGCGCGACCGACAGTCGCTGCTTTTGCCCACCGGAGAGTTTGCCGAACCGGGTGTCGGCTTGCCCTGACAGGTCCACCATCTCGACCGCCTCGTCGATCGGGCGCGGGTGGGGGTAGAAGCTCGCGTACAGCCGGATCATTTCTCGGACCGTCAACGCGCTGTGCAGGGTCGAATCCTGAAGTTGCACGCCAAGAACGGTCCGCACCTTGGCCCGGTCGGCTTGCGGATCCAGCCCGAGTACCGACACGCGCCCGCTGGTGGGTTTACGAAGGCCCGCGATCATTTCCACCGTGGTGGTCTTCCCCGCCCCGTTCATCCCCAAAATCCCCAGGGTTTGGCCCGGCTCGAGGCGCAGGCTGACGTCGGCGACCGCGACCTTGGACTTGTACTCCTTGCGCAGGTCCACTGCCTCAACTGCTGGTGTATTCCTCATGCCCTCAACGCTAGGAAGCCCGCCCGGTGAGCACCTGTGCCGGTGGTCACCGGTTGTGCCATGACTTTCGGCACGTCACCGCGGCGCTTTGGGCCTCTAGGCTTGAGCGACCAGCGCGCACGGGCGCCGATGACGGCCCTGGCGCAACACACACACGATGAATCCGGCGGGGGTGGGCACATGAAACGCTTCGGGACCGAGGGGGTTGCCGGGGCGCTGGTATTGGCGGTCGTCGCCGGCCTAGGGGTTCCGGTGTTGGTGTCCGGTGCGGACTTGTTGGTGCCTAGTGGAGTGTGGGCCGCGCTGTACGTGGGGGTTGTGATCTGCACCGTACTGGCGGCCGTTGGGGCAGATGACCAGCACCGTCTGAAGTCACGGATCGCCTTCGCTGCCAGCTCGGCCGGGTCCTGCGGACTGTACCTACTCGTGAACTCACCGGGAACGGACTACCTGGCGATCCTGTTGGTCATCCAGGCGGCGCTCGCGGTGTACATCGTGCCGATGGCGGCGGTCGTGGGCGTGGTGGCGATGAACCTGGTGGTGATCGCCGCCAAGTTCGTGCGCTTCGAACCGTGGGAGGCGTTGTGGGTGGTCATCGGGATCTACCTGCTCATCCACCTCACCGCGGTGTTGTCGTCCTCGATGGTTACCACCGAGCAACGAAGCCGCCGCGAACTGGCGGTTGCGCACGCCGAACTCACCGCCGCCACGGCGCTGCTGGAGGACTCGGCGCGCACCGCCGAACGGTTGCGGATATCGCGGGACTTGCACGACTCCATCGGCCATCAACTGACGGTGCTCAGCTTGGAGTTGGAGGCGGCCCAGCACCTGGGCCCGGAGGAGTCGGCAGAGCATGTGACCAGGGCCCGCACTGTTGCCAAGGAACTACTGACCGACGTCCGAACCACCGTGAGTGGAATGCGATCGGAATCGAGCGACCTGTCCTCCACCTTGGAACGCATGGGGGAGGCGATCCGCGGCATCGACGTGCACGTGCAGGTCGATGCCAACGTGCGCCTGGGCGACGTTGAACACGAGGCAATCGTGCACGCGGCCAAGGAGGTCCTCACCAACGCGATCAAACACGCCGGCGCCGATGAGGTGTGGTTCGAGATCAGCCACGGGGAGCACGAGGTGCGCTTCGAAGCCCAGGATGACGGATCGGGCGCCAATCCGGTGGTGATCGGCAATGGTCTGCGGGGAATGATCGAGCGCTTTGAGTCCCTCGGCGGTGAGGTGGCGCTGAATGGGGGAAGCGGGTTCGCGGTGCACGCCTCGATCCCCACGTCCACCCGTGAACCCACGCCCAGCCGTGAAACCACGCCCAGCCGTGAAACCACGTCCACCCGCGAGCAACCGCAGATCGAACATCGGGAGGCAGGATCGTGACTGAGCCGCAGACCACGGCCGAGAGGTGCGTCCGAGTGGTCATCATCGATGACCAAACGCTCATTCGCCAGGGGATCCGAAGCCTCCTGCAAGTGGCGGGCATCGAAGTGCTCGCAGAAGCCGACGACGGCGAAGCGGGCCTTGAGGTGATCGAGGCTGAGTCTCCCGACGTCGTCTTGCTCGATTTGCGGATGCCACGCTTCGATGGTTTATGGGTCCTGGAGCAACTGCACAGTAAGGGCTACGACGTGCCGGTGCTGGTATTGACCACCTTCGACGACGACGAACTGGTTCTCCGTGCGCTGCGTGGCGGCGCTCGCGGATACCTGCTGAAGGACGTCACCCTGGACCAACTGGCCAAGGCGGTGCACACCCTCGCCAAGGGCGGCACTCTCATTGCGCCGTCGATCACCGACCGTCTGCTCCGGGCCATCCGTGCCACCCCGGCCACCGAACCGGAGATCCCCGCTCAAGACCTCACCGAGCGGGAGGTCGAAGTCCTCCGCCTCGTGGCCGCCGGATACGCTAACCGGGACATCGCGCAGGTGTTGCACCTGGCCGAGGGCACGGTGAAGAACCACATCTCGGCGATCCTGGTGAAGCTCGGTGCCCGGGATCGTACCAACGCGGTGCTGCGCGCACTGCGCGATGGGTTGTTGGACTAGCGACGGTAGTTCGTGCCCGGCTCCTTCGGTTGACGGTGCCCACAGTTACGATGAGTGCGCCCCGGTGAGGTTCGCCCGGGTCACGTGACGAAAGGCAACTGGCCATGACCGACGCGCTGCGACCCAGCCGGGAGCTTGAGCGTGTGGTCGGCAAGGCAGCGCCCAAGCTCACGCACCTGGGGATCACCACGGTGCGGGACCTGCTGTATCACTTCCCGCGGCGCTACCGGGACGTTACTCAGTACTCTTCGCTCGATCAGATGCAGGTTGGCGAATACGGAACGGTCATCGCCGAGGTTGTCGACGTCAAGGCGCGTCCCACTCGCCGCCAAGGCCTGCACCTGGTCACCGTGATCATCACCGACCGGGATTCGATGGCCGAGGTGGTGTTCTTCGGACACGGCAAGGCTGTGGAGTTCCGAACCCGCAAAGAGCTGCAGCCTGGCACCGTGGCCGAATTCTCCGGCGACGTCGACCACCGTGGCGGCATGGTGCAGTTCAAGAACGCCACCTACGAGGTCCTCATTCCGGCGGGCCAGGACCCGGATTTCAGCTTCGATCGGCCGGCGGACGTCCCCGGTGATCGCGAGGTTCACCTACGCGCCATGTACCCGGCCACCGCGAAGGTGCCCAACAAGATCATCCGCAGCAGCGTGGAGTTGGCACTCAAGGCCTTGCTCGACCTCGATCTGCACGACCCGATCCCCGAAGAGATCCGCACCCAGCGTGGCCTGGTGTCATTGGACCGGGCGCTGTGGATGATCCATGTGCCGGAGAGCAAGGAGGAGTATCGGGAGGCTCGGAAGCGGTTCCGGTATGAGGAAGCCTTCATCCTCCAGACGGCTCTAGCGCGCCGTCGTGCGGACTTGGCACTGACTCAGGCGCAGGCCCGGCCCGCGATCGGCGGTCCATTGTCGGCAGCGTTTGCGGCGCAGCTGCCGTTCACCCTCACCCAGGGACAAAAGACGGTGGCGGTGGACATCAGCGCCGACATCGACAGCGACCAGCCGATGAACCGGCTCCTGCAAGGCGAAGTCGGATCCGGCAAGACGGTCCTGGCCGTGCGCGCCATGCTGCAGGTGATCGACGGCGGTGGACAGGCCGCGCTCCTGGCGCCCACCGAGGTGCTGGCCCAACAGCATGCCCGCTCGATCGCCCAACTGCTGGGCCCGATCGCTCAGGGCGGCACCCTCGACGCGCCCACCGACGCCACCTCAATCACCCTGCTTACCGGCTCGGTCACCGGCCAACGTCGGCGCCAGGCTCTGGCGGATATCGCCTCGGGTGCCGCCGGCATCGTGATCGGCACCCATGCTCTGATCCAGGAGAAGGTGCAGTTTGCCGACCTGGGTTTGGCTGTCATCGACGAACAGCACCGGTTCGGGGTGCAGCAGCGTCAGGCGTTGCGGGAAAAGAGCGCGGTGGTGCCGCACCAGCTGTTCATGACCGCGACGCCGATCCCACGGTCGGTGGCGATGACGGTATTTGGTGATGTGGAGGTGTCTACGCTGCGGGAAATTCCGGCAGGTCGCCAGCCCATCACCACCCACGTGGTGCCTGCGGCCAAGGCCAGCTGGCTCGATCGCACCTGGGCCAAGGTCGCCGAGGAGGTCGGCAAGGGAAACCGGGCTTACGTCGTCGCCCCCCGAATCTCACCAACCGACAGTGAGGAGGGGACCGTCCTTCTCGATGCGCCGCAGGCTGGGCAACGTTCGCATCCCGTGGGGTCCGATGAACAGGTCAGTAGCGTGGTGGAGGTTGCGAGGGCGTTGGCCGAATCCGGGCCGCTATCCCAGGTGCCGTTGGGGGTGTTACACGGGCAGCTGCCACCGGCAGAGAAGGAATCAGTGATGAGTTCCTTCGCCCGCGGTGATACCCCGGTGCTCGTGACCACCACCGTGGTGGAGGTCGGGGTGGACGTCCCCGAAGCGACGGTGATGGTGGTCTTGGACGCCGACCGGTTCGGTCTGTCCCAACTGCACCAGCTCCGTGGCCGAATCGGGCGAGGCAGCGAACCCGGCGTGTGCCTGTTGGTCTCTGGAGCCGAGCCCGGAACCGAGGCGTTGGAGCGGCTGCAAATCATGGCCAGCACCACCGACGGTTTTGTGCTCGCCGAGGAAGACCTCAAGGCGCGCAAAGAAGGGGACATTCTCGGTGCGGCGCAGTCGGGACGAACGCGTTCGCTGAAGCTGCTGCGCGTCATCACCGACCGCGACATCATCGCCGATGCACGTGCCGATGCTCGCGAGCTCATCGAATCTGACCCTAATCTGGTGCAGCACCCGGAACTGATCACCGCGATCGCCGGCCTCATCGACCCCGACCGCGAGGAGTACCTGGACCGTGCCTAGCAGAGCTGGCCAAACGAAGGCCTCCGGCACCGGCAAGGTTGAGATAGTTCGGGCCAAGTCGCTATCGGTCGGGTACGCCGGGCCCGACAGTGCGGTGTGCCCTCCGATCAACGTGACCGTGGCCGCCGGAGAGTCCCTGGCGATCATCGGCGCCAACGGCACCGGAAAGACCACCGTGCTGCGTGCGTTGGTGGGACTGCTGCCGCCGCTGTCGGGTGAGGTGTTCACCTTTGGCCGGCCCATCGATGAACGCGCAGCCTGGTTTCGTGCCTACACCGCGATCCTGCTCGATGAGGACTCCTACCTGCCCGCGCTCACGGTCCGCGAACACTTGCTGCTGACCGCACGCGGGCACGGGATGAGCGGGGTTTCCTCGCTCGTCAGCGAGATGGTGCAGGAGTTCGGTCTGGACGCCAGACAGGACGCACTGCCCTCGGCGTTGTCTTCGGGGCAGCGGCGCCGCCTGCTGCTGGCGGCGGCCTTTGTGCGCCCGCGGCGGTTGCTGGTGCTCGATGAGCCCGAGCAACGCCTGGACGCCGGTATGCGTGACCGGCTGGCAACGAGGCTGATCAATGAACGCCGGGCTGGCACCACGATCGTGATGGCGAGCCACGATCCATTGTTGGTGGGCAAGGCCGCGACCTCAGCCTTGGTGCTGCGCGAAGACTCGGTCAAGCGCACGTCTACCGATGAAGCCGTTCGCGCGATCGAGTCACTGTGACATCGGAACGCGACGAGGCCGGCGACGGCGCAGCGAGCCAACCGTGGCCCGAGCCGCCTAGTGAGGCGTTGTCTGGGCGGGCTCTGCGCAAACTCACCCGGGAGGCAACCGAGGCTCACGGTGGTGGGTCGATCGCCGACGTGATCGGCGAGATCTACTCCATCTTGGTTTCCGGCGGGATCGCCTGGCTGATCGTGATCGGTACCGCGCAAACTCTCGGGGCCCAGACCGATCAGCGCACCCCGCTCGGCGGAACCCCGGTGGACCCCGGCTGGCTGGTCGTTGCCGCATTGGTCCTGAGCGCGGGCGTGCTGCTGGGACTCTTCGCCCGGCTGGGGCCGATGTCACTGGGCGCCGGGCACGCCACCTGGTGGCTGCCGATGCCGGCGGACCGCGGTGGTTTGCTGCGACCGCGCTGGGCGGCGCTCCCGGTTATTGCCAGCGTGTTCGGGTTGGCTTTTGGTGCCGCCGCCGGGGCTCTGGCCGGGGGCGCCGATCTCATCATTCTCACCGTGATTACCGGTGTCCTGCTCGGGGCGAACGCGGTGATGGTGAGCATCGTTCGGCAGATCAGGTTGGGCACCGCGCGCCAGTCCCGTTCCCCGCGCCTGATCCTGGCCGGAGACGTGATGACGGTGGTCGGGCCGCTGTTGGCACTAGCCGTCGTCCTGGTTCGACCAGCGCCATATCCACTGGTCCCGGCACTGGTGGTGTTGGCCGTCTTGCTGCTCATCGCACTGGTGGTGCTGGGGTGGTGGACCGGTCGCAACCTCGACGCGATTTCGGCATACGAACTGAAGGTTCGCGGGGCCGTCACCGGACACGCTGCCGGCTCGGTGTTATCGCTGGACACCCGCGAACTCGGCCGCGCGCTCTCTTCGCCGACGACGTCCGCTCCGCGCCGCTCCTCGCGTTCGTTTTCGCTTGTCCGAGGCCCCGTCACGGCCTTGCTGGCCGGCGATGCGCTGACGATGATGCGCAGCCCCCGGCACGTCATCCAGGTGGGCGTTGGGGCAGCGATCGCGTTGATCCCACTCGCTGCCGGATGGTCGGTGGGCCTGTGCCTGGTGGGCATCGTAGCCGGTGGGTACATCGCCGCTTTGGCCACCGGTCACGGTGCTCGGCAGGCCGATGTGGCGCCGGTGTTGGACCGGGTATTTCCCATCGCTGCCGGGGCAGTGCGCCGGGTCCGCGCGATCTGGCCGCTAGCGGTGATGCTGCCCTGGTGCCTGGGGATCTTCGGAGTCTGGGGGTGGACCTCGGGGGACTTGTGGGGCTGGTTGGCGCTGGGTGCACTCGGTGCCCCGACATTCGCCGCCGGGGTGGTGCGGGCTGCGTACCGCCGTCCGCCGGACTGGTCCAAACCGTTGGTTCCCGGGCCGGCTGGCCCGATGCCTCCAGGGGTGATCGGTGCGTTCTCCAAGGGGCCGGACATCGTGGTGCTGTGCCTGATCCCGATCTTCATTGCCGCCACCATCACCGGTGTCAACAGCACAGTGATGTTCAGCCAGTTGGCCACCACTTTGCTGGCCCTTGCGATCGGTTGCTACGTATCGTCTGGTGACTCTGCAGCTCAACCCAAGAACACGGCGGGGTCCTCATGACACGGATCATCTCCGGGGAGCACGGTGGTCGCCGGATCGAGGTGCCACCGTCTGGGACCCGGCCAACATCCGATCGAGTCCGCGAAGCGTTGTTCTCCAAACTCCAGCACGGCGGTGACGTCGATGGTGCGCGGGTGCTCGATCTCTTCGCTGGTTCGGGCGCGCTAGCGCTCGAGGCCCTCAGCCGCGGCGCGGCCGAAGCCGTCCTGGTGGAGTTCGCGCGGGCAGCCCAGAACATTTGCCGCGCTAACGCCGCCACCTTGGGCATGGGTGGGCGAGTCACGGTGGTGGGCGCCAGGGTGGAGAAGTTCCTGAGCCGTACGCCCGCTTCGCAGCAGTTCGACCTGGTCTTCGCTGATCCGCCGTACGACCTGCCCGACCCCGGGGCGATGCTCGCCGCGCTGGTTGATGGCCGATGGTTGGCGCCCGAAGCGATGGTGGTACTGGAACGCTCCTCCCGGTCCCCGGAGCCGCAGTGGCCCACTGAACTGGACCTGATCGACTCCCGAAAGTATGGGGAGAGCACGGTGTACTTCGCGAGGTTCAGCGTTTCCGTTTGACCGCGGCGTGCTCATCGGTGACGATCACGCATCCAGTCTTGGCGATGCCTGGGCCGGTCGTGAGAGCGATGGCCTGATGTCGAGCACCCACCTAGCGACTGCGATTCTCCGAGGACAGAGTCCCGCTTGGATGACCGCCCTCAGCTGTCCAGGCGCGCGATGGCCTCGCGGACGGCATGGTCAAACAACGGCTCGGCGGGCGTGAACGTCCCCACGAGGTGGCCGCCCAGCTCGGCGTGCAGGAGCCCGATGATCTGGGAGAGCAGCTCCACCGATCGCACCAGCCGCCGCGGGCTGATCCCCTCGCCCACATGAGCGGCGGACTGCTCGGCCAGGGCACCGAGCTCAGGCGGTAGCGCTGGGGAGTCCGGTGTGCCACTCGTGCCCGCGGGCTCACCCAGGGCCTGCACGAGCGCAAAGAACACCTCCCCGGCGGGCTCGATCGTCTCGGTCGGGGCGGCATAGCCCGGAACCGGCGTGCCGTAGATCAGGTGAAACCGGTGCGGAGATGTCAGCGCCCACCGCCTGAACTCCGCGCAAGCGGCGAAGGCTCGCTGGTCGTTGGACGCCGAAGCTCCGGATTCGCGTATCGCGGTTGCCAAGTCTGTGTAGGCGTCGATGATTAAGGCTGTCAGGAGTGCGTCCCTGCTGGGGAAGTAGCGGTAGATCCCCGAAGACACCATGCCGAGCTCCCTCGCGATGGCCCGCAGCGACAACTCGCCCGCACCCTGGTGGGCGAGTTGAGCCAAGGCGAGTTCCTTGATCTGCGCAATGGCTTCCCGGCGGGCCCGTGCCCGAGGCGTCAACGTCGAACTCATGAGCCCACCCTGCCGCACCTGCGATCAATTGTCACGAATGTGAGCACCGCTCTTGCTTTTACGCGTCCGAGGGCCTACCTTCAGGGCATTGAGAACAGAGAGCAGTGCTCACACTTGAGAAAAGAGAACATCATGTCCCGATTGCCCGGAGTCATCGCCTTGGCTGCATCCGGCGTCTTCTTCGCACTTTTCCCCATCCTGCGTCCCTACAGTCCCGAAACCGGTCTAGCCGGGGCCGAGACCTTCGCCTCGACCCCTTGGCTCATCGCACACCTGGCCGGAATGGCCGGATTTGTTCTGCTGGTCGCGGGGGTGTCGGCACTGCGCGGGTCGCTTCGTGTCAATCACCTGATCACGGCGCTTGGCGTGGCCTTGGTGCTGCCGTACTTCGGCGCCGAGACCTTCGGCTTGCAGGCGCTGGGTGTCCATGGGGCCCAGATCGGCGATCCCGCCCTCATTGACCAGATCGCCGAACAGACCAGGTACGCCCCGGTGCCGATGGTGACCTTCGGGCTGGGGCTAGTTCTGGTCGCCGTTTCGGGCGTACTTATCGCCGTGCGACAGTGGCGCACTCCCGCCCGGCTGCCTGCATTGCTGACCGGGATCGGCCTGGTGACCTACCTGCCCCAGTTCTTCCTTCCGGGCCCCGGTCGCATCGCCCATGGCGTGGTTTTGGCCGCGGGGCTCATCTGGCTCGCGGTCGCGACTGAACGCCGGGATCAGGTCGGGCGACGGGCCCAGGTCCAGTCGCCGACGCAACCTGCGCCCGCCACGCACTAAGGTGCTACGCGCTGGCGCGGGTCCAGGGCGCACCCAGTTCGGTGAACGTCTGCCCGGTGCGCGCTACCTGCTCGCACCAATGCTCAACATCGATCACCACCGGGTGATTGCCGTGGTCGTCGTCCAGCCAGTGCAGGTAGGCCGGCGCGATCTGCGCAGGGTCCGGCGCGGTTCGAACCGCCTCGAGCACGGCCATGAAGGCACCGGAGTCTTGCACCGCGGCCACCAGGGGCGTGCCAACGGTGAGGTGCTCGATGAGGTTCTCCAGCAGTCCCGTGCGTCCGAAGCGCTCGGTTTCGCGGACCTCGCCGTCCACCTCCACGTCCAACACATCCTCGGTGTAGCGCAGCACCAGGTTCGCCTTGCTGCCGTACACGGTCACGGTGGGGGATTGGTTGATCGAAGCGGCCAATGTCAGGCCGAGGCTGATCGTGATGCCCTTTGTGGTGTGAATCCGCACGGCGGAGGTGTCATCTGCCTCGATGTCGTGCGCGTGATACAGGTCGGTGACCACCTCGCTCACGTCCGCCACGGTGTGCGCCCCGGCGATCCGAAGCGCCGTAGCCACCGAGTGTGCCAAAGGATTGGTAACCACGCCGTCGACCACCTCGCGGCCATCGAGTTGGCGTTTGCCCGCCCACCGTGCCCGGTCGTAGTAGCTGGTAGCCCTGATCCACGTGCCCAGGGCACCGATCCCGTGCACGGCGCCGATCGACCCTGAAGCGATTCGCCGGTCGATTTCGGCGAAGGCTTGGGACCCGAAGGACTGGAATCCCACCTGGGCCACCCGTCCGGTGCGCTCGCACGCGGCCAGCAACTCCTCGAACTCGGCCAGGCTCGCCGTCGTCGGCTTTTCCACCAACACGTCGCTGCCGGCCTCCATGGCCAGGGTCGCGAGCGGGAGGTGGGTGTGGATCGGGGTAGCGATCACCGTGACGTCGGGAACAACGCTGGCGAGCATCTCTTCGAGGCTGGCGAACGTGGGGGTGGCGTCGGGGATGTTCGGAACCTCATCGATCCCGAGTGGATCGACGACGGCGGCCAGGTGGGCAATCCCGCGGTTAGCCAAGTCCGCGATCGCGGTCAGGTGGTAGCGGCCAAAACCCCGGGCGCCGACCACGGCGATAGACGTGCTCACTTGTGCTCCTTCAGCAGTTCACGTTGGGCACGGGCGATGGCATCGACCTCAGCTAGCCCGCGGGGATTGTCCAGAATGACGCCGGCGAGGCTCATCCGGTACTCCGAGCCCTTGGGAACGTGGTGGTGATCCGCCCACGCCACGGCGGGCCCGGCGCCGACATAGCCTTCGATCCGCACAAACCAAGGCAGCAGGTCTTCGCCCTGAACCAGTAGCACAGCCACCGTGGCCCCGGCCCGCTCCTGCTCCAGCAGCAGCCACGGACTCACCGAACCGTGCGCGGCCGACTCGCCCTCGCCGTCGGGCACTACCACCCGGGTTTGGATCGATTCGGGGGACAGGCGCCAGAACAACCCACCGTAACCCGCGCCGGTGCGTCCCCGGGTCGCGGGCGAGCCGAGGGCGAGGTCGCCGGCGTCGGCGATCAGGGTCGAGTGCCAACGTAGGGCCCAGGCGTCAGCACTCACGGAGCTGGCAGTGATCAGCCGGTCCTCGGTGAGCTGGTGCTGCCCATGTTCGTCGACCCAGGAGAGCCGCTCGCTCACCGACTCCGGCGTCGCGGTGCTGCGCAGGATCTCCTGCCGCCCCTGGTTGGGCAGCATGGTGTAACCCTGCGGGTGCACGTAGCTCGCGCCGCCCCAGTAGGTGGTGCCATTAATGTCGGCGATCGCGTTGGAGACCCCGTAATGGTGCCGGTGATCTGCCGGCTCGACCTCGGTCATCACCACGCCGCTGCGCGCGCGCACCGGGTGCAGGTAAGGGCGGGGAGAAAGGTCTGAGTCGAGGGTGTCCCCGGTTTCGTAGCGGGCGACGGCGTAGCCTTCGACGGCGAGATCCACCGGGTGGGTCGATGGCTGGGTGGTGCTAGTCACGAATGGTCAATCCTTGTGGCATTGGGGTCAAGTTGATGGTCCGATGGAGGTGGCGCGTGGATGTCACGTGACGGCGCCGATGTGCCAGGGGATGAACTCATCCTGCCCGAGGTCCAACTCCTCGCTCACGGACTGCTCACCGGAGGCGACGCGCAGGATCAGCGCGAACAGTTCCCGGGCAACGGCATCCATGGTGGCCGTGCCGTCCACGATTCGCCCGGCGTTGAGGTCCATGTCCTCAGACATCCGCTCATACATCGCAGTGTTGGTGGCGACCTTGATGCACGGGGCCGGTTTGCTTCCTAGAACCGATCCGCGCCCGGTAGTGAAGCACACCAGGTTCGCACCACCGGCGACGAGCCCGGTCACCGAGACCGGGTCGTATCCGGGGGTGTCCATGAAGGTGAATCCGGTGGTGTCGATCTGTTCGGCGTACTCATAGACCGCGCTCAGCTCGGCGCTACCGCCCTTGGCCACCGCGCCCAGAGACTTTTCCAGGATGGTGGTCAGGCCGCCGGCCTTGTTGCCGGGGGAGGGGTTGTTGTCCAACGTGCCCTGTCCGGCGGCGGTGTAGTCCTTCCACCAATCGATCCGCTCCAGGAGTTTGCGGCCCACCTGCGGGCTCACAGCCCGGCTGGTGAGCAGGTGCTCGGCGCCGTACACCTCGGGGGTCTCGGCCAGTACCGAGGTGCCGCCCATCGCCACCAGCCAGTCCGAGGCCACACCGAGCGCGGGGTTTGCGGTGATACCTGAGTACCCGTCGGAACCGCCGCAGTTCAGTCCCAGCACCAGCGAGCTGGCATCGGCACGCTCTCGCGTGGCCTCATTGACCCGTGGCAGCATCTCGCGGATCCGCTCGACACCGGCGCGCACCGTGGCGCGGATTCCACCCAGCTCTTGGATCGTCATCGACTCCACGTAGGTGCCCGTGGACAGTCCCAGGCTTTGCGTTAGGGCCTGGACCCCGATCATTTCGCATCCCAGCCCGAGTACCAGCAGCCCGCCGAAGTTCGGGTGCTTGGCGTATCCCCGCAGGGTGCGCAGGAGCAGTTGCCCGCCCTCGGAATCCGGGACCAGCCCGCATCCGCTTTGGTGAGTGATCGCCATGACGCCGTCGACGTCGTCGAACTGCGCCAGAGCGTCTGGGCCCTTGAACTGGTCGGCGATCATCTTTGCCGTCGAGACCGAGCAGTTCACCGAGGTGATGACGCCCACGAAGTTGCGGGTTGCGACCCGACCATCGGGCCGGTGATACCCCATGAACGTCCGATCCACATCGGCGGGTGCGCTGGGCCGCACTCGTGCGGTGCCGAACTCATGCTCGCGTTCCCCGTCATCCATCTGGACGTTGTGGGAGTGCACGTGTTCGCCGGCTTGGATGACGCAGGTGGCCAGGCCGATGGACTGCCCGTACTTGAGGATTTGGGCGCCCACCGCGATCTCAGCGAGTGCGACCTTGTGGCCGGTGGGGATCTCGTCACGGGCGGTGACTCCGCAGTGATCTTGGTCTTGGCCGAACTGGACCACCGTGCCCGGCTGCAGGGGCGCAGTGGCCACCGCGACGTCATCGTTGCTGGCGAGTCGCAGAGCGTTGCGGTCGGGTGCTGGACTGGACATACCTAGGGAGTTACCTCGATTGGCTACCGGCTGGGTCTACCTGTGCTCGCCGTCGACGCTATCGGTATTGTGTAGAAACGTCACAGTGCAAACGCTTACATCATAGCGGTGATGTCACCACACAGTTGGCCCGGTACGTTAGCGGATGTGACATCTACACCCGCGCCCTCAGCAAGTGGACGGATCGCCGTGTGCCCGGGGTCGTTCGACCCGGTGACCCTGGGGCACCTCGACATCGTGTCCCGCGCCCGCAGTCTGTTTGACCACGTCATTGTGGCCGTGGGAATCAATGCCTCAAAGCGTGCGTTACTGACACCGCAGCAACGGGTGGGACTGATTGAGGATGCGCTGGCAGGCACGCACGGTGTCAGCGTGGTCGCGATGGACGGCCTGCTTGTGGACCTGTGCCGCGAGGTCGGTGCCAGCGGAATCGTCAAGGGCCTGCGAAACGGTGCCGACTTTGACGCCGAATACCCGATGGCCTCAATGAATCGTCACCTTTCGGGGGTGGAGACCACCTTCATCATTCCGGACCCGGCGCTGAACCACATTTCCTCCTCCATGGTCAAAGATGTGGCCCGATATGGGGGAGACATCACCGATTTGGTCCCACCAGCGGTGGCCGATGCGGTCTACCGTGCATTTGATACCCAAGCACCCGGAAAGGAGCAACGATGACCGATCACCTTGACGCCGGAGCGTCCCTGGTTGCGATTCTTGACGAACTCGGCGAGGTGCTCACCAACGCGCGATCGATGCCGATGTCCGCCTCCGCGATTGTTAACCGCGCCGAGGCCCTGGAACTGATCAACTCGGCCAAGGACGTGCTACCGGCACAGATCTCTCAGGCCGACAAGGTTATGGCCGACGCCGACGCCGTGCTCGAGGGCGCGCGCTCTCAAGCCGACGAGATCGTCGAGGGCGCCCACCGCCGAGCCGAGCATCTGGTCTCCGAGCAGGAGGTTGTGGCCAAGGCCAAGGCGAAAGCCAAGGGCATCATCGCCGACGCACAAGACGCCGCCGAGGAACTAGCGCGCGATGCCGATGACTACTGCGACCGCCAACTCGCCAAGTTTGAAATCGACCTGGGCGCGATCAATAGCCAAGTCGCCGCAGGGCGCGCCAGGCTCAGCGAACGAGCACGCTCCCGCGTAGGAACCGTGGGAACCAGCACCAACGAAGACCAGAAGGACAACGCCTGATGACCGACTCCCCATTTGTTCTAAGCACCCGCGAGCTTGGACGTGGCCCGGGGGCAATGCGCCAGATCGAGGTCACCGCGACCTGCGATCATGACCTGGGTAACCAGGTAATCGCGGTGCCGGCGGACTCGCCGATCGAGTTGGACCTCCAGCTTGAGTCGGTGATGGAAGGCGTGCTGGTCACAGGGGTCGCCAGTGCCGCGTCCATCGGTGAGTGCGTGCGCTGCCTGAACGAAGTCAACGCCGAGCTTGAGGTGGATATCACCGAACTGTTCGCCTACCCCGGCAAGCAGCCGCAGGTGCAGGACGATGAGGAGTCCGAGCCGCTCCCGGAACTCGACGGCGAGGACCTCGATCTGGAGGCCACCGTCATCGACGCGTTGGTGACCGCGCTGCCGTTTAGGCCGTTGTGCTCGCCTACCTGCGGCGGCCTGTGCCCCGAGTGCGGGGTGCGCCTTGATGACGCCGAGCCAGGCCACGCGCACGAGCAGCTCGACCCACGGTGGTCCGCGCTGGCCGCGTTGGCGGGATCCTCGGACAAGGGCGAGGAAGGCTCGGTGCTAGCCGACGAGCAGGTGCCGGCCGATGAGCAGGTGGCGGCCGATGAGCAGGTGCCGGCTGATGAATCGGTGCAGGCTGCTCAGTCCAGCCGGGCCGCTGGACCAGATGGCGGCGCCGATGACTGATGCCGCCAAGGCGTTGGAGCAGGCGCTTGGGGTGGACCTGGACCCGGACATGTTGGTTCTGGCATTGACCCACCGGTCCTTCGCGCACGAGGCTGGCGGGATCCCGACCAACGAGCGCCTGGAATTCCTCGGCGACTCGGTGCTGGGCGTCATCGTCACCGAGCACCTGTACCGCACCCACAGCGACGTAGCCGAAGGGGACCTGGCCAAAATGCGGGCCGCTACGGTCTCTCAGCGGGCGCTGGCGGTCTCGGCCCGCGAGTTGAATCTGGGCCAGTACATCCTGTTGGGCAAGGGCGAGATCGCCACCGGCGGTGCGGACAAAGACTCGATCCTGTCCGACACCCTCGAAGCGGTTCTGGGGGCCATCTATCTGACGCACGGTCTGGAGACCACCCGTACGGTGGTGCACCGAGTGGTGGGCACGAACCTGGCCGCAGCCGCCGACCTCGGCGCCGGCCTGGACTGGAAAACCTCGGTCCAGGAGATGGGGGCAAAGCTCGGACTGGGCGCTGCCACCTACGACGTCGATGGCCAAGGGCCAGATCACGAACGGATCTTCACCGCCGACCTGGTGCTCGGGGGTAAGACCTGGGGCCGAGGGACCGGCCGGTCCAAGAAGATCGCCGAGCAGCTCGCGGCCCAACAGGCGCACCGCGCCCTGCTCGAGGCATACCCACCAGAGCAGCAATGAGCGTGGTGAATCGAAAGGTGGCACGTGCCTGAACTGCCCGAGGTTGAGACCGTCCGAGCCGGTCTCGCCGATCACGTACTCGGACGAACGATCGCGGGCGTGCAGGTGTACCGCGAGCGAGCCGTCCGCGGGCAGGCGGGCGGTCCCGGTGCGTTCGCGGACCTGCTCCTCGGCGCCCGGATCCGGGCCGCGGTGCGGCGCGGTAAGTTCTGCTGGTTGATCCTGGAAGGGTCCGACGGCGAACCGTTGGACCACGCGCTGTTAGCTCACCTGGGCATGAGCGGCCAACTATTGGTGCGCTCAAATCCCGGGGGCGAGCATAAGCATCTGCGGGTGCGGATCACGATGACCGATGGGTCGCAGGTGTGGTTCGTGGATCAGCGGACCTTTGGGTACCTGCAGGTGGCCGAACTGGTGCCCACCCTTGATGGACTGCCGGGCGGGTATTGGGGTGCGTCGCGGTCTACAGGGTTGAACGAGGGGGAGTTACCCGACCAGCTGGTGCCGCTATCCAGCGTTCCGTTCCCGGTGGCGCACATCGCCCGCGACCTCCTGGACCCGGTGTACGCCGCGGGCACTCCCGGGCGGGCGGCGCTTCGCCGCCGAATGCGCGCCAGTCACCGTGAGATCAAGCGAGTGCTCCTGGATCAGACCGTGATCTCCGGCATCGGAAACATCTACGCCGATGAGGCCCTGTGGCGCGCACGCGTGCACTACCGCCGCGACACCCACAAGATGCGCGGGGCACAACTGGACGCCGTGCTGGATGCCGCGACTGCGGTGATGAGCCAGGCGTTGGAGCAGGGCGGCACGAGCTTCGATGCCCTGTACGTCAACGTCAACGGCGCCTCGGGGTACTTCGATAGGTCCTTAGCGGTCTACGGTCAGCGCGATCGGCATTGCCCGCGGTGCGGGGCGATGATTGTGCGCGAGGCCTTTATGAACCGCAGCTCGTTCCTGTGCCGCCGGTGTCAGCGCCGCCCGCGGGGTTAGTCCCTAGAACCGGCCGATTCAGCCCTGGGGAACGCTCCACCTCAATAGTTATTGGCGACAAGCTACGAGCAAAGTACCAATAGTTGGTATCGTGGCGGGATGGCTCAGAACACGTCGATCAGCCTGGACGACCACTTCATGGACTTCTTGTCCCGGGAGGTCTCCTCGGGTCGCTACCGGTCTGCCAGTGAGGTCGTTCGGGCCGGACTCCGGTTGCTGGAGGACCAGGAGACGCAGTTAGCCGCCCTGCGATCGGCACTCATTGCTGGCGAGACGAGCGGAGAGGCGGAGCCCTTCGACTTCGACGGGTTTGTCGCGGCCAAGAAACAGTGAACCGGTACCGTCTCACCCCGGCCGCGCAGCGCGACCTCTCGTCCATCTGGGACTACACCGAGAAGCGCTGGGACGTGGTCCAGGTCGAGACCTACGTGCGCGAGATTCAGTCCGCGATTGAGCGCATCGCCGGTGACCCTCACCGGGGCCACACCTGCGATGAGATTCGTGCGGGCTACCGCCGGTACGGGATCGGCAGCCACTTGATCTTCTATATCGATCGCTCCGGCGACGTGGATGTGATCCGGATCCTGCATCAGCGGATGGACCCAACGCGCCACCTGTGAGACCGGCGCGCGATCGGCATTGCCCGCGGTGCGGGGCGATGGTTGCGCGGGAGGCGTTTGTGAACCGCGGTTTGTTCCTGTGCCGCCGGTGTCTCAGCGCCGCCCGCGGGGTTAGTCCCTAGAACCGGCCGATTCAGCGCCTGAGCCGGTGTCTGGCTCGGCATCGGTTCCGGCGGCGTCCAGGCGGCGCCCCGCAAAGAACAGGCCGAGTACCAGCAGCGCTCCCAGGGCGAACATCGCGGCCGCTGCACCGACCTGATCGCCCGGCGCCAGCAGTCCACGGTCTTCGGTCTGCCACGGCCACAGGGCCCGCAGCGCACCGAGCACCACGCCGGTGAGGATCACCAGGGTGACCTCGCGGCGGTGCTCCAAGAGCCACTGCAGGGTCTTGATGAACAGCGCTAGACCCACGACCATCCCGCCGATGAAGATCGCCAGATAACCC
>JBMDWZ010000048.1:0-2065 GCA_048594865.1 Beutenbergiaceae bacterium
CACCCCATAGGCCGACACCCGCACCAAGCGCCGCTGCTCATCCATTCCGACAGCCTCCCACACGCACCGCGGCTCACGCCCGGACGACAAATTCGGTACACCGCGCACCCATCCGCACCCTCATCACCACCCCTAACGACATATTTGGTACACCGCGCGCCGTTCAGTACCGAAAAGGCCGCCTTCGGCAACACATTCCGCACACCGCGTTCGGAGCGAGCCGCGGCCGACGACAGTGCCAGAGGTCGGGGCTAACCACGGCCCGACGCACCCTCTCGACACGCAAGTACACACTTGCCTATAGTGGGGCCCATGGATTCGCAGGCCGTCTTGTTCAAGGCTCTGAGCGATGCCACGCGCCGCATCATTCTCGATGAGCTCCTTGACCGCGATGGCCAAACGTTGTTTGAAGTGTGCGGCCGACTCTCAATGAAACACGGGCTGGCTTCCTCGCGGCAGGCCATTTCTCAGCACCTGGCACTGCTGGAAGAAGCCGGCTTGGTGAGGACCCGACGCGAAGGCCGTTACAAGTTCCACTACCTAGACACCGCACCATTAGCCGCGGTCAGTTCACGCTGGCCACAACAACGAGAGGACCATCGGTCATGATTCGCATCATCACCACAAGCGTTTTTGTAGACGACCAAGCCAAGGCACTGGACTTCTACACCAAGATCCTCGGCTTCACCCTCAAGGACGACGTGCCGATGGATGGTGCGCGGTGGCTCACCGTCACCTCCCAAGGGGACCCCGATGGCGTGCAGTTGCTCCTGGAACCCTCAGACCACCCAGCGGTGCCGCCCTACAAGGAAGCACTCGTAGCAGACGGAATTCCGGCTACTCAGTTCGGCGTCGATGACGTGTACGGCGAGGTCGAGCGCCTCAAGTCCTTAGGCGTGACCTTTGTCCAAGAGGCAACCGACCTGGGCCCAGTGACCGTGGCTGTCCTCGATGACACCTGCGGCAATCTCATCCAGATCGCCACGATGAACTAGTCGCTCTCGGCGGCGCAATCAACGTGGCCGCGCCCACTCAGGTGCACAAGCCGGATTCGCCCACGCCCCGGATACAGATCCACGTGGATTCCGCGCTCTGCAGTTCCACGCCGTCATCGGAAGGCTCGAACCGCAGATCAAGGCGCTCACCACGGATGGAGGTATCCCGATAGCCGACGACGTCGATCACGTAACGCAGGTCATCGTCGGTTCGCAGCACGGTCACCCGTTGCATACCGGCTTCTTCGGTGTGCCCCGGCCACGTCTGCGCGATGTCGGCGGCGAGGGTTTCACCGTTCTCGCGGGCACCGACGTTGGCCACTTCGCTGGTGATATCCCGACTTTCGCCTAGGAATCCGAGGAATCGCACGTTCACCCAGCCCACGCCGTCGTTCAGTCGCACCTCGGTCCACAGGGCTTCATCGATCTGCCGCTCGCGGCCAGCCAGAGCGACTTCTCCGGTGGGCGGCAGTTGGCCCACTTCCGCAGCGCGCGGGTCGGGTGAGGCTCGGACGAACAGGGCGTCACCGGCGGCGACTCGCACCACGTTGGCGGTCCGTGGCTCGGTAAAGAACGTCATGACCGATTCGCCGGGCAGTTCGGCATCGGCGAGCTCTTGAGCGCCGCCAGGGTTACCGGGAATCTCCGAACCCTCCCCCGTGCCATCGGAACCGTCGGGCTCCTCGGTGGGCTCGCCGTCGTCCGCCCCTTCACTCGCACTCGGTGAGGGGTCCTCGGTGGTCTCGCTGGGCTCGGACTCGGTTGTCTGCTCGGACTCAGATGCTTCGAACGGCTCGGGGGAACCGTCCGGCTGGCCCGTGCTCGCGATTCCTCCGCAGCCCGCGAGTGCAATGGCCGCAACGAAAAGTAGCGCCGTGATAGGTCTGGCGCGCGGGGTCATCGTCATCTCCAGATTTTGCGTTTCGTTGAACTCTATTAGACCCGCACTTGATTCGGCGTGCAAACGCGAAACCTGAATGGGGGTGAAAGACGGAAGGGCCGCCGGGCGGGGCCCGCGGCCGTCCGCACGGGCGGGGGTCAACCCCCCCCCCCCGGTCGGCTGCGGCGGG
>JBMDWZ010000049.1:0-4506 GCA_048594865.1 Beutenbergiaceae bacterium
GGAATGGTGGCCGCAATGGACCCCACGTGCACGTGATCCGCGGTCGGGGTGTGTTCGGCCGGCACCTGCCAGTCCAGGTCAAAGGTGTAATGCGCGGTGCCGCCGGCGTCCAACTCGGCCAGTGCGGTGGAGGTGCGCTGCGCCTGATCCGACCCGGTGGTCAACTGCACCCCGGAGCCCTGCAGGTGCTCGCGCAGCAGTTGGCCCCGGGCGTCTTGGCCGATCCACGTGGTCAGCGCGACCTCACGGCCCAGCCGGGCCAAGCCCAATGCCACGTTCGCGGGCGAGCCGCCCGGGTGCTCGGCGTCCTCGCCGTCCTGAGGGCGAACAATGTCCACCAGGGCTTCGCCGATGACTAGCGCGCTGGTCATGATCCACCGCCCGGTTCATCGGTGTCGCCGGCTTGTTCGTCTTCAATAGTGACGGTGTGGTCGGCGCTGGCGGCGGCGAGGCGCTCCTTCGCCGAATCGAGCCACTGCTGGCAGCGGTCGGCCAAGGCCTCACCGCGCTCCCACAGGGCAAGGGAGTTCTCCAGGGACGCCGAACCGTTCTCGAGGCTCGCGACTACCTGGACAAGCTCATCGCGGGCTTGTTCATAGCTGAGTGTCTGTACATCGGGTCGATCTGTCACAGGGCTATCCAATCAGGTCCGCTGAGTCGTTGTGCGCACTGGCCGGATGCGCGGTGACCACGTCCAGGTCCAACGTGCCCGAGGCCACGCGCGCGTGCAGCCGTTGACCTGCCGCGGCCTGCCCGGCGTCGGCGATGACGTGCCCCTCGGTGGTGCGCAGCACCGCATAGCCCCGGTTCAGCGTCGATTGCGGTGAGAGCGCCCGAAGGCTCGCGCGCAATGCTTGCAGCTCGCCGCTGGCGTGGGTCAGTTGGTGGCGCAGGGCGGTGCGCGCCGTGGAACGGGCCCGGTGCAAATCATCGCACTTACTGGCGACGATCGCGGTGGGATCGGCAAGTACCGGACGCTGCCGGATGGCGTGGAGTCGTTCTGACACTGAGTCCACCCGGCGGGTCAGTGCCCTGCGCATCCGTTCGCGCGCCGCGTGTAACTGGTGGATCTCCTCAGCCACGTCCGGAACCACCCGGCGAGCCGCCGCGGTGGGGGTGGAGGCACGGAAGTCGGCCACCAGGTCGATCAGCGGGGTGTCGGTCTCGTGGCCGATCGCGGACACAACCGGGGTGGTGGCGTCGCTGATCGCGCGGACCAGGGCCTCGTTGGAGAACGGCAGCAGGTCCTCCACCGAGCCGCCACCCCGGGCGATGATGATGACATCCACCGATGGGTCTGCATCGAGTTCGGCCAGCGCACCCTTCACCTGAGGAACGCAATTGGGGCCCTGGACGGCGACCTCTCGAATCTCAAAGTGCACGTGCTCCCAGCGCGCCCGCGCATTGACCAGCACATCGTGTTTGGCCTTGGCGTCGCGCCCGCAGATCAATCCGATTCGCCCAGGCAAGAACGGCAGCGCGACTCTGCGTTCGACGTCGAACACGCCCTCGGCTGCCAGGACCTTCTTGAGGTGTTCGATCCGGGCGAGCAATTCGCCTACACCGATTGCTCGAATGTCTTGGGCACGCAGGCTCAGGGAGCCTTTCTTGGTCCAAAAGTTGGGCTTGGCGTGCACTACTACGTGGGAGCCCTCCTCGACGTCTACGGGCGCCGCGGCGAGTAGCCGTTTGAGCATCGTCACATTGAGGGACATGTCCACGTCGGAGTCACGCAACGTGAGGTACGCGGTCTGGGAGGCGTTATGCTTGTTGAGTTGGACGATCTGTCCCTCGACCCAGACCGGTGACATTCGCGCTACGTAGTCTGCGATTTTCGTTGCAAGGACGCGGACCGGCCATGGGTGTTCAGCGGTGGTATCCAGTGCTTTGGCTGGCAGTTCGCGGGGGGCGGAGGGTTCGGACATGCCCCTAGCCTGCCCCATGGTTGGGACATCGGATGCGGGTATCGGTCCTCGGTCAAACGGCGGGACGGCAGGATCGTGCCTAGGGCGGATTGCCGACGTCAAGGCGGCGGTGCCGTGGGCGTGGAGGCCGAGCGGAGGCCGAGCGGAGGCCTTTGGGCGTGAAGGCCGAGCGGCGTGAAGAGTCGGTCACCGGGCGACGTGTTTGAAGTCACCGAGTGCACCTTGTTATGGCACGTAGACTGGGGGCGTGACTTCTTCAGCGAACAAGCGCATTCTGCTCGCCGCACCTAGGGGTTACTGTGCCGGGGTTGACCGCGCCGTCGAAGCCGTAGAGAAGGCCCTGGACCACTATGGGGCGCCGGTGTACGTGCGCAAAGAGATCGTGCACAACAAGTTCGTGGTCGAGTCGCTCACCGAGCGTGGAGCGATCTTCGTAGAGGAGACCGATGAGGTTCCGCACGGCGAGCGAGTCATCTTCTCAGCCCACGGCGTCTCGCCCGCTGTGCACGCCCAGGCGGCCGAGCGAAACCTCGACACCATCGACGCCACCTGCCCTCTGGTAACCAAGGTGCACAAGGAAGCCGTGCGTTTTGCGCGCGACGACTACGACATTCTGCTCATCGGTCACGACGGCCACGAGGAAGTCGAAGGCACCGCCGGTGAAGCGCCGGACCACATTCAGCTGGTCGACGGACCCGAATCGGTGGACTCGGTGACCGTGCGTGACCCCGACAAAGTTGTTTGGCTCTCACAGACCACCCTGTCGGTGGACGAGACGATGGAAACCGTGCGCCGACTGCGGGAGAAGTTCCCCTCGCTCCAGGACCCGCCGAGCGACGACATTTGCTACGCCACCCAGAACCGCCAGGTCTCGGTGAAGAAGATTGCACCGGAGTGCGACCTGCTAATCGTGGTCGGTTCGGCGAACTCCTCGAACTCGGTCCGACTGGTTGAGGTGGCGCTGGACGCCGGCGCACGCGCCTCGCACCGGATCGACACCATCAAGGAATTCAACGACGAGTGGCTCGACGGCGTGCAAACCGTCGGGCTGACCTCGGGAGCCTCGGTTCCCGAGATCCTCGTGCGCGACGTCATCGAGCACCTAGAGACCAAGGGCTACGGAGACGTCGAAGAGATTCGCACGGCGACCGAGGACCTGATGTTCTCCCTGCCGCGGGAACTGCGTGCCTCACTTAAGGCCGCCGGCAACCCGGTGGAGCGCCCCGGGCGCGGCAAGCGCAAAGCGCTCAACGTCACCCCCGCCTGACGCCCCCGCACCCCTCCGCCGACTTCGTCAAGTTCCCGCCGAGGTAGTCAACTGCGTTGACGAAGTGGGCACGAAGTTGACTCGCTCGGTGATGGTTGCTGGGACCCGGCGGATGGTGTCCGGAACGCTGCCGCTGGCTGCCGCCGAGGTAGTCAATCGCGCCTTCAGTTCGTCAACGAACGTGACGATCTCGGCGGCAGTTTGACGATGTCAGCGCAGGGTGGGGCGGGCTAAGCGGAGGCCCGCTCCTGGTCGCTGTCGTCGTCGCGACCTGATGAGCGTTCGGAGGCGGAGACCCGGCGGGCTACCGCGTCAGCGGACTCGACCATGCGCTGTGTTTCAGCATCGTCTGCGTCTGCGTCTGCGCTTGTGTCGTTGGTTGAGGACGCGGGCAGGCGCCGGGCTTCACCGTCATCCTTGCCGTCACCATCGGACAGAGCCTGGGTGTACAGGTCATCCTTGTGGGCGGCCACGGCCTGGACCTCCAGCGGCGGCGGCACGTCCAACTGCTCCTCCAGGCCCTGCAGGGCGGAGAACTTCCGGGCCTGGGTAACCAGACGCGAGTCCAGCGAGGCGTTCATCTTATTGAACGCATCCACCGTGGAGTTCAGGCGCTTGGACACCGTCGCCAGGTGCTCCCCGAACGTGGCAAGCCGCTTGTGCAGTTCGCGCCCGACGGTGAAGACCTGCTGGGCCTCGGCCGCGAGCAGCTCCTGGCGCCAGGTGTAGCCGACCGTGCGCAGCAGCGCGACCAGGGTGGCCGGGGTAGCGATGACCACGTTCTTGGCGAACGCGAACTCCAGCAACGTGGGGTCCTGCTCCAGCGCGGCGTTGAGGAACGCCTCAGCGGGCACGAACATCACCGTGAACTCAGGCGCACCGTTCAGGTGCTCCCAGTAGGACTTGTTGTCCAGGTCCTCGATGTGCCTCTTCAGGTGCCGGGCGTGGGCCTTGAGCCGGTTGGCGCGAGTGGCGTCATCGCGGGCCTCCATCGCCTCCAGGTAGCCGTTGAAGGAGACCTTAGAGTCCACAACAATCTGCTTATCGCCCGGCAGGTTGACCAACATGTCGGGTCGCAACGCGCCGTCGTCGAGCCGTTCCTGCTCCACGAAGTCCACGTGCTCGACCATCCCGGCAGTCTCGACCACGCGCCGCAACTGGATCTCACCCCAGCGGCCCCGAACCTGCGGAGCGCGCAGCGCGGTGACCAACTGGTTCGTCTCCACGCGCAGAGAATCTGAGGATTCGCGCATCGCGTTGACTTGCTCGTTGAGGGCCGAGTGGGCCTGAAGGCGAGACTTTTCCGCCGTCGTC
>JBMDWZ010000005.1:0-12790 GCA_048594865.1 Beutenbergiaceae bacterium
CGCACCGCGTACCTGCTGCTCATTCCGAGCTTCATCGGCGTGGGAGTTTTCCTGCTGCTACCCGTGGCGGGAGTCTTTGCTATCTCCCTGACCCGGTGGGACCTGATCTCCGACCCCACGTTCCAGGGCCTGGGCAACTACACCAACATCCTGACCTCTGGCAGGTTCGCCAATTCGCTGCTGGTGACCGGCACATTCGTGCTGATGGCCATTCCTACCTCGATTGTGCTCGGGCTGCTGCTGGCCGTGGCGATCAACCGCAAACTGCCCGGAACCGGGTGGATGCGGGTGCTGTTCGTGCTGCCCTGGGTGTGCGCGCCGTTGGCGTTGGGCGTGGTGTGGCGCTGGCTGTTGGACCCCAGTACCGGTGCGGCGAACGCGATCCTGGGCCGGCGGGTGGAGTGGCTCACCGACCCCGACCTGGCGCTTCCGGCGGTGGCATTCGTGCAGATCTGGTCCAGTGTTGGGTACATTTCGCTGTTCTTCCTGGCCGGGCTGCAACACATCCCCATTTCGGTGTACGAGGCAGCCACCCTCGACGGCGCCTCCAAGACCCGGACGCTGTGGTCGATCACCTTGCCGCTGCTGCGCCCCACCACCTTCTTCGTCACCGTGACCTCGGTGATCGCCTCCTTCCAAGTCTTCGACACGGTCTATGCGATGACCGGCGGTGGCCCCGGGTATGCCACCGACGTCATCGCTGCCCGGATTTACAACGAAGCGTTCGTCAACCTGCGCCTGGGCCGCGCCGCGGCGATGGCCGTCATCCTGTTCTTGATCCTGGTAGTGGTGACCTTCATTCAGCAGCGCTACTTCCGCCGTCGAATCACCTATGACATGTCATGAGCACTAACCGCGAAGTGCCCACTGTGCAGCGTCCCGAAGTCGGGGCGCCGGCCACCGCTGCCCGCCGAAGCCCACGCTCCTCGTGGCGGGCCTCGCGACTGACGGCAAACCTACTTACCTACGTGTTCCTGATCGCCGGGGCGGCGTTGATGATCGGGCCGTTCATCTTCTCGATCCTCACCTCGATCAAGACTCCGAGGCAGTTCAACACCTCCTGGCCGTTGACCTTGCCCGATCCGGCGACCGGCGAGAACTACGTGTCCCTCTTTGGGGACCGGTACGACTTCATCGTGCCGATCGCGGTGACCGCCCAGGTGGTGCTGGTTCTGGTGATTGGCCAGATGCTCACCTCGATCCTGGCTGCCTACGCCTTTGCCCAGTTACGCTTCCCAGGCCGGGATGTGATCTTCTGGGTGTACGTCAGCACCCTGATGATCCCGGCGGTGGTGACGATCATCCCGCTGTATTCGATGATGACGTCGCTAGACCTGAAGAACACGTTCTGGGGCCTGGTGGTGCCGTTCATGTTCGGCTCGCCGTATGCGATCTTCCTGCTGCGGGAGAACTTCCGCTCCACCCCCAGCGACGTGCTCGATGCCGCGACGATCGACGGCGCAGGACCGTTGCGTAGGTTGTGGCAGGTGATGGTGCCGATGAACCGGCCCATTCTGGCGACGCTGCTGTTGATCACGATCGTGAGCCAATGGAACAACTTCATGTGGCCGTTGATCATCGCCCCGGCGCCGGAATGGAACGTCATCACCGTCGCTACGGCGGCGTTGCAGACGCAGTACGCTGGAAACTGGACTTTGGTGATGGCAGCCACGACGATCGCGTTGGCGCCGTTGGTGGTGCTGTTCCTGATCTTTCAGCGGCAGATTACTTCCTCATTGGGGGTTACCGGAGTTCGCTAAGGCAACGTGAGGACACCATGAATAACCCGAACACCAATGACCCGAACGCTGGCTCCAACCCCTATGCCGGGGTTCAGCCGCCCGGTCCGGGCGCTTCAGATCCGTACTCGGGATACGGGCAGGGTGATCAGACCTTCGGCGGAGCGAGCCAGACCCAACCCGGCTCCGGCCATGGCGAGCAGACTCACGCCTTCGGCGGCGCCAGCCAGCAGGATCCGACGAGCCAGTTCGGGCAGGCCAGCCAGTTCGATCAAACCCAGCAGTACGGCCAGACCCAACAGTTCGGGCAGGCCAGCCAGACCCAACAGTTCGGCCAAGCGAGTCAGTTCGACCAAACCCAGCAGTACGGCCAGACCCAACAGTTCGGCCAAGCCAGCCAGTTCGACCAAACCCAGCAGTACGGCCAACAGCCCGGATACGGTGGCGGCGCGCAGGATGTGACCCCGTACGCCAGCCCCGTTCCGCAGCAGGCGCCGCCTGCTTACGCTCAGGGCGGCTACGGCCAGGCACCCGGGTACGGCGGCTACGAGGGATACCCCGGTTACGGCGCGCCGTTGACCCCGGTCGCACGGCCGATGACGGTGATCATTGCCTCGATCCTGGTATGGCTCGTCAGTGCGCTCTTCGCCCTCGGCCCGCTCGTCGTGCTCCTCGTGGGCGGCTCGATGTGGAGTCAGATTGCCTTGCCCGGATATCCCGACGTCGGCCAAATGATCATGGGCGTCCTCATCTTTGTCGTCGTCATCTTCGTCCTCTTCGCCGGCCTTTACGCAGGCCTCGCGATCGGTGCCTTCCGCGGGTCGAACGGAGCCCGCTGGACTCTTGTCTCTTTCCTGTTCCTCTCGGTGCTGCTCACGCTCATGGGAATGCTTGAGCAGGTGAGCGTCATGAACTTCATCGTCCTGGCGGTGCTGGTCGCGATGCCAGTGCTATACATGCTGCCGGCCTCCTCGAACTGGTATCGATATGAGACGGCCAAGCGTTTGGCGCAGCAGGGCACCTACCGTTAGGCCAGCGCCCCTCACGCATAGCTAGCGGGGCCCGACAACCCTCGGGCCATCACCCCACCCAGAGACGGACGATTTCAATGACGAACCCCTCCACTTCCCTGCGCGAGGCTGCCGACCCGGCCTTTCGGATCGGCGCCGCCGTGCACGGATCGGAACACCACAAGGACGCGATGCCGCTGGTGCACGAGCAGCGCTACCGGGACGTGCTCGCCGCGGAGTTCTCCTCCCTCACCCCGGAGAACCAGCTCAAGTGGTCCTGGCTGCGACCGGCACCAGGTGAATACGACTTCGCCGCCTCCGATGCAATCGTGGAGTTTGCGCAGCAGCACGGGCAGCACGTGCGCGGGCACACCTTGTTCTGGCACAACCAGAACCCGCAGTGGCTCATCGATGGCACCTACTCCGATGAGGAACTGCGCACCCAGCTCCGGGAGCACGTGCAAACCGTGGTGTCCCGCTACGCCGGGCGGATCCAGCAGTGGGACGTGGTCAACGAAATCATCGATGACGACGGCACCCTGCGCACCGAACGCAACCTGTGGATCGCCCAACTCGGCCCGCAGATCATCGACGACGTATTCCACTGGGCCCACGAGGCCGACCCCACCGCGGTGCTCTTCGGCAACGACTATTCGGTGGAGAAGATCGGCACCAAATCCGACGCCTGGTACGACCTGTGCCAAGGTTTGCTGCAGCGCGGCGTCCCGATCCACGGGTTCGGTCTGCAGGCCCACCTCGATCTGGCCCATGACCACCCCGATGATCTGCAGGAGAACCTGCAACGGTTCGCCGACCTTGGGTTGCGTACCGCGATCACCGAGCTCGATATCCGCGGCCAGGTCGATGCTGACGGCAAACTCAGCGACGCCGATACCGCCGAACAGGCCCGCCGCTACGGCCTGGTGGTGGACGCGGCGCGCCAGACCCCAGGCTGTGATTCCTTCACGTTCTGGGGTGTGCGCGATGAGCAGTCCTGGATCCCCCAGGCCTTCCCCGGCACTGGAGCCGCACTGCTCTTCAACGGTGACTTCGAACCGAAGCCGGCTCACGCCGTCGTCCGCGAATCGCTTTCCTCACCCGCCGACTGACTAAGTAGCGCGTTACCCCTTCACCGAACCGGCGGTGAGGCCGGAGACGATGTAACGCTGCAGCACGATGAACAGCACGATCACCGGGATCGAGCTGATCGTCGCGCCCGCTGCAAACAGTCCCCAGTTCGCCGAGAGTTGGTCTGAGACCCACTGATACAGGCCGACGGCGAGGGTCCAGTTCCGCTCGGAGGTCAAGATCAGCTTGGCGAGCAGGAAGTCGGAGAACGTGGAGATGAAGGACAGCAACGCCACCACCGCCAAGATCGGGCTGACCAAGCGCAGAATGATGGTCCAGTAGGTCTGGGCGTGGGTGGCGCCGTCGATGGTGGCGGCCTCATCCAGCTCCCGGGGCACGGTGTTGAAGAACCCGTACATGAGGAACGTGTTCACCCCCAGGGCACCGCCCAGGTACACGCAGATGAGCGCGATCTGGGAGTTCACGCCGAGCGCCGGGATGACTTCGCCCAGGGTGAGCAGCAGCAGGAACACCGCCACGAACGCCAACAGCTGGGGGAACATCTGCACCACCAGGAGCGCCATCAGCCCGGTGCGCCGGCCCTTGAACCGGAATCGGGAGAAGGCGTAAGCCGCGGCGGCGCCCATCAGCACCGTGCCCACCGAGGTGACCACTCCGATCACCATGGTGTTGGCGAACCAGCGCCAGAACAGGGTGTCGAATAGGGCGAGGTAGTTGTTCATTGAAATCTCGCCGAACAACCGGTTAGACCCGGTGAGGGTGCCGCGGGAGGCCAGCGAGGCTGAGAACACGTACACGATCGGGAAAGCGGCGAACAGGATCGCCACGGCGGCCACGAGGTAGCGCCAGCCCACCTCGCGCCACCACCGTTTGCCGCGCACACTGGGCGGATTGACCCGCGAAACCGAGGTAGTCATTAGTTGATGTCCTCCAGCGCTTGGGTCCGGCGGAAGGCGATCACCGAGACGGTGGCCACGATGAGGAAGATGACGATCGACAGTGCCGAGGCCAACCCGAAGTTTGTGGCTGTCTGACCCGATAGGCCCGAGAGTCGGTACACCATGGTGATGAGGATGTCGGTGGCGCCCACCGGCACCGAGGCGTCGGCGAATCTGGGGCCACCACCGGTGAGCATCTCGATGATGTTGAAGTTATTGAAGTTGAAAGAGAACGAGGCGATCAGCAGCGGGGTCACCGCGATCAACAACAGGGGCAGGGTGATGCTGCGCCAGATCCGCACCGCGCCGGCCCCATCGATTCGCGCGGCCTCCACGGTGTCGGACGGGATCGACTGCAGCGCACCGGTGCAGATGAGGAACATGTAGGGGAAGCCCACCCACACCTGCACCAGCAGCACCGACATTCGGGCCATGTTCGGGTCGGTCAGCCAGGGCACCGAGGCGCCGCCCAGGAGCACCTGGTTGAAGAACCCGAAGTCGGTATTGAGCATCCCGCGCCACAGCAGGAATGCCATAAACGCGGGGAAGGCGTAGGGCAGGATCAGCAGCGCCCGCAGCACCTTGCGCGCCCGGAGCCGGTCATCGTTGAGGGTGACGGCCAGGAACAGGCCCACGAAGAAGGTCAACACCACCGAGGCCACGGCGAACACCACGGTCCAGATGAGCACCTTGACGAATGGTTCGGAGTACCGGGAGTCGGTGACCGCAGCGGTGAAGTTGTCAAAGCCGATCACCACCCGCCACCCCACGGCCAGGGTGGTGCCGTCCTCTGCCTCGAACTGGCCGCGATCATTGGGCCGGTAGACCACGCCGGTTTCGGCGTCGGTCATGGTGTCGGCGTCCTCGTCGTACATCAGTGCCGAGCGGTAGACGTACCCCGTGCTCGCGGTTTGGGTCCGGATCGACCCGGCTTCGGCGTCGTCGCTGATCGGCACCCGCAGGTCGGTGACCTCCCGCTGGATGCTGCCGAGTTCGGAGATGGGCAGCACTTCGTAGCCCGGCACCTCTTCGATACGGTCATTGCTAACCACGGCGTCAGGGGCGTCCTGCAGGGGTTCCTCGGCGGTGCCGACCCGCACGGTTCCTTCGTCGATGATGGCGAACCCGAGGTCGCTGCCGTCGCGGACCACCACGAGCGGGTAGGCCGCCGATCCCTCGATCCGCCGTTCGTTTTGCACCATGAGCGCGTCGATCGCGTCGGCTTTGGTGGAGTTGTGGCCTTGGCCGTAGTTGGTGAAGGCGACGTAGCCGGTGTACCCGATGGTGAAGATCTGGAACACGATGAGGAACGCCAAGCCCGGTGCGATGTACTTCAGCGCTAGTGGGCGCTTGGAGAAGTACACGTAGTTGGCGCCGATCAGCAGCACCGCCAGGGCGCCCAACACCACGTAGGACTCCACCAGCCACGCCTGCCAGATGGCGTAAATCCCCATGGCGTTGATGACGGCCATGATGATCAGCTTGACCACGAACCCGGGCCGGAAATCCCGGGCGTGGGCGGCCGTGGTGGGCAGGGCCGCCGCTTTGGGCTTCAGATTGGTTCCGCCGTCGGGGTTGGTGGACCCCACATCGCCGGGCTTGCTCTGGTTCATCGACACCTCAACGTGTGAAGCGGGGTAGGCACCGCACCCCCTGCGCGGCGCCTACCCCACGAGTAAAAGTCAGCCGATTTCTGACTCGATGTTGGTGACCATCTCCTGCCAGGTGCCCGCAGGGTCCGCACCGCCGAGGATCTGAGCCTCGGTCACGCCCCAGAAGGCCCAAACATCGCCCATCTCGGGGATGGAGGGCATCGGGTTGGCATCCAAGCCCACTTCCCGGAAGCCGGCGGCGATCGGATCTTCGGCGGCAACCTCGGCCGCGGAGATCAGCGCCGGGGTCCGGTCACCGGCCTCGTACAGGGCCAGTTGTGCTTCCTCGGTGGCCATGTACTCGGTGAGGAACTGCGCGGCCAGGATGGTGTTCTGGCTCTGGGCGCTGAGGTAGAAGCCCTGCACCCCGCTGAACGGGTTAGCAGGCTCGCCACCCGCTGAAGGGATCGCCTCGATCGACAGCTCCAGGTCCGCGAATTCCCCGAGCATCCACGGGCCACCAACCAGGTAGGGGGACTCGCCGTTGGCGAAGGCCTCCACCACGATGTCGTACTCCCAGGCGGTGTTGAGGTTGCCGTTCTCGCCCTGCTCACCGAGCCACGCCGCGAACGCCTCGCCGCCTTCGCCACCCATGCCCAGTTCGGGACTGTAGGTGCCGTCGTCGTTCATTTCGAAGACCGGTGCTCCGAAGGACGTTTGGAACGGGTACATCGTGTACGGGTCGCCCTCTTCGCTGATCTGCATGAGGAAGGGGTACTCCACGTCCGCATCCTGCCCGGCGGTGATCATCTCATCGAAGGTTTCGGGCACCACGTCGGTCAGTGCGGTGTTGCGGTACAGCGCGATGTTCTCGATCGCGTACGGCAGCGCGTACACCTGGCCTTCGTAGGTGAAGGCTTCCAGGGCTACGTCTTCGAACTCGGCAGCCTTGTCTTCCAACTCCAGGGGTGCGACCACACCGTTGACGGTCAACTCACCCAACCAGTCGTGGGCGCCGACGGTGATGTCGGGGCCTTCCCCGGTGGGGACTTGGGCCAGGAAGTCGTTGCGGATGTCGTCGTAGTTCTTTTCCACGATCTCGACCGTGGTGCCGGTCTCGGACTCGAATGAGGCTGCGGCATCGGCGACAGCCTGGTTGCGGGTCTCATCGACCCAGATGGTCAGGGTGCCATCGCCAGCGGGGGCTTCTTCCCCTTCGGCGTCATCGGTCTCTTCTGACTCTTGCCCCTGATCGGTAGTGCCTTCGTTTCCCTCGTCGTCACCGCTCTGGCCGCAGGCGGCCAGTGTCAGAGCAGTAACGGTCGCTGCTGCGATGAGGATGCTGCGTCGCATCTGTTCTCCCTGTGGATCATGGCGCTAGGGCTGCGGTGCCCGGCGCATTGCGTCAATGTAAGCCAGATGTATCGCGTTTGCAAGCAGTTACAAACAATTACATGGCATGATGATCCGCATTAGATCGGAAGGAATCACCGTGGATTCGACCAACAGTCGCGTTCGGCTCGCCGATGTCGCCAAACATTCCGGGGTCAGTACCGCAACAGTTTCACGCGTTCTCAACGGGAAGCGTGAGGTCGCTGGGGGCACCCGCAATGCGGTGTTGGCTGCCCTGGACATGCTCGGCTACGAGCGCCCCGAAACGTTGCGTCCCCGCGCCACCGGCCTGGTCGGGGTCATCGTTCCCGAGCTGGCGAACCCGGTGTTCCCGGTGTTCGCGCAGTCGATCGAATCCAGGATTTCCAGCGCCGGGTACACCCCGGTGATCTGCACCCAGTCCCCCGGCGGCACCATGGAAGACCAGTTCGTGGAGATGCTGCTGGCCCAGGAAGCCAACGGAATGATCTTCGTCTCCGGCCTGCACGCCGACTCCCTCGCGCCCATCGACCGGTACCAACGGCTGATCAACCTGGGGATGCCGTTCGTGCTGGTCAACGGCTCCGACGGACGCATCGACGCCCCCGCACTGGCCACCGACGCCGCCGGGTCGATGGACCTAGCCGTGCGCCATCTGCGGGCCCAGGGGCACGCCCGAATCGGGTTGGCCATCGGCCCCGAACGGTTCATCCCCTCCCAGTACAAGCGCGACGGGTTCAAGGCCGCGATGGCTCAGCACTGCCACGAGGACGACCCGCCAATCGTCACCACCCTGTACACCGTGGAAGGCGGGCAAGGGGCGGCAGGCGCGCTCATCGACAACGGTTGCACCGCCGTCGTCTGTGGTTCGGACTTGATGGCGTTGGGCGCCGTGCGAGCCGCGCGCAGCCGCGGGCTAGAGGTGCCAACGGATGTGTCGGTAATCGGGTTTGATGATTCGACGCTGATGGCGTTCACCGACCCGCCGCTGACCACGTTGCGCCAGCCGATCGAGGCGCTCAGCGCCGCGGCCGTGGACTCCCTGGTGGCGGCGATGACCGATGCGCCGGTGCCGCACACCGAACTGAAGTTTCCCGCGGAGTTGATCGTGCGGTCCTCCACTGGCGCGGCGCCCGCGAGCCGCTAGACGCTGCGCGGCCGCACAGGTTCAGCGGCCGACGGCGTAGCCCTGCATTCCGCGGGCGTTCGCGGCAGCGAAGAACACGCCATCGTCCCGCACACCCGCGGCGCTGAGCCGGCCCAGTGACCACGGCTGGGTGATGGTCAGCCGGTGTCCGCGGCGCTCGAGCTCAGCCAGAGTGTCCCCGCCGAGGCGCGATTCGGCGTCCACCCCGGCCACCACCGCACCGCGCGGGTGGAAAGAGGAGGGCAGGTGGGTGGTGTGCCACGCCGGTGCGTCGATCGCTTCCTGGGCATTCATGCCGTGCAGCAGGTAGTTCACCAGGAACGGAACCGTCCACTGATCCTGCTGGTCCCCGCCCGGAGTACCGAACGGCGTCGGGCGGCCATCGCGAATCAGGAGTCCCGGAGACAAGGTGGTGCGGGGCCGACGGCGAGGGGCCAGCGAGGAGGCAAGCCCCTGTTCGGTCCAGAACATCTGGGCGCGGGTGCCCAGGGCGAATCCCAGGCCGGGGATCGTTGGGGAGGACTGCAGCCAGCCACCGGAGGGCGTGGCCGAGACGGCGTTGCCCCACCGGTCCACGATGTCCAGGTGGCAGGTGTCACCGCGACCGGTGACCTCTGAGTTTCCGACCGTGGCCGGCCCGCCGACGGTCGGTTCACCGCCGCCGGCAAGGGCCTGAGCGACCCCGGCACCGGCGAACGCCGCGGTGACGTACTGCGCCACCTTCGGCTCGCGGCCGCCGGGGGATCCGGGGCGGAACTCGGTGCTCGCATCGGAGCCCACCAGCGCCGCCCGCTCGCTGGCGTACTGCGCGCTCAACAGTTCATCGATCGGGACGTCCACATGGTTGGGGTCGCCGTAGTAGGCCTCCCGGTCAGCGAAGGCGAGCTTGGCTGCCTCGATGACGGCGTGTACCTGCTCCGGTGACCCGGGTGCGGCCGAGCCGATGTCCAAGGCGTCCAGGATCGCGAGTTGTTGCAGCATCGCCGGGCCCTGCCCCCAGGGACCGGTCTTGGCGACCTGGGCACCGCCGAACTCCAAGAGCTGCGGTTCGTCCTCGGTGGGTGCCCAGTTGGCCAGGTCATCACCGGTGAGCACGCCCGAGCGGGGGCGCTCGGACCCGTCCCACTGTTCGGTGGCGGCGAAGGCATCGATCGCTTCGGCGACAAACCCGGAGTAGAAGGACCGCTGGGCCGCCTCGATCTGCTCGGCCCGGTCGCTACTGGCCGCTTCGGCCTCGGTGACGATCCGCTCCAGGGTGTTGGCGAGCGGCTCGTTCTTCAACAGTTCACCCGGCACCGGGAGCTTGCCGCCGGGCAGGTACACCTGCGCCGAGGCCTGCCAGTGTTCGGTGAAGACCTCGCTCATGTTCTTGATGGACGCCACGGCGCTGCCGAGCACCGGGTGGCCGTTGCGCGCGTAGTCGATGGCGAACCGCAGCACCTCGCGCAGCGACTTGGTGCCGTAGCGGGCCAGGGTGTGCATCCAGGCGCCGAAGGTGCCGGGCACCGTGGCGGCCAACAGTCCCACGCCGGGGATCAGCTCGGCGCCACGGTCCAGGTATTCCTGCGCGGTGGCGCCGGCCGGTGAGGTGCCCTGGCCGCAGAGCACGAACGTGCGCCCGTCTGCCTGGTGGCCGATGAGCGGCATGTCGCCACCGACACCGTTGAGGTGGGGTTCGACGATGTGCAGCACGAATCCTGCGGCGACCGCCGCATCGAAGGCGTTTCCGTCTTCTTCAAGGATCGCCATACCCGCACTGGAAGCGAGCCAATGCGTGGAAGCGACCATGCCGAAGGTACCGAGCAACTGGGGGCGCGTGGTGAACATGACATCGATCCTATTGCTCATGCCAAGGCCGTGACCTGCAGGAACACCTAGTGAGACGCCACCGCCGCCTCCGGTTCGTATGACCGTTGTCATCAACACTTCATGACACCACCCGATGGGCGCTCATCGTCAAAATCGAGATCGTTGTCCTATGAACACAACACCCACCGCCGCCTCAGACGCGCAGTACGTGGAACTGAAGGGGCTGAAGAAGAGTTTCAAAGTCGGCAATGACACCGTCACCGCAGTCAACGGTCTAGATCTGACCGTTGGACGGGGGCAGATCGTGGCCTTCCTCGGTCCCAACGGCGCGGGCAAGACCACCACGCTGGACATCGTGCTGGGCCTGACCAAGCAGGACTCCGGCAGCGCCAGTGTGATGGGCAAGTCCCCGCGCAAAGCCGTGCTGGATGGGCACATCTCCGCGGTCCTGCAGTCCGGCGGGCTGCTGCGGGATCTGACCGTGGCAGAGACGGTGCGCTACATCGCCTCCACGTTTAAGAACCCGCGCCCGGTGGACGAGGTGATCCAGCGCGCGGGCCTGACCAAAATCGCCAAGCGCCGGGTCTCCAAGTGCTCAGGCGGTGAGCAGCAACGGCTGCGGTTTGCCCTCGCGCTGCTGCCCGACCCAAACCTGCTGATCCTCGACGAACCCACCGCCGGGATGGACGTCACCGCCCGCCGCGAGTTCTGGGACACCATGAAGGCCGACGCGGCCGGTGGCCGCACCGTCATCTTCGCCACCCACTACCTCGAAGAGGCGGAGAACTTTGCCGAGCGAATCGTCATGGTTTCCGGCGGCAAGGTGGTGGCCGATGGCCCCACCGACCAGATCCGGGAACAGAACTCCGGGCGCACCCTGCACGTCGACCTGCCAGAGGCCGCCGAGGCATTCGAACAGCGGGTTCGCGCCCTGCCTACGGTCACCCACACCGAGCGTCAGGGCCAGCGGCTGTCGATCCGGGCGAGCAACACCGACGTCACCGCACTGAGCCTGCTGGCAGATCTGAAAGCCACCAACCTCGAGATCAGCGCCGCCGATTTGGAGAGTGCCTTCATCGCACTCACCGGTGAAGCGCCCTCAGAGACCGGCAACGAGACGCAGAAGAAGGAGTCGGCATGAACCCCACGATCATCGGACTAGAGATCAGCCGCCAGTTCCGGGAGTACATCGGCCTGTTCTTCATGGTCGTCCTGCCCGCGTTCTTTTTCATCATCTTCGCCGTCGCCATGGACTTCGGCAACGCCGAGATGGGCAACGGAAACCAACGGATGTACTCGATGGTCTCGATGGCCGCCTACGGCGCGGTCGTAGCCACCGCCAGTATCGGTAGCCAGGCAGCCGTGGAGCGGATGCAGGGTTGGGGCCGGCAGATCGGCATCACCCCGCTGCCCGATGCCTCCTACGTGGGCGCCAAGACCGTCGTCTCGGTGGCCATCACGGTCCTTCCGATCGGCATCATCTACCTTCTCGGTGTGCTGACCGGCGCCGAAGGCACCGCCACTGCCTGGGCTCTCACGGCCCTGCTGAGCATCGCCGGAGCCGTGATGTTTGCCCTGTGGGGACTGGTCTGGGGACTGGCCATCCGGTCCGAGGCGGCCACTGCCGTCGCCGGTGCCTCCACGGTGGTGCTGGCCTTCCTGGGGAACCTGTTCATGCCGCTATCAGGAACCCTGCTGGCGATCGCGAAGTTCACCCCGCTGTACGGGTACGCGGCCCTGGCCCGTTACCCAATCACCGAGGGATGGTTGCCTCAGATCGATGGCGAGATGGTCCACGAGCCAATCTGGATCCCGCTGCTGAACGTGGCGAGCTGGACCACCGTGCTTGCAATCATCGCGGTGCTCCTGGTGCGCCGTAGCCGCGGACGCCAATAGAGCTCTGGCGCCCGGGTTGGTACCTGCCAACCCGGGCGCGAGCGGCTCTAATGAGAAGATCGTGACAGACATCGACACCGGTGAGAGGTGAAGGACATGAAGGCACAGGACTCGTCCAACGCTTCTGACACTGCTGCCGAGCAGAGCCCCTGGGACAAGTTCGGGTGGGTGATGGGAGCCATCTGGCTGCTCTTCCTCA